>NZ_CP034909.1:2970000-3270000 GCF_008932245.1 Sinorhizobium alkalisoli | reverse complement strand
GGCACCAGGCGCCAGGCGCGGAAGGCTTCGTCGGCCTTTTCAATCTTCTTCGCGGCTTCGTCGGCCGAGTCGGTCTTGAGGCTTGCGATCTGTTCGCCGGTGACCGGGCTGAAGGACGGCATGTCGCCGCCGCTGTAAGCTTCCTTGGAAACGCCCATCTTTTCGAGGAGGGCGGCTGCCTCCTTGGCGACGTCGAGCTTCGTGGCTGCAATATTCATGTGCTGACTCCCGTTTGATCCTGTCGTTTGGGCTGGTGCGCTAGCCGAACCGCACACTGCCGAGCTTTCCCGGCGAGGTGATCGGCTTGAGACCGGCCGCCATTTGCTTCAGTTTTTCCGGCGTGTAGAAATCGTACCAGGCCTGGTTGCGGCGGCCGATCGCATGCTCCGCACTGAAACTGCCGCCGTATTGCTCGACCGCGACGGCGAAGACCCATTCGCGCAGGCGCTGCTCGAAACCCGGTTCAGCCAATAGCGGGCTATTCTTCTCCACGACCAGATTGAAGTGCACCCCGCCATCGCCGATATGGCCGAAATCGCAGATGATGACGCCTGGAAATTGCGCCGGCATTTCCGCCTTCATATGGTCGCAGAAGACCATGATGTCACCCCGACGGAAGGAAAGGTCGAAGGCGATCAGCTTGCCGAGATGTTTCACCCCTTCCGAAAGTGCATGGCGCAGCGCCCAGGTCTCGTGCGGCGGACCGATGAAGGCGTCGGCGAGCGGCGCGTCCTCCATTTCCCAGATCTCCGCAAGAACGCTTTCCAGCACCGCGTCGAGCGATTGCTCGCCCTCGCGCGGCGCCCAGGTGCGGGAGATCTCGGCGAGGATCACATAGTCCGGGATGTTTCCGCCCTGGAAGGGATTCTTCAGCGACGGTACATGGGCGAAAGCCGCGGCGATCGCATTCTTCGACATGCCTTCGAAGGCCGAGAGATAGGCGCCGAGCCGTTCCTCCATGGCCTTGAGCAGCGGCAGCACTTGAGCGCCACCCGAGGGCACCAGGAAAGCCGTCGCCGTCTGTTTCGGCAGGCGTTCGAGATTGAGCACGCATTCGGTGACGATGCCAAAGGCGCCGGACGTGCCGATGAATATCTGCTTCCAATCGACGCCGGTATTGTTCTTGCGCAGGCTGCAACCGAGGTCGAGCACGGTCCCCGCCTCGTCGGCAAGAACTATTTTGAGCCCCAGCGTGTTGCGGCGGACGTCGCCATATTTCAGGAAGCGCGATCCACCCGTGTTGGTGGCAATCATCCCGCCGATCCGCGGATCGGCGCCGAGGTCGATCGGGAAGAACAGGTCGTGATCCTCTAGCCTCCGGTTGAGATCCGACAGGTGAAAGCCCGCATCGAGGCGAACCGAGCGGTTGTCCGTGTCGATTTCGAACTGGCGGGTCAGCCGATCGAGGCTGAGGATCACCTCGCTGCCGGTCTCATCCGGGGTCGAGCCGGAAACGAGGCCGGTATTGCCGGATTGCGGAATGAGGGCGAGGCCATTGCGCACGCAATAGCCGACGGCCGCAGACGTCTCCGCCGTCGTCGCCGGTCGCAGGACGGCACTGGCCCGCCCGCGGTCGTAGCGGGCGCCCGTCTCGTAGGCTTCCATGTCCTTCTGACGCGTGACGACGCCCTTGTCGCCAAGAAGGGCCTTCAGCGCGTCGATATGGTGCTCGTCAATCATCGTTGGCGTATCATTCCGCTGCGACTGCCGTGGTCAGCGCCGTGAGGCAGCTTTCGATCGATGCATTTTCGATGCCGGCATAGTGATCGAATTCGTTAAGCACGGCGGCGCCAAGGTCGGCCTCAAAGCGTTGCTGGTTCGGACTTGCGACGAATTCCTGCTGGGCGCCGTCGCCGAGGTTCGACTGGAAGATACCGGCGGCGCTGACCGGAAGGAAGTCTTCGTAGACGATCGGGTCGAACCGGACGAGGCCCTCCGCGATCAGCGACTCAAGGTCACGGCGGCCGGGAAGCTTCGTCCGACGGCCCTTCTCCGTCAGAGAATAGCTGAAATAGCCGAGGCCCGCCTCGCGAATGTCGGCCCAACTATCGGGGAAGGCGGCGAAGACTTCGGCAAGCGCTGCCTCGTACTCCCGGGCATTGGAACCGTCGGCCGTGGGGCGAACGACTTTGCGCGATTGGTCGAGCAGCCAATCGTAAAGACCGCGGCCCTTTGGCGTCAGCGCAATGCCGCGCTGTTCGATCTCGCCGAAGCGGGCCGTGTGGGAACCGGCCTTCCAGCCATCGCCGTCGCGGAACGACACGGCCTCTTCGAGCGCCTTGAAGGAGGTCTGGCGCAGCAGGATCGGGCACCGGCGCGTCGGCGGGCCTTCGACCACCGCCTTGGGCGCAATGCCATGGTCCGGCATCAGCGCCTGCACCTTGTCGATGTCGAGCGTGCGCGGCGTCAGGTGGTTGATGTGCGGCCCCTTGAAGGAGACGACGTCGGCGATCAACCGGTGGGCGTCGTGCAGCCGCTTGTAAAGATCGGCGCAGACATTGGCCCGGTCGTGCCAGCGGAAGGTCTCGAGCACTTCGGCGACGAAGCGTTTCGCGTCCACCTCGTCCAGCCCGCCATCATACTCGGCTTTTTCGGTGAGTTCGACCGCTCCCTCCGTGAATATGCGGCGCGCCTTGAGATTCGCCTCGGCCTCGGCGCGCAAGGTCTCGTCGGCGATCAGGTCGAGTCTCAGGAGCGAGGTGAAGACGCGGAAGGGGTTGCGCTTCAGCGAGGCCTCGCCGACAGGGCGGAAGGCGGTGGAATGCACCGGCACGCCCGCCGTCGAAAGATCGTAGTAGCCGACCGGATACATGCCCATCACCGCAAAGACACGGCGCATCATCGAAAGCTCCGCGGGCGTGCCGAGACGGATCGCCCCGTGCCGCTCCTCGGAGATGCGCTCGAGAGAATCGGTCGCCGTGAGGCGCTCCTTCAATTGCGCGTCGGCGGACAGCGTCTCCGCATTCACCGTTTCGACCAGTTCCATCAGCGTCCCGTAGGCGGGAACCTCTTCCCGGTACATGACGGACATCGCGGCGGAAAAGGCCGATCGGATATCGTCGGCCGAAACGTAACTATTCTCTTTCACTGGGACTCGCCTGGCGCTAAGGGTGAAGGACAAGATCATTCTTATTTCTAATTATATCGGAACGCTGCGGCCATGTATCGCGCTGCATCCGACTATGTTAATGCGAGGCCGGAATGAAGTTGAGCCGCCGACTGGTTCCCGACGTGACGACGCTGCAGGCTTTCGAATGCGCTGCGCGCCACGGCAGCTTCACCCAGGCCGCCGCCGAACTCAACCTGACGCAGAGCGCCGTCAGCCGCCAGATCAAGGATCTGGAAACGCAGCTCGGCGTGCTTCTCTTCGAGCGGGTGCGCCAGCGCGTCATCCTCTCGGATGCGGGGCAGAAACTCCTGCCGGAGGTCCGTCGCCTGCTCAACCAGACCGAGGAACTGATGGTGCGCGCGATGGCCTCGGCCCGCGCCGAAACGAGCCTCTCGATCGCATCGCTGCCGACCTTCGGCAGCCGCTGGTTGGTGCCGCGGCTGCCTGATTTCCTGAGACGACATCCCGGCACGGTCCTCAACATCGCCTCCCGCTCCGCCCCCTTCGATTTCGAGGAGCAGAATTTCGACCTCGCCATTCACTACGGTCAGCCCGTCTGGGCGCGCGCCGCCTGCAGCTATCTCTGCAGCGAGGTCATCGTGCCGGTCGCAAGCCCGGCGCTCGGCGCCGCAAGGCCGATCGAAACGCCGGAGGATATCGGCGGCAGTCCGCTCTTGCATCTGGCGACCAGGCCGAAGCTCTGGGGGCAATGGTTCGAGGCGAACGGCGTCGACAGCGATGGCGCCTATCGCGGCAATCGCTTCGATCAGTTTTCCATGGTCATCGAAGCGGCGGCCGCAGGTCTCGGTTTTGCCCTTTTGCCCCGCTATCTCATCGAACAGGAACTTGCCGCAGGCACGCTGCGGATCGTTCTCGATCGACCGATGCAGACTGAGAACAGCTATTATCTCGTTGTTCCGGAAGGAAAATTGGAGAACCCGATCAGCCGCGCTTTCCAGGAGTGGATCAGCGAGCAGGTCGGCTGATCCATAACGGCGGGAGAAGTCCGGGCCGGCCATTTCGGCGGCCGTTCGCCATCCGGAGCCTCGGACCTCCAGGCACCAGGAAGGGGCTGACGTGAGAGAGACGTTCATCGAGCCGAGGCCGCAGGTGGACAGTGCGGTTTCGCACGAACCAGAGCCTGCTCAATCCGCCCGCGCCGGCGCTCGCAATCCTTGCAAGACGCTGACACTGCGGCTAAAAAATGCCATCTTCATGCATCACCCGGCCCGTGACAGCCAACGTGCCGTCGGCTTTGCGACCACCATTGCCCCAAGCCCTGCCGACGCCCGTTTGCACGCCTTCCAGCCCGGGACAATGACGGCGGATGGGGGACATGACCGTGTCTAGAAAGGTGCCGGCGGCACTTGAAACTTCAGGGCCGCAATCCCTGCGGCAAAACAACGAGAACCGGACCGACGAAGCCCGGTGGGAATCAGAATCCATACCCATGCTCCAGAACACGACGCCCTCCAGTCCACCGCGCGAGCCGGAAGCCAGGCAGATCGACTACAACGATTCGATCCGCGCGAGCTATTTCTCGATAGACGACCTCAGGGCATGCGGTGCCGATCTTGCACGCGTCGGCGTTACGTCGCTGCCGGGCTTCTTCCCTTTCGAGTTCCGCGCCCGGCACCGGGAGAACGAAAAGGAAATCTTCCGGATCTACCGGGTGACCGCCCAGGACGTCGAGACCGGCGCGGCGATCACCCCGGCTGCCGAATGGCTGCTCGACAACCACCACGTCGTCGAGGATGCGATCCAGGAGGTCCGGCGAGATTTTCCGCGCCGGTTCTACCGGCAATTGCCGACGATTGCCGTCGCCGGCGTCGACCTTCCGCGCGCAATGGCGCTCGCCTGGCTCTATGTCGCTCACACCCACAGCACCGTCTCCTGGGAAAGCATCACCGCGATGGTCGAGGGCTTCCAGGAACACGAAACCTTCCGTATCGGCGAGTTGTGGGCGCTGCCGTCGATCCTGCGCTTCGTCCTCATTGAAAACCTCCGCCGCATCGCCATCCGCGTCGAGCGCTCGCGCGCCATGCGCCTGAAGGCAAATGACGTCGCCGACCAGATCGTCCGCCTGAGCGAACCGGAAGGATGCCGGGCGCTGCTCGCGGAATACGAGGCGCTGGCCGCCGACAACACCTTCATCGCCCAGCTCCTCTATCGCCTGCGCGACGGGTCGCAGACCTCGGGCGTCGTGATCGGCTGGATCGAGGAGCGGCTCGAGCGCCGCGGCACCGACGTCGAGGAGGCGCTCGTAGCCGAGCAGAACCGCCTTTCGTCGGGCAATGCGACGATGAGCAACATCATCCGCAGCCTACGCGAAATCGACGACACGGACTGGGCGGTCTGGTTCGAAAGCGTCAGCAAGATCGATGCGACGCTGCGCGCCGGTTCCGATTATGCCGCGCTCGATTTCGGTTCACGCAACACGTATCGCGACACGATCGAGAAGCTCGCCCGTCGTTCCGGCCACAGCGAGCACGAGGTTACCCAGATCGCGATCGACATGGTCGAGGAGGCCAGGGCAGCCGCCACCGTCGAGGCGCCGCTGCAGGAGCCCAATGTCGGCGCTTTCCTCGTCGGCGAGCGGCGCAATGACCTGGAACGAAGGATCGGCTATTCGCCGTCGCCGCTCCAGCGCGTCATCCGGGTCGTCAGGAAGCTCGACTGGTTCGCGATCGCCGGACCCAACATCCTCCTGACGCTGCTGGCGATGGTGGCTGTCTTCGCCTTCGTCGATCCGATGGACATTCCGAGCGGCGCCAAGCTGATCATGCTGCTTCTCTTCGCGCTGCCGGCCTCCGAGGGCGCGATGGGTCTGTTCAACACGCTGGTCACCCTGATCGTCAAACCGTCGCGGCTCGTCGGCTACGAGTTCCTTGACGGCATTCCGCAGGATGCTCGCACGCTCGTCGCGGTTCCCTGTCTCATCGCCAAGCGCGATCACGTAGACGAACTGGTGCGCAATCTCGAGGTGCATTACCTCGCCAATCCGCGTGGCGAAATCTACTTCGCGCTGGTGAGCGACTGGGCCGACAGCAAGGTCGAGGAAACGCCGGCGGACCACGACGTGCTCGAATACGCCAAGCGCGAAGTGGCCTCGCTTTCCGCCCGCTACGCCTATGACGGCAAGACCCGCTTCTTTCTGTTGCATCGCCGGCGCCTCTACAACGAGGCCGAGGGCGTGTGGATGGGCTGGGAGCGCAAGCGCGGCAAGCTGCATGAGCTGAACCTGCTCTTGCGCGGCGACCGCGATACCTCCTTCCTGCAGGGCGCCAACACGGTGCCGGGCGGCGTGCAGTATGTGATGACGCTCGATTCCGACACGCGCCTGATGCGCGACGCGGTGACGAAGCTTGTCGGCAAGCTCTACCATCCGATCAACAGGCCCGTCGTGAATCCGGCGACGCAGGACGTGGCGACCGGCTACAGTCTCCTGCAGCCGCGCGTGACGCCATCGCTTACCACCGGCAGCGAGGCCTCGGCCTTCCAGCGCATCTTTTCGGCCAGTCGCGGCATCGATCCTTACGTCTTTACGGTTTCCGACGTCTACCAGGACATTACTGGCGAAGGCAGCTTCACCGGCAAGGGCCTCTATCATGTCGATGCCTTCGAGGCGGCGCTGAAGGGCCGGGTCGAGGAGAACGCGGTGCTCAGCCATGATCTGCTCGAAGGCTCCTATGCCCGCTGCGCGCTGGTTACGGATGTCGAGCTCGTCGAGGATTTCCCGATCCGCTACGAGGTGGAGATGTCGCGCCAGCATCGTTGGGCGCGCGGCGACTGGCAGCTGCTGCCCTATATTTTCAACCCGTCGAACGGGCTTTCCATGCTCGGGCGCTGGAAGATGTACGACAACCTGCGCCGGTCGCTCATTCCGGTCGCCTGGCTCGTCGCCTCGGTCATGGGCTGGTACTACATGGAGCCGATGGAGGCGCTGATCTGGCAGCTCGTGCTGATCTTCAGCCTTTTTGTCGCGCCGACCCTGTCGCTGATTTCGGGGCTGATGCCGCGGCGGAGCGACATCGTCGCCAGAGCCCATATCCATGCGGTGTTCTCGGAGATCCAGGCGGCCAATGCGCAGGTTGCGCTCCGCATCATCTTCATCGCCCATAACGCGGCGATGATGGCGGACGCGATCGTCCGCTCGATCTACCGTACCTTCGTCAGCCGCAAGCTGATGCTCGAGTGGCGCACGGCGGCACAGGTGCAGAGCGCCGGTCACGGATCGATCAGCGATTATTTCCGCGCCATGTGGGCTGCCCCGGCGCTTGCCGCGGTCTCGCTGGCGCTTGCGGCGATCTCGGATACCGGATTGCCCTTCATCGGCATTCCCTTCGCCCTGCTTTGGGCCTTCTCGCCGGCGGTCGCATGGTTGGTCAGCCAGTCGGCCGAGACGGAGGACCAACTCGTCGTCTCCGAAGAGGCGATCGGCGATATGCGCAGGATCGCCCGGCGCACCTGGCGCTATTTCGAAACCTTCGTCACCGCCGAGGGCAATTTCCTGCCGCCGGACAATTTCCAGGAAACGCCGCAGCCGGTCTTGGCCGAGCGCACTTCGCCTACGAATATCGGCGTCTATCTGCTGTCAGTGATGTCGGCGCGTTCCTTCGGCTGGATCGGCTTCGAGGAGACGATCACGCGGCTCGAGCAGACGATCGCTACCATCGACCGCATGCCGAAATATCGCGGGCATCTTTTCAACTGGTACCGCACCCGCACGCTCGACGTCATGGAGCCACGCTATGTCTCCTCCGTCGACAGCGGCAATCTTGCCGGGCATCTGATCGCGGTATCGTCAATGTGCCGCGAATGGGCAGAGGCGCCCTCCGCCCATGTTCAGGGCAATCTCGACGGGCTCGGCGATGTCGCTGCCATCCTGGCGGAAATGCTGTCGGAACTGCCCGACGACCGCAAGACCGTGCGGCCGCTCCGGCGCCTGATCGAAGAGCGCATCGCCGGCTTCCAGAATGCGCTTGCCTCCGTCAAGCGCGAGCACGAATTCGCCTCCATCCGCGTAATCAACCTGGCCGTGCTTGCGCGCGATATGCACAAGCTGACCGTCAATCTCGACCATGAGGTGCGCACGCAGCAGACGGGCGAGGTGGCGAAATGGGCGGGTTCGCTGGTGGCGACCTGCGAGGCGCATATTGCCGACGGCGTCTTCGACCTCGGAGCGATCGAGACACTACGCCAGCGGCTGCTGGTCCTCAAGGAGCGCGCCCGCGACATCGCCTTCTCGATGGATTTCGGCTTCCTGTTCCGGCCGGAGCGGCGGCTGCTCTCCATTGGCTACCGGGTGAACGCCAACGAACTCGACGAGGCCTGCTACGACCTGCTCGCATCGGAAGCGCGGCTGACGAGCCTCTTCGCCATCGCCAAGGGCGACCTGCCGACCGAGCACTGGTACAAGCTCGGCCGTCCCGTCGTGCCGGTCGGCGCGCGCGGCGCGCTCGTCTCCTGGTCCGGCTCGATGTTCGAATATCTGATGCCGCCGCTCGTCATGCAGGAGCGCCAGGGCGGCATTCTCAATCAGACCAACAATCTGGTGGTACAGGAACAGATCAATCACGGCCGACGCCTCGGAACGCCCTGGGGCATCTCCGAGGCCGCGTTCAACGCGCGTGACCATGAGCTGACCTATCAGTATACGAATTTCGGCGTGCCGACGCTGGGCCTCAAGCGCGGCCTCGGCCAGAATGCGGTGATCGCGCCCTATGCGTCGATTCTAGCCTGCATGTACGATCCGAAGGCGGCGCTTGCCAACCTGGCGCGGCTGAGGGCGCTCGGCGCGCTCGGTGCCTATGGCTACCACGACGCCGTCGATTTCACGCCGACCCGCGTGCCCGAGGGCCAGACTTGCGCCGTGGTGCGCAACTATTATGCGCACCATCACGGCATGTCGATCGCGGCGATCGCGAACGTCGTCTTCAATGGACAGCTGCGCGAGTGGTTCCACGCCGATCCGGTGATCGAGGCCGCCGAGCTCCTGCTGCAGGAGAAGGCGCCGCGCGACATTCCGGTGATGGCCGCCAAGCGCGAGCCGGAATCGCTCGGCAAGGGCCAGGCCGACCTCCTGCGTCCGGAGGTCCGCGCCATCGAAGATCCGCTGATGCAGGACCGCGAAACCGTCTTCCTGTCGAACGGCCATTACTCGATCATGCTGACGGCGACTGGCGCCTGTTATGCCCGCTGGAACGGACAGGCGGTCACCCGCTGGCAGCCGGATCCCGTGGAAGACAGGACCGGAACCTTCATCTTCCTACGCGACACGGTCAGCGGCGAATGGTGGTCGGCGACGGCAGAGCCGCGGCGCGCCCCGGGCGAAAAGTCGCTGACGCGCTTCGGCGACGACAAGGCCGAGTTCGTCAAGGTCGTCGGCGATCTGACGAGCGAGGTCGAGTGCATCGTCGCGAGCGAACACGATGCGGAAGGCCGCCGTGTGATCCTGCTCAATACGGGGCTGGAAGACCGCTTCATCGAGGTGACTTCCTATGCCGAGCCGGTGCTCTCCCTAGAGGAGGCCGACAACGCCCACCCAGCATTCTCGAAGATGTTCATCCGTACCGAGATTAGCGGCCAGGGCGACGTCATCCGCGTCTCGCGCAACAAGCGCAGTCCGGGCGACCCGGATATCGCGGTCGCGCATCTCATCACCGACAATGCCGGCAGCGATCGCCACACCCAGGCGGAAACCGACCGGCGCCGCTTCCTCGGACAGGGCCGCACCCTATCCGAGGCGGCAGCTTTCGATCCCGGCGCTCAGCTCTCGGGCACCGACGGCTTCACGCTCGATCCAATCATGGCGCTTCGTCGCGTCGTGCGAGTCCCGGCCGGCAAAAAGGTAAGCGTCATCTTCTGGACGATCGCCGCCCCCGATCGCGAGGGTATCGATCGCGCGATCGATCGCTATCGCCACCCGGAAACCTTCAATCACGAGCTGATTCATGCCTGGACGCGCAGCCAGGTGCAGATGCGCCATGTGGGCATCACCTCCAAGGAGGCCGCGTCCTTCCAGATGCTCGGCCGCTACCTGGTTTATCCGGACATGCATCTCAGGGCCGACACGGCGACGGTGAAGGCGGGGCTTGCCACGCAGGCGGCGCTTTGGCCGCTGGCGATATCGGGTGATTTCCCGATCTTCTGCCTGAGGATCAACGATGAGGGCGATCTCGGCATCGCCCGTGAGGCGCTCCGCGCGCAAGAATATTTAAGGGCCCGCGGCATCACCGCCGATCTGGTGGTGATCAACGAACGGGCCTCGTCCTATGCGCAGAACCTGCAGCACACGCTCGACGCCATGTGCGAGAACTTGCGGCTGCGCGGTCTTTCCGACGGTCCGCGCCAGCACATCTTTGCGGTCCGCCGCGACCTGATGGAGCCGGAGACGTGGTCGACGCTGATCTCGGCCTCGCGCGCCGTGTTCCACGCCCGCAACGGCACCATCTCCGATCAGATCGCACGCGCCAGCGCGCTTTACGCGAAGCCTCTGGAAAGCAGCGCAGAGACGACGCAGATGCTGCTGCCGGTGATGCAGGCGGGGGCCGAACGGCCGGCCGCCGCGATCAGCGGCGACGATCTCGAATTCTGGAACGGCTTCGGCGGCTTTGCCGAGGACGGTCGTGAATATGTGGTGCGGCTCAGAGGCGGCGAGGCGACGCCACAGCCGTGGATCAATGTCCTCTCTAACGAGAGTTTCGGCTTCCACGTTGCGGCCGAGGGCGCGGCCTTCACCTGGAGCCGTAACTCGCGCGACTACCAGCTGACCCCCTGGACCAACGATACGGTCGTCAATGCGCCGGGCGAGGCGATCTTCATCCGCGACCTGAAGAGCGGCGCGGTGATGACGCCCTATGCGGCGCTGTCGCGGCGCAAGTCCGTGGTCTTCGAGGCGCGCCACGGGCTCGGCTATTCTCTGTTCAGAAGCGCACAGGATGGTTTGGAGATCGAGGCGGCGCATGCGGTGCACCCGACCCTGCCGGCGAAGCTCGTCCGTCTTTCCATCCGCAACCGCGGCTCCGCGAAGCGCAAGCTTCGGCTCTACGGCTATGCCGAATGGGTTCTCGGCAACGATCGCGGCCGCACGGCGCCCTTCGTGGTGACAGAGTGGCAGGAGGCGGCTGCCGCGCTGCTCGCGACCAATCCCTTCAGCATCGACTATGCGGGCCGGGCGGCGTTCTTTGCGATCGACGGTGACGTTGCGAGCTACACGGCGAGCCGGCGCGAGTTCCTCGGCCGGGCCGGCGGCATTTTCGCCCCACAGGCGGTGCTGTCGGGGGCCGGCCTTACCGGGGCAACCGAGGTCGATGGCGACGCCTGTGCGGCGCTTGCCAGCGATCTTACCATCGAGCCGGGCGCGGAGCGGCAGATCACCTTCTTCCTCGGCGATGCCGACAACGCCGAAGCGGTGGAGGCGATTCTTGCGGAACTGCGCGCGTCCGCCTTCGATACGGTCGTGGAGACGGCAAAGGGCTTCTGGGCAGATTTCACCGATACGGTAAAAGTCAAGACTCCGGATCGGGCCTTCGATCACATGATCAACCACTGGCTGCCCTATCAGGCGCTCGGGTGCCGGATCATGGCCCGCTCGGCTTTCTATCAGGCGAGCGGCGCCTTTGGTTTCCGCGATCAGCTCCAGGATACGCTGGCCTTCCTCATTCACAAGCCGGAGCTTGCACGCGCACAGATCCTCAACGCGGCTGCCCGGCAGTTCGTCGAGGGTGACGTGCAGCACTGGTGGCTGCCCGGCACGGGCGCGGGCGTGCGCACGATGATTTCCGACGACGTCGTATGGCTCGCCCATGCAGTCGCTCATTATTGCGCCGTCACCGGCACGAAAGACATCCTCGATGAGGAGCTTGCCTTCCTGATCGGGCCGGCACTGGAAGAGGGGCAGCATGATAACTTCTTCAAGCCAGAACTGGCGGAAGAGGTCGGCGATGTCTACGAACATTGCGCCCGCGCGCTCGATCTCGCGATCAAGCGGACGGGCGCCAACGGCCTGCCCCTGATCCTTGGCGGCGATTGGAACGACGGCATGAACCGCGTCGGTGAAGCGGGCGAGGGGACGAGCGTGTGGCTCGGCTGGTTCCTCGCCGGTACGCTCCGCGCCTTCCTGCCCTTTGCCCGCGAGCGCAGGGACCAGAAGCGGGTGACGCTTTGGGAAGCGCATCTCGAGATGGTGAAGCAGGCTCTCGAGGAAGCCGGCTGGGACGGCGACTACTATCGCCGCGGCTATTATGACGACGGCACGCCGCTCGGTTCGGCGACGGCCGAGGAATGCCGGATCGACTCCATTGCCCAGTCCTGGAGCACGCTGTCGGGCGAGGGCGACGCGGAGCGGTCCAGGCGCGCAATGGATGCGGTCATGGCGGAACTGGTCGATCCGGAGAAACGCATCGTCCGCCTCTTCACGCCTCCGCTTGCAAGGACCGAACAGGATCCAGGCTACATCAAGGCCTATCCGCCGGGCGTGCGCGAGAATGGCGGCCAATACACCCATGCGGGCACCTGGGTCGCGCTGGCCTTTGCCGCCCAGGAGCGTGCGGAGGAAGCCTGGCGCGCATTCCAGATGCTGAACCCGGTGTCGCATGCTCGCAGCCGCGAAGAGGCGGAGCATTATCGGGTCGAACCCTATGTGGTCGCGGCCGACATCTACGGCGAAGGCGCGCTCGCCGGCCGCGGCGGCTGGACCTGGTATACGGGTTCGGCCGGCTGGCTCTACCGCGCCGGCGTCGAGGGTATCCTCGGCATTGGCCAGAAGGGCAAGAGGCTGGCTGTCCGGCCGGTTCTGCCGGCCCATTGGGACGGCTATACCGCCAAGGTCCGGGTGAACGGCGCCACGCACCGGATCTCCGTCAGCCGCGATCCGAAGACCGGCGAACCGATCGTCAGCATCAATGACAGCGTCACCAAGGACGCGCATGAGGGCGTGTTGCTATAGGTCGCGGGTGCAGGTGGGGTTGAGAGTAGAATGGCGGCCACCATCCCTTCTGTCGGCAGGACAGAGAGGGGTGAAGCCGCCTCCCTCTTCCCTGTACTCGCGAGTCGGCGGATGTCAGCTGTGAGGATAGCGGGAGATGAGCCGGCTTTCCTTGCATCGCTTTCGAACGGTGGCGGCTGGCGGTAAAGCAATCTGGCTTGAGTGCGCGTACATGGCTTGGCCATCCGCACCGAGCGCGATTCAATAGCCGCCTCTGTTGCGGCTTCTTGGATCGTCCGCCATCTTTTCCCGGTAGATATCTCCTTGCCTCGCCTTGCTGCGCCACGGACGAGCCTTATGAAGCGGGATTTCGTAAGCCGGATCGTCACGGTTGAGCACTGCGGTTGCCAGCCCCGCCCCTTGCATCGAGCATCGACTGATCCATTGCCCATCCGGGCCGATCACCCCTGCAGGTCCCTTGTCAGCGGTTTGTGCCGGCGTCGCGGCACCTATCCAGACACAGTTCAGCGCTGCATGTGCCTGGAGTGCGATCTGGAAGTGCGTCGGTATACCGTAGGAGGAGAAGAGAACCGCATCCGCGCCGAGGCGTTCGTACTCGGCGAATATCTCCGCGAACTGGCACTCGATGCATATGGCGCAGCCGAACCGGTAGCCATCGACCTCGAACGTGATCGGCGTCGTTCCCGGCGTGTACCAGCCGCCCAATTCGCCATGCGACAAATATCTCTTGTCGTATCTAGTCAGCAGATGTCCCTTGTCCGAGAAAACATAGAGGCTGTTATGGGGCGGATAAGCCTTTGAGAGGCGGTGAGCACCACCGATCACGGCGAACAGGCGAAGGTGCCGGCAAGTTTCGGCTATCGAGCGAAGCTCGGCTTCCTGTCGATCCCAATCGAAGTCTTGCCAGCGTTCGGGACTGATGATCTGCGCCTTACCGTAGCCGGACAGCGCACCTTCACAGAAGTTGATCAATCTCGCGCCTTGATCGGCCGCGTCCTTGATCGCTTTCCGTACCGCTGTTGCGTTGACCGAAATCTCGGGCGAAACGGGGATCTGTGCTGTTGTCACTTTCAATGATGCGCCCCAATCTCTGCGAATCACAAAGACACCGGAACGCATCTTACAGCTTTGCGCGTCATTTCAGACGCGCAACGGTTGCTGCAACTCTATGAAACTACGCATCGCTGACGAGCCGATCCGAGCCACGCCGATTCGGTCGAGATTCCTACGCCGCGGCGAGCGGCCTCGCCGTTCCCATTTCCTTCAGCCAGTCGAGATAATATGCGTAGACGAAGTGCAGGCCGATGCCGGCGACGACATAGAGCGAGCCGGCGATCGGGTCCCTGTCGGTGACGAAGAGAAACACCTGCCCCGCCATGGCGAGGATCGTTCCGAAGATGAAGATCGGCAGCGAATGCCGGCCGATCATCACCAGCGGATGATCGATGCGCAACCGCGCCAGCTGGCTGACGCCGGGAATGATCGCGATCAGATAGGCGAGCGCCAGCACGTGCAGCAGCCGCGTCAGCGACAGGAAGGTCTTGTCGAAGCCGGTCAGCACCGCCGGCAGGCCGAAGGAAATGTCGATGTGCCACCAGGAGAACAGCACCCAGCAGGCCGAAATGAGGACATAGGCGGCCGATAGCCCGATAAGCCAGGGGCTTCGCGGCAAGTCGCCGCCGGCGCGCACGTGGTTCATGCACAGAATGCCGATCACGAAGAGGAACTGCCATGACCAGGGATTGAGGAACCAGTAGCCCTCGTCAAGGAAATTGTATGGCACCAGCTTGAAGCAGCCGGCGGCAAGCCACAAGATTGCCGAGACCGCAAACAGCAAGCGGGGGCTGATGGCGTTCAACCAGAGCATGGCCGGCAGCATCAGGAGCAGCACGGCATACATCGACAGGATATTGTTGTAGCCGAGCTGGTGGCCAAGGAGCACCATGGCAACGATGCCCTGTTCCGTCTGTTCGACGATCGGACGGATGTTGATCTCGCCGATCAGTTCCTGCCGGCCGAAATAGAGGGCGGCGCCGGCGAAGATCGCGAGCGTCACGATGCTCGTCATGATGTGGGCGACATAGAGTGTCATGGCGCGCCGCCATGCCTTGAGCGTCGATGCAAGACGTGCTCCGGCGACGAATTTGCGGCCATAGGCAGCGCCGACCGCAAGGCCGGAGATCAGCACGAAAGCCTCCGCCGAATCGGAAAAACCGAAGTTCTTGTGCGTGATATATTCGAGATATTGGCCGGGCACATGGTTGACGAAGATCGTCAGCAGACAGAGCGCCCGAAAGACGTCGAGGCGCGTGTCGCGGGTCGTCGCGCCGGGGCGCACGGCTTCCATTTGCTGTCTGGTGCTCTGAAGGGTCTTTTGCAGCATGCGATCCTGTTCCGGGTTTGACGCCCCGCCCCACCCTGCAGCAAGCCTACGGCCGCTGCGGCAATTTGAGTTGCTGCGTGTCTTTTCGGAGCCGAGTCAATTCGACGAGACATGCAGAGGTTGAAACGGGACGGCGCCGCGCCCAAGGAGCCGGCGCCGTCGGGGTCGCAATTCAGGCTGCGGTGAGGCTCCGGCGGACGTCATCGTCCGTCAGGATGCCGCTGGCGCGCAGCAGGGCGGCGAAGCGGCCGTTGCTGCGGCTGAGCTCGTTGAAGCCGCCCATTTCGACGATCCGGCCGTGGTCCATGAAGATGACGAGGTCGGCCTCACGCACCGTCGACAGGCGGTGAGCGATGATGAAGGTCGTCCGATCCTTGCGAAGCGCATCGATCGCGTCCTTGACTCTGGCCTCGGTCTCGACGTCGAGCGCACTGGTCGCCTCGTCCAGCACCAGGATCGGAGCATTCTTGAGGATGGCTCGGGCAATGGCGATGCGCTGGCGTTCGCCGCCGGAGAGGCGGTTGCCGCGCTCGCCGACGACCGTGTCGTAGCCGTTGAGGCGGTCTTCGATGAAGTCGCCCGCGGCGGCGGCCTCGGCCGCGGCCACGATCTCTTCCAGCGTGGCGTCCTCGCGGCCAAGCCGGATGTTGTCGCCGATAGACCGGTTCATCAGGCCGGCATCCTGGAAAACGGTGGCGATCGAGCGGCGTAGCGACTTGCGCGTAACCGTCGAGATGTCGACCCCGTCGATCAGTATCTGGCCGTGCTTCGGATCATGGACCCGCTGCAGGAGGTTGACGAGCGTCGTCTTGCCGGCGCCTGTCGGGCCGACGATGGCGATCGTCTGGCCGGCCTTGGCCGTGAAGGAGACGTTGTGCACGCCCTGGCCGGAATTCGCAAAATCAAAGGAGATGTTGCGGAATTCCACCTCTCCGACGACGCCGGTCAGTTCCTTGGCGTCGGCCGGCTCCTCGCGGTCACGCACCGAATCTTCGAGCTGGAAAAAGTCCTCGAGCTTGGCGCGCGCCTCGAAGATCTGCGTGGCGAAGGCCTTCATCTGGTCGAGGCGGCCGATCAGCAGATTGGCGAAGCCGATGAAGGCGATGACCTGGCCGACTCCGAGCTCGCCGCGCTGCACTAGAATGGTGCCGATGACGAGGATGGCCATCATCGATATGGTCGAGGCCATGCGGTTAAGCGCGCTTGCGATCGCCCACCAGTCGAGCACCGGATATTGCGCGGACAGCAGCCGTTCGGTGAACTTCTTCAGTTCGCGGGTCTCCGCCTCGATGCGGTTGTAGCTGTGAACCACCGACACATTGCTGATGGAGTCCGAGACGTGGGAGAAAACCGTATGATAGTGGTTCTCGACCGAGGCCTGACCTTCTTTGGTGCGGTTCATCACGACCTTGCTGATCACCACATAGGCGGCGCCGAGGATGACGAGTACGAGCGACAGGCGGAGATCCATCGCGAAGGCAGTCGGCACGAGCAGCACCAGCGCGACGGCGGTCGCAAGATGCTGCCGCATGAATTCGAGCCAGAGGCCGAAGAGGGTTTCGCAGGCACGTAAAAGCGTGTGCAGCGCGTTCGACGTGCCGCGCTGGCTGTGCCAGGAGAGCGGCATGGAAACGATCCGGCCGAAGGCCTGGGTCAGGAGTGTCGCCCGCCGGCCATGCGCCAGCCGGTCGGCCTCGCGGGAAACGAGGACGAAGGCGATGGTGTTGAACACCCCAAAGGCCGCCCACATGAGCAGCATCGGAGTGACTTCCTTTTGCGTTGAGATCGCGTCGATGATGCGACCGAACAGGATCGGTTCTGCAATCGTGATGACGGCGAGGACGATATTGGCAATGACAATCGCCCCGACGCGGAATTTGTGAACAGCAAGGTACTGAAGCGCTCTTGCATACACCTGTAACAAAGACACTGTCTCACCCCTTCTGGGCATCGATTGGACGCCGCAACCGAGCGGTGCGGCCTGTGCGATGCGTCTTCGCCGCCCCGGCGACATGGCGGTTTCGCCATGCGGGGCGCGACAAAGCCGCGCGGAAGCGGTCCCGTGAAAAAACCTGCTGGAAATGCGGAAGGGGCAGATCAGAAGGCCGGACCGACTGCCGCCATGGGAGGATTGGCGGGACGATCCACAGCTCGCTATCTCTTGCCCCGACTCCGATTTTTTGCAGGTTTCGTTAAGGACCGGGCGTGGTAAGAAGAATTATCGCGGTTGCAACATGAATGGCTTCTGAACGGCGCATTCATGTTGGAATTCCAGGGCGCTGTAGCCTGTTCCGACCTGAAGGTGTTCCATGAATATCACGTTGCTCGTACAGTTTCTGGCTCTTCTGGAAGAAATGAGGACACGCGAAGAGATTCTGCCGGAATTCGAGCGGTTGCTCGATCGCTGCGGGTTCGACTTCTATGGCGTCGTGCGTCAGCCGAAACCTCACGAAAATCCGCTGCGCCTGCTGCTCGCCGGACGCTGGCCGGAGAATTGGCCGCAGATCTACATCCGCAAAAAATATGTCGTCATCGATCCGACCATCCGCTATCTCGGCCATGCCCAGCGTGGATTTCGCTGGCGTGACACGCTGGCAGCCTTCCGCTCGGACCCGCATCGCAAGCGCATGGAAAGCATGATGGTGGAGGCGCGCAATCACGGCCTCTACGACGGCTATATCTTTCCGGTGCACGGGCGGCGCGGGCTCATGGGCAACCTGACGGTCGGCGGCCGTGTGGTCGATCTCACGCCGGTGGAGCTGAGCCTCTTCGACTCGATCGCCAGACGGCTGTTCTGGAAGCTGCTGGAGCTTACCGACCCGGAGATCATGGCCGAGCTCGTCTCGCGCGTCGACGTGCAGATGACACGGCGCGAAATGGAGGCCCTGAACTATCTCGCCGACGGCATGACCTCCAACGACATCGGCAAGGTCCTCGATATTTCTAGCCACACGGTCGACTGGTACATGAACGGCATTCAGGAAAAGCTGAAGGCGAAAAACCGCCATCACGCCGTCGCTATCGCCTTCCGCCTCGGCCTGATCTCTTAGAGAAAACGGACCCTATTGGCGTCGCATCTGAAATTGCACTTCATTCCGTGACTCGCTAATAGTTCATTTCGCGGGTGCAGCATTCCCGTGAATTCAAGTCTATTGAGGAGTCCGACTTGTCCATCTCAAAGATCCTTGTTGCCAACCGATCCGAAATCGCCATCCGCGTCTTCCGTGCGGCCAATGAGCTGGGGCTTAAAACGGTCGCGATCTGGGCGGAGGAGGACAAGCTGGCGCTGCACCGCTTCAAGGCGGACGAGAGTTATCAAGTCGGCCGCGGCCCGCACCTTCCACGCGATCTCGGCCCGATCGAGAGCTATCTTTCAATCGACGAGGTGATCCGCGTCGCCAAGCTTTCCGGCGCCGACGCGATCCATCCCGGTTACGGCCTGCTCTCGGAAAGCCCGGAATTCGCCGAGGCCTGTGCCGAGAACGGCATCACCTTCATCGGGCCGAAGCCGGAGACGATGCGCCAGCTCGGCAACAAGGTGGCCGCCCGCAACCTGGCGATCTCGATCGGCGTGCCGGTCGTGCCGGCGACGGATCCGCTGCCGGACGACCCGGCCGAGATCACGCGGCTCGCCGATGAAATCGGCTATCCGGTGATGCTGAAGGCCTCCTGGGGCGGCGGGGGCCGAGGTATGCGGGCGATCCGCGATCCCAAGGACCTGATCCGTGAGGTCACCGAGGCCAAGCGCGAGGCCAAGGCAGCTTTCGGTAAGGACGAGGTTTATCTGGAAAAGCTGGTCGAGCGCGCCCGCCACGTCGAGAGCCAGGTCCTCGGCGACACCCACGGCAATGTCGTACACCTCTTCGAGCGCGACTGCTCCATCCAGCGCCGCAACCAGAAGGTCGTCGAACGGGCACCGGCGCCCTATCTCACCGGTGCCGAGCGTCAGGAACTCGCCGACTACTCGCTGAAGATTGCGCACGCGACCAATTACATCGGCGCCGGCACGGTCGAGTATCTGATGGATGCCGACACCGGCAAGTTCTACTTCATAGAGGTCAATCCGCGCATCCAGGTCGAGCATACGGTGACCGAGGAGGTGACCGGCATCGACATCGTCAAGGCGCAGATCCATATCCTCGACGGCCATGCCATCGGCACGCCGGAATCCGGCGTGCCGCGGCAGGAGGATATCCGCCTCAACGGCCACGCGCTGCAGTGCCGCATCACAACGGAAGATCCGGAGCAGAACTTCATTCCGGACTACGGCCGCATCACCGCCTATCGCGGCGCCACGGGCTTCGGCATCCGGCTCGACGGCGGCACCGCCTATTCCGGCGCGGTCATCACCCGCTACTACGATCCGCTCTTGGAGAAGGTCACCGCCTGGGCCCCGAATCCGGAAGAAGCGATCCGCCGCATGGACCGGGCGCTCAGGGAATTCCGCATTCGCGGCGTCGCCACCAACCTCACCTTCCTCGAAGCGATCATCGGTCACCCGAAGTTCCGCGACAACAGCTACACGACCCGGTTCATCGACACGACGCCGGAACTGTTCCAGCAGGTGAAGCGTCAGGACCGCGCCACAAAGCTACTCACCTATCTCGCCGACGTCACCGTCAACGGCCATCCCGAGGCGAAGGGAAGGCCGAAGCCGTCGAACGATATCGCCGCGCCCGTCGTGCCCTTCATCGACGGCGGGGTGAAGCCTGGCACAAAACAGCGCCTCGACGAGCTCGGACCGAAGAAGTTCGCCGAATGGGTGAAGGCTGAGAAGCAGGTTCTCCTGACCGACACGACGATGCGCGACGCGCACCAGTCGCTGCTTGCGACCCGCATGCGCACCTACGACATCGCCCGCATCGCCGGCACCTATGCGCGGGCGCTGCCGAACCTCTTCTCGCTCGAATGCTGGGGTGGCGCCACCTTCGACGTCTCGATGCGCTTCCTGACGGAAGACCCGTGGGAGCGGCTGGCGATGGTACGCGAAGACGCGCCGAACCTGCTCCTGCAGATGCTTTTGCGCGGCGCCAACGGTGTCGGCTACAAGAACTATCCCGATAATGTGGTGAAGTACTTCGTCGCCCAGGCGGCCAGGGGCGGCATCGACGTCTTCCGCGTCTTCGACTGCCTCAATTGGGTGGAGAACATGCGCGTCGCGATGGACGCGGTGGCTTCCGAGAACAAGATCTGCGAGGCGGCGATCTGCTACACCGGCGACCTTCTGAATTCCGCCCGACCGAAATACGATCTCAAATATTACACCGCGCTTGCCGCCGAGCTGGAAAAGGCCGGCGCCCACATCATCGCCGTCAAGGACATGGCCGGGCTTCTGAAGCCGCAAGCGGCGCGGGTGCTGTTCAAGGCGCTGAAGGATGCGACCGACCTGCCGATCCATTTCCACACCCACGACACCTCCGGCATTGCCGCGGCGACGGTGCTCGCCGCGGTGGAATCCGGCGTCGACATCGTCGATGCGGCGATGGATGCGCTCTCCGGCAACACCTCCCAGCCCTGCCTCGGCTCGATCGTCGAGGCACTGTCCGGCTCGGAGCGCGACCCGGGTCTCAATCCCGAGTGGATCCGCCGCATCTCCTTCTATTGGGAGGCGGTGCGCCATCAATATGCGGCCTTCGAGAGCGACCTCAAGGGACCGGCTTCCGAAGTCTACCTGCATGAGATGCCGGGCGGCCAGTTCACCAATCTCAAGGAACAGGCCCGCTCGCTCGGGCTGGAGACCCGCTGGCACGAGGTGGCGCAGGCCTATGCCGACGCCAACCGGATGTTCGGCGACATCGTCAAGGTGACGCCCTCCTCCAAGGTCGTCGGCGACATGGCTTTGATGATGGTCAGCCAGGACCTTACGGTTGCCGATGTCGAAAACCCGACGAAGGACATCGCCTTCCCGGACTCGGTCGTCTCGATGCTCAAGGGCGACCTCGGCCAGCCGCCGGGCGGTTGGCCGGAAGCGCTGCAGAAGAAGGTGCTGAAGGGCGAAGAGCCCTATACGGCGGTGCCGGGCTCGCTGCTGCCGCCGGCCGACCTCGACGCCGAGCGCAAGACCATCGAGGAGAAGCTCGGCCGCGAAGTGAGCGACTTCGAGTTCGCCTCCTATCTGATGTATCCGAAAGTCTTCACCGATTATGCGGTCGCCTGCGAGACCTACGGACCGGTCAGCGTCCTGCCGACGCCTGCCTATTTCTACGGCATGACGCCGGGCGAGGAGCTCTTCGCCGACCTGGAGAAGGGCAAGACGCTGGTCGTCCTCAACCAGGCCCAGGGCGAGATCGACGAGAAGGGCATGGTCAAGATGTTCTTCGAACTCAACGGGCAGCCGCGCTCGATCAAGGTCCCGGACCGGGCGCACGGCGCCTCCGCCGCCATCCGCCGCAAGGCCGAGGCCGGCAATGCCGCCCATCTCGGCGCGCCGATGCCAGGCGTCATCTCGACCGTCGCCGTCGTCACTGGCCAGCCGGTCAAGGCCGGCGACGTGCTGCTCTCGATCGAGGCGATGAAGATGGAGACGGCGCTGCATGCGGAGAGGGACGGGGTCATCGCCGAGGTGCTGGTCCGGGCTGGCGATCAGATCGACGCCAAGGACCTGCTGGTCGTCTTTGGCTGATGCGGCCGACGCGACGTTGCCACGGCTTCTCAGCTGGGGAGCCGCCATCTTGCTAGCGACGTTTTGCAAATGAGTGAAACGTTTGAGGGCGGTTGCCAATGTGGTCATTGCCGCTACCGCATCGGGGGCAGATCGCTGGCCTTGTTTGCGTGCCATTGCCGCGAATGCCAGAAGCAGTCCGGAAGCGCCTTTGGGATGGCTTTCTGGATCGCGCCTTCGCAAGTCGAGCTTGGTCTGGGCGAGCTGTCTTCCTGGACACGCGAGACGCCAACGGGCAGGCGCATGATATGCGACTTCTGCCCGGAATGTGGCACGCGCCTGTTCCACCGCCAGCAGGGCCGGACAGACTTGATCAGCATCAAACCCGGCACGCTCGACGACACCTCGGCCCTGGCTCCGGTCGCCCATATCTGGCTCGATAGCGCACAGGGCTGGAGCCGAATAGGTGAAGAGTGCCTGCAATATCCGGGCAACCCAGAAGATTTTGCGCCGCTATTTGCGCGTTGGAATGAGGGCCGTGAACCCGCCAAACCAGCTTGTGGAAAGTAAAGGCCGGCAGCGATCAGCCGTTATTTGCCCCGCGTGTACGGCCGGTGGTTCACCGGCACCTGCGAGGCTGAACTTTAGATATCAAAGCTCATCGGCGCGCTGAGCGAAGCAATGAACCGCTTCGTTCGCTCCCGCTCCGGCGTCGAAAAAATCTTGCGCGGCGGTCCACTTTCGACGACGACGCCGGCGTCGAGGAAGATGACGTGGTCGGCAACGCGGGAGGCAAGGCGCAGGTCGTGGGTGGCCATGATCATCGTCGTGCCTTCGCGGGCAAGCCGGCTAAGCACCTCCACCACCTCCTCCGCCAGTTCCGGATCGAGGGCCGAGGTCGGTTCGTCGCAAAGCAGCACGCGCGGCGATGGAGCAAGCGCCCTGGCGATCGCGACGCGCTGTTGCTGGCCGCCGGAGAGCGTTGCCGGCCAAGCGTCGGCTTTGTGGGCCATGCCGACCTTTTCCAGGAGTTCGAGCGCCCGGGCGTGGGCACGATCGGCGGGCCATTTGAGAACGGTGACGAGGCCTTCCATGACATTGCCGATCGCCGTCTGATGTGGAAACAGTTGGAAGTTCTGGAACACCATGCCGGTCTGGCGGCGGAGTTTCTGGACCGCCTGCCAGCCGACCTTGCGGTCGGGCGCGAATTCCAGCCGTTCATCGCCTAGGCGAATCGTGCCGCTGGTCGGGATCTCGAGAAGGTTGACGCAGCGCAGAAGCGTGCTTTTTCCGCCGCCGGAAGGCCCGACAAGGGCCGTGACCGTGCCCTCCGCCAGCGTCACGCTGATATCGTTCAGCACCGTGTGCGTGCCGAAACGCTTGACGATATGTGAGAGCTCGATCATGCGCGCGCCTCCAGGAAGCCACCATAGCGGGCGAAGCGCTTCTCCAACTTCACCTGCAGGGCCGAGAGCACGGAACTCATGACGAGGTAAATCAAGGCGGCCTCGATGTAGAGGATCAGCGGCTCATAGGTGGTCGCGACGATGCGCTGCGCCGTCTGGAAGAGTTCGGGCACGGTGATCGCGGCGGCGAGCGAGGTGTCCTTCACCAGCGAGATGAAGGTGTTCGAGAGCGGCGGCACGGCGACGCGGCCGGCCTGCGGCAGGATGGTGCGGCGCATTGCCTGGGGCCAACTCATGCCGATCGAATAGGCCGCCTCCCATTGCCCCCGCGGGACCGACGAGATCACCGCGCGAATGATCTCGGACGAATAGGCGCCGATATTCAGCGTGAAGCCGATCAGCGCCGCCGGAAAGGCGTCGAGCAGGATGCCGAGGCTCGGCAGTCCGTAGAAAATGACGAAGAGCTGGACGAGCAGCGGTGTGCCGCGGATAACCCAGACATAGAAGCGCGCCACGGCAACGAGCGGAGCCGGCGCAAAGAGCCGGACGAGCGCGGTGACCAGGCCGAGCAGGAGGCCCAGTGTGAAGGAAAGCAGCGTGAGCGGAATCGTGAAGACGAGGCCGGCCCAGAGCAGGGTCGGCAGCGATTGCGCTATGAGGTGAAGCCAGTCGGGCAAGGCAAGGCCTTTCATAAAATGCGATCCGCACCAGATCACGATGGGCGGAGCGGATCGTAGTTCATGAGGTCAGAACGTAAAAGGCGTGAGGCCCCGTCCATAAAATCTGCCGGGAAGGAGCCGATCGGTGACTATTTGGAAACGTCGGCGCCGAAATATTTCTGCGAGATCTTCTCATAGGTGCCGTCCGCCTTGATCTCTTCCAGCGCCTTGTTGATGGCCTCGAGCAGTTCCGGTTCGCCCTTGCGGATGATGATGCCGGAATAGTCGGCATCCGCCTGTTCGGCGGCGATCTTCACATTGGCGTCCGGCTTCTGCTTCCGGAAGTCAAGGAAGGAGAGGCTATCGTTGATTGTCGCATCGGCGCGGCCGGTCAGCACGAGCTGGATCGACTGGTCGAAACCTTCGGTGCCGACGAGTTCGGCGCCCGATGCTTCGGCGAGCTTGCCAAAATTGCTAGTCAGCGACTGGGCGGCCTTCTTGCCCTTCAAATCGGCGAAGTCCTTGATCTCCTCGTCGTCGCCGCGCACGATC
This sequence comes from Sinorhizobium alkalisoli, assembly GCF_008932245.1. NCBI lineage: Bacteria > Pseudomonadati > Pseudomonadota > Alphaproteobacteria > Hyphomicrobiales > Rhizobiaceae > Sinorhizobium > Sinorhizobium alkalisoli. The sequence continues at coordinate 3,245,341 of NZ_CP034909.1, read as the reverse complement.
AGGACTGCCTTCGAGGCGATATAGGGGTCGGAGAAGTCGTATTTCCTCTTGCGTTCCTCAGTAATGCCGACCTGGTTAATGACCGCGTCGTAGCGATTGGCATCGAGGCCGGCGATCAGGCCATCCCACTTGCCTTCGAGGAATTCGGGCTGAACGCCGAGCCGCTTGGCGACTTCCCGGCCGATCTCGACGTCGAAGCCGACCAGCGCGCCGCTCGCGTCGTGATAGGTGAAGGGAGCGTAGGTGCCTTCGGTGCCGATCTTCAGCACCCCGGCGGACTTGATCTCGTCGAGGTTGGAGCCGGCCTCGGCCGGCGCGAAGGCGGCAAGTTGCAGGAGGGCGGCAGCGAAAAGCGTCGGAAGAAGTTTCATCGTCTTGGTTCCATTTTGTCGTTCTCCGGCCCGTCATCCGGATTGCGGCGACCATCGCACAAAAGCCGGTGCGGCTGAGCGCATAAAAGACCAATTCGCGGCTGTTCCGATGAATATTTTTTCCACTTGGTCAGGAAACCTTCGAAACGGCTGCCGGTACAACCGACGGGCCTCGGCCCTGTTCCACGCTTGGAGGTTGAATTCGCGAGCGGAAGGTGGTAGTCACGTTCCTGCCTGTTAATGCACGTTTATGCACGGTCACTCATGTCGACAGAATTGCTGCTGCGGGAAAGACAATCGGCGATCCGGGAACGCCTGGTGACGCGTGGTCGCGTCCTTGCGGGCGACTTGGCGCGTGAGTTCAAGGTTTCCGAGGACACGATACGCCGGGATCTCCGCGAAATGGCGGCGGCCGGGCTTTGCGAGCGCGTCTATGGCGGCGCCTTGCCCCTTGCGCCGGATGCGGGCCGCTCCTTGAGCGAACGTACTCGGATCGCATCCGAGCGCAAGGCCGCGCTGGCGCAGGCATGTGTCGGCTATATCGAGCGCGGCATGACCGTCTTTCTCGATGCGGGCTCGACTAATCTGGCGATCGCGCAAGCGATCGCTCCGGATGTTGCCGCGACCATCGTCACCAACACGCCGCTGATCGCTTCTGCCCTGATGGAGAAGCCGGCTCTCGATCTGATCCTGATCGGCGGCACGCTGGACCGCGCCGTCGGTGCCGCGGTCGGTGCGCGGGCGCGACGCGACGCGGAACTGCTCCGGCCGGATCTCTGCATCCTCGGGGCCTGCGGCGCGGACCCGGAGGCCGGGCTCACGGCGGTTCATTTCGAAGACGCCGAATTCAAACGGCTCGTCGCATCCAAGAGCCGTTCGGTGCTCGCCGCCGTCACCACGGAGAAGCTCGGCACCGCTGCCCCTCATGCCGTTATCGCCGTCGAAGCCGTCTCGACGCTGGTGCTCGAGGCGGATGCGCCGGCGGCTGACGTCGCCGCCCTGAAGGCGCGCGGCATAGGCGTCATTCTCGCCGGGCAACCAAACCGATGAGCGGGTCGTTCGACGGTCTGGCGATAGCAATTGAGCAGCAGGAAGGCTGATCCCATGGACCAATATTCCGACAGTGCCCGGACCGGCATCCGCCAGGGCTATATGACGAGAAACCGGCTTGCCGTGTCGCTCCTGTTCCTGATGAATGGCTTCGTCACCGGCAGCTGGGCGCCCAAGATTCCGGAATTCAAGGATCGGCTCGGCATTGGCGAAAGCGTGCTCGGCCTGTTGATCCTGGTGTTTGGTGTCGGCTCGCTGGTGCTGATGCCGATCGCCGGCGGCTTCATCGCCCGCTTCGGTTCGGAAAAGGTGGCGAAGCTCACGGCGATCATTCTCTCGCCGCTGCTGCTTTTGCTGACGCTGGTGCCGAATGTCTGGACGGCCGCGACCGGCATGTTCCTGCTCGGGGGCTTTGTCGGCGCCATGGACGTGGCAATGAACGCCAATGCGGTGGAGGTCGAGAAGTCGATGCGGCGGGCGATCATGTCCTCCTGCCACGCCTATTGGAGCCTCGGCGGCTTGCTCGGCGCCGGGACCGGCGGCTTCCTGATGGCGCGCGTGGGCGTGCTGCCGCATGCGGTCGCGGTGACCCTGCTCTGTTTGGCAATCCTCGCCGTCGCCTGGCCGATGGTCCTCGCTGACAAGCCGCATCCGACGGCGGCGAGGCAGAAGCTCAGCCTGCCAAGGACGCCGCTGCCCTGGCTGATCGGCCTCATGGCGCTGTTCTCTATGGTGCCGGAGGGCGCGGTACTTGACTGGGGCGCGCTCTATCTCCGCAACGAACTCGGCGCCTCCATCGAGCTCTCCGGCTTCGGCTTCGCGGCCTTCTCGGCGACGATGGCCACCATGCGGTTTGCCGGCGACCATGTGCGCGACCGGCTGGGCGCGAAACGCACGCTGCGCATCTGCACGATGACGGCGCTTGTCGGCCTCGTCCTTGCCGGACTCGCGCCCAATGCGGCGCTGGCGATTCTCGGCTTCGCCATTGCCGGCATCGGCATTTCCAACATGGTGCCGATCGCCTTCTCCGCCGCCGGCAACATGCCTGGCCTGCAGCCGGGAATCGGGCTCGCGGTCGCCACCACCATGGGCTATTCCGGCATGCTCTTCGCCCCGTCGCTGATCGGCTTCATAGCGGAGCACAGCGGTTTCGCCGTGATCTTCACCTTCATCCCGGTCCTTTTCGTCGTCGTGCTGCTGCTGTCGCAGCACGCTTCCCACGCCGACCACGGCCGGGAACAATGACGGCGGCGTGCCATCAATTCGCCGTCAGCGCGTGCTGTGGGCGTTGACAAGCGGGTTTTCCTTCGCCACCTGAAACGCGAAAGCGTGTGACGCGGCTTTCCGGCCGGAATTGCGCAATACCAAGAAGAGGCCTTCATGTCTTCTGCCTTCGACTTCGAGCCCAAGCCGCGCCGTGCCTCGGTCGCCGTCGATGTCGGCGGCGTGATCGTCGGCGGCGGCGCGCCGGTCGCCGTCCAATCGATGACCAATACGGACACGGCCGATGTCGATGCGACCGTCGCTCAGGTGGCGGCGCTTTACAGGGCTGGTTCGGAGCTGGTGCGGATCACGGTCGACCGGGACGAGAGTGCCGCCGCGGTGCCGAAGATTCGCGAGCGGCTGTTGCGCCTTGGCATGGATGTGCCGCTCGTCGGCGACTTCCACTATATCGGCCACAAACTCTTGGCCGACCATCCGGCCTGTGCCGAGGCGCTCGCAAAATACCGCATCAATCCGGGCAATGTCGGCTTCAAGGACAAAAAGGACAAGCAGTTCGCCGAGATCATCGAAATGGCGATGCGTTACGACAAGCCGGTGCGCATCGGAGTGAACTGGGGTTCGCTCGACCAGGAACTCCTGACCCGGCTGATGGACGATAACAAGGCCGATGGCTCGCCCATGACGGCGCAGCAGGTGACCCGAGAGACGATCGTGCAGTCGGCTCTCATCTCGGCGGAACTGGCCGAAGAGCTTGGCTTGCCGCGCAACCGCATCATACTCTCCGCCAAGGTTTCGGGCGTGCAGGATCTGATCGCCGTCTATGCCATGCTCGCCTCGCGCTCCGACCATGCGCTGCATCTGGGCTTGACCGAGGCCGGCATGGGCACCAAGGGGATCGTCGCCTCCTCGGCCTCGCTCGGCATTCTAATGCAGCAGGGCATCGGCGATACGATCCGGATCTCGCTGACGCCGGAGCCCGGTGGCGACCGCACCCGCGAGGTGCAGGTGGCGCAGGAGCTCCTGCAGGTCATGGGGTTCCGCCAGTTTGTCCCGGTCGTTGCCGCCTGCCCCGGCTGCGGCCGCACGACGTCCACCGTCTTCCAGGAACTAGCCCAGAAGATCGAGGAGGACATCCGGGCCAGCATGCCGGTCTGGCGCGAAAAATATCCGGGTGTCGAGGCGCTAAAGGTCGCCGTCATGGGCTGCATCGTGAACGGTCCCGGCGAAAGCAAGCACGCCGACATCGGCATTTCGCTGCCCGGCACCGGCGAGACGCCGGCCGCGCCCGTCTTCGTCGACGGCCAGAAGGCGATGACGCTACGCGGTCCCAAGATCGCCGAGGAATTCCAGTTGCTCGTCTCCGACTATATCGAGAAACGCTTCGGCCGCGGCCAGGCGGCGGCGGAGTAGATATAGGAGCTAATCTCCTCAAATACTTACCCGTCCGGATTGCCCCTCATCCGGCCTATCGGCCACCTTCTCCCCGCATGCGGGGCGAAGGGGACTCGCGGCGAGCGCCGGCGCAAAGTCCTCTCCCCAGTTGCGGGGCAAAGACCGGCCTAAAGAATCTCGTCAAGCGCCGCAATCAGCCTGGCACATTCGGCGTCCGTTCCGATCGTGATGCGCAGGAAATCCTCGATCCGCGGCTTGGCGAAATGGCGGACGATCACGGCGCGTTCGCGCAGCTTGGCGGCGAGCGTCCGGCCGGCATGGTCCGGATGTCGGGCGAAGACGAAATTCGCCTGGGACGGCAGGACCTCGAATCCGCGCTCTTCCAGTTCCCGGATGAGTTCCGCCCTCGTGGCGATGATCTTGCCGCGCGTTTCGTCGAACCAAACCTCATCCCTGATCGCGGCAATGGCGCCGGCCTGGGCGGCGCGTCCGAGCGGGTAGGAATTGAAGCTGTCCTTGACGCGTTCGAGCGCGTCGACCAGCGGTCGCTGGCCGATGGCGAAACCGACGCGCAAGCCCGCGAGAGCGCGCGATTTCGAGAAGGTCTGCACCACGAGCAGGTTCTCGTATTTCGGCACGAGCGCGACCGCCGACTCGCCGCCGAAGTCGACATAGGCCTCGTCGATCACCACCGGCTGCTCCGGGTGCTCGGCGACCAGCCGTTCGATCTCCGCAAGCGGCATGCCGATACCGGTCGGCGCATTGGGATTCGGAAGGATGATGGCGCCCGCGGGGCGGCGATAATCGGCAATATCGATACGGAAAGCGTCGTTGAGCGGCACCTCGACCGCTTCGATACCGAAGAGGCCGGCATAGGTCGGATAGAAGCTGTAGGAAATATCCGGAAAGAGCAGCGGCGGGTCGTGTTTCAGAAGCGCGGCGAAGGTGTGCGCCAATACTTCGTCGGAGCCGTTGCCGACGAAGACCTCGTTGGCGGAGACGCCGTACCGTTCGGCGATCGCCTGCCTCAGGCCCTGTGCGACCGGATCCGGATAGAGCCGCATATCCTCGCTTGCCGCGGCTCGGATCGCTTCCAGCGCCTTTTCCGAGGGCCCATAGGGGCTTTCATTGGTGTTGAGCTTGACGAGGTTGGCGATGCGCGGCTGCTCGCCCGGCACATAGGGCTTCAGTTCGGATACGATCGGCGACCAGAATTTACTCATGAGCGGTCAGCTCCTGCGATTGGCGATGAAGCGTGCGGTTTCGGCAAGGATAGTGGATCGGGCGCCATAGGGGGCGAGCAGGCCTTCCGCTTCGGCCACCAGTCTTTCGAGCTCGCGCTCGGCCCAGGACTGACCGTGAAGCGCAACCAGAGTGCCCTTGCCGCGGGCGGCGTCCTTGCCGGTGGCCTTGCCCATTGCCTTGGCGTCGGCCGTCAGGTCGAGCAGGTCGTCGGCAAGCTGGAACGCAAGGCCGATCTTGTCGCCGAAGGCGCGCAGCCGCCGGCGGTCGTCGACGCTCGCATCGGCTATGATCGCCCCGGCCTCGCAGGCAAAGCGGATCAGCGCCCCGGTCTTCATCGCCTGCAGTGTGACGATGCCGGCCTCGTCCGGTGCCGTCCTCTCGGCGGCAAGGTCGAGCGCCTGGCCGCCGGCCATGCCGCCATGGCCGGAAGCCCGGGCAAGCGCAAGCACGAGCCCTGTCTTCTGCCGGTCCGATAGCGGCGTTTCCGGTGCGGCAATAATGTCGAAGGCGTAGGTCAGCAGGCTGTCGCCCGCAAGGATGGCGGTCGCTTCGTCAAAGGCGATATGCACCGTCGGCTGCCCGCGACGCAACTCGTCGTCATCCATCGCCGGCAGGTCGTCATGGACGAGGGAATAGCAGTGCACGCATTCCAGCGCCGCACCAACCCTCAAGGCCGCCCCGGCATCGCCGTGGAGAAGGGCGGTGCTTTCAGCAACGAGGAAGGGGCGCAGCCGCTTTCCGCCATTGAGCACGCCATGGCGCATGGCGTCGAGCAGGACCGCCGGGCGGGCGATTTCGTTTTCGAGCGGGACGGGCCCGAGAAGTGTCGCAAGCAGGCTCTCGACCGCCTGCGCATCGCATTTCAGCCGTGCCTCGAAGGATGGTGTCTCGTCTGTCATGAAAGGCTCTTTGGCACGGGCCGAAGCGGCTTTCAACGGGCTTTCGCGTCGCATTCGCCGGGGATGAGCGCATCCAAGACTTGTCTTTTGCAACAAGGCCGTTCAACTTTCGGCCTCCGTGAAATAAGAAAGCGGAAATGGACAGAGGGTCGAACAGCCAGGCCGTGGACATCATTTCGGAAAAACGCGAGGGGGGCGAGATGTCTGCCGGCCGAGGATCTGCCCTGCGCGGCGCCTGGCGGCGCCTCCTCCGTCTCGCCGTCTTTCTCCTCTTGCTGCCCTATCTCCTGGTCTTCTTCTATCTCGCCGAGTTCGTTCATCCGGTTTCGACCTTGATGCTGCGCGACCTCGTGTTGCTGCGCGGCTATGACCGGCAATGGGTCGAGTTCGAGAAGATCGCGCCGGTCCTCGTGCAATCGGTGATGATGTCCGAGGATGGTCAGTTCTGCGCGCACACGGGCGTGGACTGGGTACAGATGCGCGGTGTGGTCGCGGATGCGCTCGATGGCGCGCAGACGCGCGGCGCCAGCACCATTCCGATGCAGACGGTCAAGAATCTCTATCTCTGGAACGGCCGCTCCTTCGTCCGCAAGGCGCTGGAAGTGCCGCTGGCGATCGCCGCCGACTTCGTCTGGAGCAAGCGGCGCATGATGGAGATCTACCTGAACGTCGCCGAGTGGGGCGACGGGATCTACGGCGTCGAAGCGGCCGCGCGCCATTATTTCGGCGTTCCGGCGGCAAAGCTCTCGCGCCGTCAGGCGGCGCTGCTCGCCGTCGCACTGCCCAATCCGGTCGACCGCAATGCCGGCAAGCCCGGGCGAGGCCTCAGGCGGCTTGCCTCGGTGATCGAGCGCCGCGCCAGCCAATCCCGCGACTACATCACATGTCTTTATGATTGAGATGAAGGCAATTCATTGGTCCTCCCGCCGCTGATGTGGCAAGGCTGGCTGCCGAAAAGATGAACGGAGACAGGATCATGGCCAAGCTCGTGCTTTACGTCGGCAACAAGAATTATTCCTCCTGGTCGCTGAGGCCGTGGCTGGCGCTCGAAGCCTGCGGCGTCTCGTTCGAAGATGTGGTCATCCCCTTCGACTTTCCCGCCGGAAATCCGCGCTTCAGCGAGATTTCGCCGACAGGCCGCGTGCCGGTGCTGCACCACGGCGATGTGCGGGTCTGGGAGTCGCTGGCGATCATCGAATATGTGGCGGAGCTCTACCCCGAAGCGGGCCTCTGGCCGGAGGCGCTGGAGGATCGCGCCCGCGCGCGCAGCTATTCAATGGAGATGCTCTCCGGTTTCCGGGCGCTGCGCGGCGCCTGCCCCATGAACATCCGCAGGCCGCGCCAGGCGATCGCCCTTCCCGACGGGGTGGCGGCCGACGTCGCGCGGATCGAAGCGATCTGGCGCGAGGCGATCACCCGCTCCGGCGGCCCGTTCCTGTTTGGCCGTTTCACCGCCGCCGACGCGATGTTCGCGCCGGTCGTCAATCGCTTCGACATCTACGAACTCGTGACGGATCCATCGACGCTTGCCTATATGGAGGCGGTCAGGACGCATCCGGCCTTCCGGAAGTGGGAAGAGGCGGCGAGAGCCGAACCCTGGATTGTTCCCGAGGACGAAGCATGATGCTCTCGAAGCTGGGCTGAGGCCCCGCCGCCGGCGCAAAGTCGAAAATTTGCGTGCGGGGACTGGTCAAACGGTGGTCGGCCATGTATAAGCGCGCGGAATTTCCGAGATCGACATCTGTTTGACCCGGCCATTTTCGGCTGCTGAACAGTGTTTTGCCCGATAAGTGGAGAATGAAATGGCTGTACCGAAAAGAAAAACGAGCCCGTCCAAGCGTGGCATGCGCCGTTCCGCCGACGCCCTCAAGGCTCCGACCTACATCGAAGACAAGAACTCCGGTGAACTTCGCCGTCCGCACCACATCGATCTGAAGACCGGCATGTATCGCGGGCGCCAGGTCCTGACGCCGAAGGAAAACGCATAAGCGTTTCCACTGCGGATAGATTGGAAGGGGTCGGCATTGCCGGCCCTTTTTCTATTGGCGGCAGGTGTAGTCGCATTGGACCGGATCGCGCCCGAAAGCCCCTCCCCTTAGGGGAGGGGTTCAGCCCAGGTTATCGAGCTTCGTCTGGAGCGCGCGCAGCTGCTCCTTGAGATCGTCGATGTCCTTGGCCTCGGGCTTCTTCGTCTCCTTGGCTGGAGGGGCGGCGGCCATGAAAGGGGAGAACATCTGCATTGCCTGATGGAACATTTCGGTGTTGCGCCGGACCTGTTCCTCGACGAGTTGCAGCGGCACCTGCAGGTTCTTGCCGAGCGGCGTGTCGCCGAAGGCCTTGTTGATCTGCTCGCGCATCTGCGCCTGCTGCTCGGTGAAGGCCTGCATCGAGTGTTCGAGGTAGCTTGGCACGACCATCTGCATCTGGTCGCCGTAGAAGGAGATCAGCTGGCGCAGAAAGGAGACCGGCAGGAGCGTGTTACCGGTCTTCGACTCCTGCTCGAAAATGATCTGCGTCAGTACGGAATGGGTGATGTCCTCGCCCGACTTGGCATCTTGGACGATGAAGTCCTCGCCCCGCTTCACCATCACGGCCAGGTCGTCCAAGGTTACGTAGGTGCTCGTCCCGGTGTTGTAGAGGCGCCGGTTGGCATATTTCTTGATAACGATCTGGCCATCGCTCTTCGCCATCAGGCTCTCCTCTTACCCATGGTCCCGTCTTTATTGTGTTTTTCAGAGTATCCGCAAAAGAGCGCCGCTGACAATCTCTTTGTGCGATGCGGCGACGCGGGTGCAAAAATATGATGAAACGGCCGAATCGTGAAGCTTTTGTATCGCTTCATCAAGGCGTTTGACTTGCGCGCGCGGCTTTGCCAGTCTGGCCGGCGAGGCCAAGCAAGAAGAGGAAACGTCCCATGAGCAATCCCTCCATCGTGATCGCCAGTGCCGCCCGTACCGCCGTCGGGTCCTTCAACGGCGCCTTCGGCAATACGCCCGCCCATGAACTCGGCGCAGCCGCCATCAAGGCGGTGCTCGAGCGCGCCGGCGTCGAGGCGGCAGAGGTGGACGAGGTGATCCTCGGCCAGGTCCTGCCCGCCGGCGAAGGGCAGAATCCGGCCCGCCAGGCGGCGATGAAGGCCGGTCTCCCGCAGGAGAAGACCGCCTGGGGCATGAACCAGCTTTGCGGTTCCGGCCTCCGGGCCGTGGCGCTCGGCATGCAGCAGATCGCGACCGGCGATGCAAATATCATCGTGGCCGGCGGCATGGAATCCATGTCGATGGCACCCCATTGCGCCCATCTTCGCGGCGGCGTGAAAATGGGCGACTTCAAGATGATCGACACGATGATCAAGGACGGCCTGACGGACGCCTTCTATGGCTATCACATGGGCATCACGGCCGAGAACGTCGCGCGCAAATGGCAACTGACGCGCGAGGAGCAGGACGAATTCGCGCTTCGCTCCCAGAACAAGGCCGAGGACGCCCAGAAGGCCGGCCGGTTCGCCGACGAAATCGTCCCCTTCATCGTCAAGACCCGCAAGGGCGACGTCACGGTCGATCAGGACGAATATATCCGCCACGGCGCCACGCTCGATTCCATTGCAAAGCTCAGGCCTGCCTTCGACAAGGACGGCACGGTCACGGCCGGCAATGCCTCGGGTCTCAATGACGGCGCGGCCGCGACGCTCTTGATGACGGAAGCGGAGGCCGGAAGGCGCGGCGTCCAGCCGCTTGCCCGCATCGTCTCTTGGGCGACGGCCGGCGTCGATCCGCAGATCATGGGAACCGGCCCGATCCCCGCCTCGCGCAAGGCGCTCGAAAAGGCCGGCTGGTCGGTCGGCGACGTCGAGCTCGTCGAGGCGAACGAGGCCTTTGCGGCGCAGGCCTGCGCCGTCAACAAGGACCTCGGCTGGGATCCGTCGATCGTCAACGTCAATGGCGGCGCGATTGCGATCGGCCATCCTATCGGCGCCTCCGGCGCGCGCGTCCTCAACACGCTGCTCTTCGAAATGAAGCGGCGCGGCGTCTCCAAGGGTCTCGCCACGCTTTGCATCGGCGGCGGCATGGGCGTTGCCATGTGCGTGGAACGCATGTAGGCGGCCGCCGCATGCCGGGCGCCGGGCGGCCAAGCAGGATTCGGATTGCCTTTCTCGCCGTCGGCCTCTCGTCTGTCGCCACATCGACGACGGCTGCGGAGTTCAACGAGGCGCGAGTGGTCCAATGCATGATGGACCACTCGACGGCGGACCATGAAGCCGTCTTCAAGAAGCTCATGATCGCGGTCCTCACCGAGGACGACGGCGGCGTCAAGTCGTCCCTGGTGCAGATGACGAGCAGAATCATGGATCTCGCGCTGACGAAGTGCGAGGTCGGCATATCCTCACTCTCGACCCCTGCCTTCCAGGCGGCAGCCAAGCTCTACGGTCAGCAGATGGGCGAGAATGATGAAAAATGCATTCGCAAAACTGAATTAGTCGAGGGAGGCGAAAGATGAGCAGAGTAGCATTGGTAACGGGCGGGTCCCGCGGCATCGGCGCTGCGATCTCGGTCGCGCTGCAGGCGGCAGGCTATAAGGTGGCCGCGACCTACGCCGGCAATGACGAAAAGGCCCAGGCCTTTAAGCAGGAGACCGGGATTCCGGTCTACAAATGGGATGTTTCCAACTATCAGGCCTGCGCCGACGGTATCGCCAAGGTGGAGGCCGATCTCGGGCCGATCGATATCCTCGTCAACAATGCCGGGATCACCCGCGACGCGATGTTCCACAAGATGACGCCCGAGCAATGGGGAGAGGTGATCAACACCAACCTCACGGGCCTCTTCAACATGACGCACCCGATCTGGTCCGGCATGCGCGACCGCGGGTTCGGTCGCATCGTCAATATCTCTTCGATCAACGGCCAGAAGGGACAGATGGGCCAGGCGAACTATTCGGCCGCCAAGGCCGGCGACCTCGGCTTCACCAAGGCGCTCGCGCAGGAGGGCGCCGCGAAAGGGATCACCGTCAACGCGATTTGCCCGGGATATATCGGCACCGAGATGGTGCGTGCGGTTCCGGAAAAGGTGCTCAACGAAAGGATCATCCCGCAGATCCCCGTCGGGCGCCTCGGCGAGCCGGAGGAGATCGCCCGCTGCGTCGTGTTCCTGGCGTCCGACGATGCCGGCTTCATCACAGGCTCGACGATTTCGGCAAATGGCGGACAGTACTTCGCCTGATCGAGCGGAGAGGGCGGCGGGGATCTACCGTCGCCGCTCTCAAGCAGGCGCTGGAGCACGTCTGGTCGCCGACGAGCTCCAGCAAATATTCGGTCGAGAATCCTGCGCGCGGCCAATGCAGCGTTACCGCGATAGCGCATCGGCCCGAAAATCGTACCCGATTTTCGAAAAGCTCGATGCGCAGATTCAAAGAGTTACAGCGACCTTTGCGCGTCTGAAGACGCGCGGCGCTGTAGTGGTTCAGGACCTTTTCGGCGGCGAAATCCTGAAGACCCGCACCGGCGCGGGTATGCACTTCTACAATCGGATCGACGGCGAGCGGCATGATCTGACGCTCTCGCAGTTCGACGAGCCGATCCAGTTCGACGATGTTGCGTCGACACGCGACGAGGCCTTCGCGGACACGTCCGATGCCCAATATCGAGCCCTTAAGGAAGGTCTCGACCTGTTCTGTCGAGGTTTACTCCGTCCTGGCTAGCGCCTTGGCGCCCTCATGCCTTGTATGGGCTTCGGGATCAGCCAGGGAAGCGCCTCTCCTTGGTCGGCATACGTTGAGCGCGAAGCATTTCAGACCTCGCGCATGGGCAATGTGCATCTATATCTTGTAGGGAACAAAAACGGAAAATTTGTCTATCGGCGAGTCTCCCTTTATGCGCCGATCGATTCCGGGATGCTGCGGCGGCGATTCTCATTCCCCGATCTTCCGAGTCTCGATCCGAATCAGGTGAAAAATTTTTCAGGTATTCAAGACTCTTGGATTCCGAATCCTTTGCGCCGAGTCCCGACGCGGCGACGAAGAAATTGCCGTCAAGGGCCCCTGAGCCCACATGGTCGTTACAGATTCAGCATCTCGTGTGAATCCGCCACGGACGGTCTACATATAGCGGTGAACATACAGTGAATCATTGCGAATAGCGATTCGTCGCCGATTCGTTCCGCGGCTGTTCCAAATGTCAACATTGCGGAACGGTATGGAGACGCTAGATATGGGCCAGCGCCAGTCGCATTTAATCGCTCGCGCCCCTTGCGTTTGGCCCTGCGCATGGGCATCTGTTTCCGGCCGGGGCGCGAGCGCGCGCCGGCTCGTTGAGACTGCCCGGGATCGATACCTTGTCCTTTCAATCCATGATCCTGAGCGGCCGCGGCGTGACCGCGGTGCTCGGGCCCACCAATACCGGCAAGACGCATTACGCGATCGAGCGCATGGTGGCGCATGACAGCGGCGTCATCGGGCTGCCGCTGCGATTGCTCGCGCGCGAAGTCTATACGCGTCTCGTCGAGAAGGTCGGCCATCACAATGTCGCACTGATCACCGGCGAGGAAAAGATCTCGCCGCATCGGGCCCGCTATTCGGTCTGCACCGTCGAAGCCATGCCGCGCGAGACGACAGCCTCCTTCGTCGCGATCGACGAGGTGCAACTCGCGGGTGACCTGGAACGCGGCCATATCTTCACCGACCGGCTCCTGCATCTGCGTGGTCGAGGCGAGACGCTGCTCCTCGGTGCCGCGACCATGCGGCCGATCCTGGAGCATCTCCTGCCCGGCATCACCGTCGTCGAGCGGCCGCGCATGTCGCAACTGCTCTATGCCGGCTCCAAGAAGATCACGCGGCTGCCGAACCGCTCGGCGATCGTCGCCTTTTCGGCCGATGAGGTCTATGCGATCGCCGAGCTCATCCGGCGCCAGCGCGGCGGTGCGGCCGTGGTCCTCGGCGCGCTTTCGCCGCGTACCCGCAATGCCCAGGTCGCGCTCTACCAGGAGGGGGACGTCGACTATCTGGTGGCGACGGACGCGATCGGCATGGGTCTCAATCTCGACGTCGATCACGTCGCCTTTGCCCAGGATCGCAAGTTCGACGGATACCAGTACCGCAACCTCAACCCGGCGGAACTCGCCCAGGTCGCGGGGCGCGCCGGCCGCCATGTCCGCGACGGGTCCTTCGGCGTGACGGGACGCGTCGATCCGTTCGAGGACGAACTCGTCCATCGCATCGAATCACATGAGTTCGACCCGGTGCGGGTGCTGCAATGGCGTTCCAAGGCGCTCGACTTCTCCTCGCTGAAGGCGCTGAAGATGAGTCTCGAGGCGGCGCCTGCCGTTTCCGGGCTTGCCCGCGCACTTCCGGCCGTCGACCAGCAGGCGCTGGAGCACCTGGCGCGCTATCCCGAGGTGGCGGATGTCGCAACCACGGCGGAGCGGGTCGAGAAGCTGTGGGAAGCCTGCGCGCTGCCCGATTATCGTCGCATCACGCCGGCGCAGCATGCCGACCTGATCTCGACGATCTATGCGGACCTTGTTCGTGACGGCCGGGTCAATGAAGACTTCATGGCCGAGCAGGTTCGCCGCGCCGATCACACGGACGGCGAGATCGACACACTTTCGGCGCGAATTGCGCAGATCAGGACCTGGACCTATGTGTCCAACCGGCCCGGGTGGCTTGCCGATCCGACACACTGGCAAGAAAAGACGCGGGAAATCGAGGATCGATTGTCCGACGCGTTGCATGAAAGGTTGACGAAACGCTTTGTTGATCGCAGGACATCTGTGCTCATGAAGCGCCTGAGAGAGAATGCGATGCTGGAAGCAGAAATCAGTGTGAATGGGGATGTCTTCGTCGAGGGGCACCATGTTGGTCAGCTAACCGGGTTCCGGTTCACCCTGGCCGCCGGCGAAGGGGCGGATGCAAAAGCTGTTCAGGGCGCCGCCCAGAAGGCGCTGGCGCTGGAATTCGAGGCGCGTGCCGCTCGTCTTTACGCGGCCGGCAATGGCGATCTGGCGCTGTCCTCGGACGGCCTCGTGCGCTGGCTCGGCGATCCCGTCGCGCGGCTTACCGCCAGCGACCACGTCATGCGTCCCCGCGTTATCCTGCTCGCCGACGAGCAGCTCCAGGCCAATGCCCGCGAGCATGTGCTGGCCCGCATCGAACGCTTCGTCAATCATCACATCAGCACGGTGCTCAAGCCGCTGGACGATATTTCCCGCGCGGAGGATCTCGAAGGACTCGCCAAGGGGCTTGCCTTCCAACTCGTCGAGAATCTCGGCGTGCTCTTCCGCCGAGATGTCGCGGATGAGGTGAAGTCGCTCGATCAAGAAAGCCGCGCCTCGATCCGTAAATACGGGGTCCGCTTCGGCGCCTATCACATCTTCCTGCCGGCGCTCCTGAAGCCGGCGCCGGCGGAGCTCATCACGCTGCTCTGGGCGTTGAAGAACGACGGACTCGACAAGCCCGGCTATGGCGAACTGATCCCGATGCTCGCCGCCGGCCGCACCTCGGTTGTCGCCGACCCGTCCTTCGAGCGGACGTTCTACAAGCTCGCGGGCTTTCGCTATCTCGGCAAGCGCGCGGTCCGGATCGACATATTGGAGCGCCTTGCCGACCTCATCCGTCCGCTCCTGCAATGGGCGCCGGGGACGACGCCGCGTCCGGACGGCGCCTATGACGGCCGCCGCTTCATGGCGACGACCTCTATGCTCTCAATCCTGGGCGCGACGCCGGACGACATGGAGGAGATCCTGAAGGGTCTCGGCTATCGCGCGGACGTGGTCACCGCGGAGGAGGCGGCAAGCTTCCTTGCGGGCGACGACGGTGCGACAGCCGACGCGGCTGCCGCCGCGGAAGCTGCTCCGGAGCAGAGCGAAATCGATGTTGCGACGGATGCCTTGGACGAGGCGCCGGCGGATGCTCCGGCCGCGCAAACCCCGGGCGAAGGCGCGGTCGCGCCGGCCGAAGCGGAGGACCCGGCGGAACCGAAGCCGGTGCTTCTGTGGCGTCCAGGCACACGCCAGGACAACCAACGGGCGGGCGGACGCCATCAGGGCGACCAGCGCCGCGGCGGTCAGCGCCATGGCGAACGCCATGGTAAGGCTGACGGTCGCGAGGGCGGACGCAAGAGCGGCGGACCGGCGCGTGGAAAGGCACAGGACGGCAAGCCGGGTGGCCAGCGCAAGGAGCGTCAGGATCGCCATGATCGCGGCGGCAAGTTCGAGGGACGCCCGCCGCGCAAGGAAAAGCCACTCGATCCGGATTCGCCTTTCGCGAAGCTCGCCGCTCTCAAGGAGCAGCTGAAGAAATAGGCGAAGTCATGGAGAAACAGCCAACGTCCCCGCCCGCAATGCGCCAGCGGCTCGACAAGTGGCTGTTCTTCGCCCGGCTCATCAAGTCGCGGTCGCTTGCGCAGAAGGCGATCGAAGCCGGCCATGTGGCGGTGAACGGCACACGGGAAATACAATCCTCTGCCCAGGTCAGGGCGGGCGACATGCTGGAGCTGTCGCTCGAGCAGCGCGATCTCGTCGTGCGGGTGCTCTTGCCGGGAACTCGGCGGGGGCCCTATGAAGAGGCCCGGCTGCTTTACGAAGATCTGACGCCGCCGGTCGCCACACGGAAACGGACGCCCTTCGAGCAGGCGACGCGCGAGCGCGGCGCCGGGCGACCGACCAAGAGGGAGCGTCGCGAAACGGACCGCCTGAAGCCCGGTTCCGACGACCGGGATTAGGGCCGGCACCTGCAGCGCCGCACGTCTTTTCGGACGCGCAAAGGTCGCGCAACCCTTTGAATCTGTGCATTGAGCTTCCCAAAAGTCGGGTACGACATTCAGGCCGATGCAATAGCTCCGGCGCGCTCCCGACCCGGGGTGGCCGTTTGGGTCCTGCCGGGGTAGATGGCGTTTTGGGCGTGGCGATCCGAAAGCGTGGCGGCGGCGGAAAAGTCTGCTCATTCCGCGGCAAATCGCGCATGGATAATTCTTGCAAAGGACGTCCAAAGCCTTTACGTCACAAGCCACGTTGGGTGGCATTCGGGTCTGCTTCGGCAGCTATGCGCGCCGGACATTCCTAGCATGTGCGGACGACAGGGCATCACCGTCAATTGCCGTCTGCCATCAAATGTGAGCATTGGCTGGAGTACCTCATGACGTATGTCGTGACCGACAATTGCATTCGCTGCAAATATACGGACTGTGTGGAAGTCTGCCCGGTGGATTGCTTCTACGAAGGCGAGAACTTCCTCGTCATCCACCCTGATGAATGCATCGACTGCGGCGTGTGCGAACCGGAATGTCCCGCTGGCGCGATCAAGCCGGACACCGAGCCTGGCCTGGACATGTGGTTGAAATTGAACGCTGATTTTTCCACTAAGTGGCCGAACATCACGGTCAAGCGGGAGCCGATGCCCGAGGCCAAGGAGATGGACGGCGTCGAAGGGAAATACGAACAGTATTTCTCCCCGGAGCCGGGGCAAGGCGACTGAGGCCGGCGGCCGCTTCGTTCGTCGCGGCTGACCAAGGTTAAGAGATGCAGGGACGAAATGTGGGGAAATCCCCGCCGGCCCGTGACCGGTGCGAGCGTGGCTGCTTGATCGTTGCCATGCAGCAAATTATTGATTTCGGCAGTTTTTTGTGATAGGTTCCGCACACTGATCCACAGAGGGTGCTTTTGCGCGCCCGAAAACCAGCACGAAAGCAAACGATCTCCACGACGCGGCACTCTTCAAATACGCAACGTTTCGTTGCTTGTGATTGCGGCGTATGTGGCTGTTTGTGTTTCGTCGGACGGAGCAGGATGGACCCCACCCGGCGGTATCCCCGTCTATCCGGGCCTCACCGACCCGGCCCGGCCTCTTGAGGCCGGTGCGCAACAGGGAGTGTTTGAAACGAATGACGACCCAGCAGAAAAAATCTTCAACGCGCCAAGGCTTCAAGACCGGTGAATCGATTGTGTATCCGGCCCATGGTGTTGGCCAGATCGTCGCGATCGAGGAGCAGGAAGTTGCGGGCATGAAGCTCGAGCTTTTTGTCATCGATTTCGAGAAGGACAAGATGCGCCTCAAGGTGCCGGTGGCAAAAGCCGTCAGCATCGGCATGCGTAAGTTGTCCGAGACCGATTTCGTTGATCGCGCGTTGAAGGTTGTGCAGGGCAAGGCTCGCGTCAAGCGGACCATGTGGTCGCGGCGCGCCCAGGAATACGACGCCAAGATCAACTCCGGCGATCTGATATCCATTGCGGAAGTGGTGCGCGACCTCTATCGCGCGGAGAACCAGCCGGAACAGTCCTATTCCGAGCGCCAGCTCTATGAAGCCGCTCTGGACCGCATGGCACGCGAGATCGCGGCGGTGAACAGGATGTCGGAAACGGAAGCCGTGCGCCTCGTGGAAGCGAACCTCAATAAGGGGCCGAAGCGCGGCAAGGCCGTCGAAGAGGACGATGCCCAGGACGAGGCCGCTTAATCATCCGGATCGGCGACGGTTCCTTGGGAACGGCGCACCCGCGTTGACGCGGGCAAAACTTCTCGACCTGCACTTACCAAGACACCAGAAAGCCCGGCTCAGTGCCGGGCTTTCTATTTTTCACTGCAACAGCGGGTCCGGTCCCGCTGCCTGTCTCCTTATCGACTTCGGTTTTTCGCATCGGCCCGAATATCGGATCCGATTTCTTGGCATGCAGCAATTCAAAGAAAAGAAAAGGGGCCGTTGCGCGTCCGATTACATTTGAAAGGTCGATGTGGTTGCGCCCACAGCAAGAATACCGCCGTGTAGGCCCTTGCCCGCTGCAATCAAAAATCGTGCATCCGATGGAACTTTTCGCTGTCGCGTACGTTTGACGTTAACGGGACGGTTCTACGCCCGGGCGATCTGGCTCTGTGACTTCTCACCGTTTCAGGTTCGTATTTCGATTTAGGGCGCTCTCTTATTTCGTCAAGTCGTGCCCATTTCCGTCATCGCCGAACGCTGCCGGCGGCGTTTGGTCCCTATTCACGGCGAGGCGTTCGGCGCCAATACGGAGCAATCGATGAAGACTCTCACAGCAGACCGGCGTTTGATCAAGATCGCCATGGATGCCCCCTATCTGGAGCGGGACGAAGAGCATGCGCTGGCAGAAGCCTGGCGATACGACCACGATCAGGAGGCCCGCAACAAGATTGCCATGTCGCATATGCGTCTGGTTGTCGCAATGGCAGCGAAATTCCGCAGCTTCGGTCTGCCCATGGGCGACCTGGTCCAGGAGGGTCATATCGGCCTCCTGGAGGCGGCCGCGCGTTTCGAGCCGAGCCGGGAGGTACGCTTCTCCACCTATGCCACCTGGTGGATCCGGGCCTCGATGCAGGATTATGTCTTGCGCAATTGGTCGATCGTCAGAGGCGGCACCAGTTCGGCGCAGAAGGCGCTGTTCTTCAATTTGCGCCGGCTGAGAGCCCGGCTGGCCCAAGGGGACCGGCAGCTTACATCGCAGGCGATGCATGAGGAAATCGCCGTCGCTCTCGGCGTCAGTCTCGCGGACGTCCAGACCATGGATGCGCGCCTTTCCGGCAACGACGCGTCGTTGCAGGCGCCGGTTGGGCACGGCGACGCGGAGGGCGGCGCGCGCCTCGATTTCCTTCCAAGCGACGCGCCGCTGCCAGACGAGCAGGTCAGCGAGACGATCGACGGCGAACGCGCGCGCCGCTGGCTGCACAGCGCGCTCGGCGAACTCAGCGAGCGCGAAATGAAGATCATCCGTGCGCGGCGGCTGTCGGAGGACGGAGCGACACTCGAAGAACTGGGGGTCGCTCTCGGCATATCGAAGGAACGCGTGCGCCAGATCGAAACGAGGGCGCTCGAAAAGCTGCGCGCGGCGCTCGCCGCCAGGGCGCCTGCGCTGACCTCAGGCATGCATTAGCTTGGCGCATTGGCCCGAAATTCGTACCCGATTTTCGGGCGCCGTTGCGCAGGTTCAAAGAGTTGCAGCAAGCTTTGCGCGTCTGAAGAGACGCGCGGCGCTTCCACTACCGTGCCTGCGCCCGGCGCAGCCGCCGCTCGAGCGCCCTTAATGCGAGCGACAGCCCGATCGTCAGGATCAGGTAGACATAGGCGACGATCGAATAGGTCTCGAAGAAGCGGAAGGAGCCAGAGGCGTAGATCTTTCCCATCTGCGTGATGTCGGCGACGCCGAGCACGGAAACGAGCGAGGAATCCTTCACCATTGCCACGAAATCATTGCCGAGCGGTGGCAGGATGACGCGGATCGCCTGCGGAAAGACCACAAGGCGGAAGCGCTGAAAGCGCGAGAGCCCGAGCGCCATCGCGGCCTCGACCTGCCCCTTGTCGACCGATTGGATGCCGGCGCGAAAGACCTCGGCGATGAAGGCCGAATAGCCGATCATCAGCGCGATGATCGCCCGCCACATCAGCGATATGTCGCGAACGACCAGCGGCTCCATCCATCCTGCCGAAATGATCGGCGCCGCCAGGAAATTGGCCGCAACCACAAGCGCCGGCGCCCCGACGAAGGCGATATAGAAGAGCAGGACGAGGATCGGCACGCCACGGATGACCTCCGTATAGAAGCGCGCGACCTGGCGGAGCGCCACGTGCTCGGAAAGGGCCATCAGGGCGATGCCAAGGCCCAGCACGGTCGCAAGCGCAAAGCCCGCAAGCGTGACGAAGACGGTCACGCCTATGCCCTTGAGCACGACGCCGAAGACCTGTGTAAATATCTCGTTGGTGACGATGACCGCAGCAAGAAGAGCGGCGATCGCGAGAAGGGCGACCAGCCACCACGGATAGTCGCCCTTCCCGGATGTGCCGGATGATTTGACTGGAGCCAAGCGATCAGCCACCCATTTTGTAGTCGAGGAACCACTTCTTGTTCAACGCCTCGAAGGTGCCGTCCTCCTTGAGCGCCTTGATGGCGGCATTGACCGGGGCGACAAGATCGGAGCCCTTCGGGAAGATGAAACCGAAGTCCTCGGTGCCAAGCGGCTCGCCGACCACCTTCAGCTTGCCTTCGGACGCGTCGACGTAACCCTGTGCGGCGACGCTGTCGGTCAGCACCAGATCGACGTCGCCGGCCTTGAGCGCCTGGACGGTGGCGCCGAAGGTCTCGAACAACTTGATGCGCGGGTTCTGCTCGTTGCCGTCGAGAATCTCGTAGACGGCCGTATAAAAAGGCGAAGTGCCCGGCTGCGCGCCGATCAGCGCATCCTCGACCGTGGCGAAGCTTTTGGCGTCGTTGAAGCGCGCCTCGTCGCTGCGCACCAGCATGAATTGCTGGGAGCGCATATAGGGATCGGAGAAATCCACCTTCTCCTTGCGGTCGTCCTTGATGGTGATGCCGGTCATGCCGATCTGGTACTGGCCGTCGGAAACCGCCTGGATCATGGCGTCCCAGCTGACGTTCTGATACTCGACCTTGAAGTTCAGCCGCTTGGCGATCTCGTTCATGGCGTCGTATTCCCAGCCGACTGCCTTGCCGCTCTGCGGGTCGACGAATTGCAGCGGGGGATAGGCGTTCTCGGTGGCGACGACGACCGTTCTGCCGCCGAGATCCGGCAGGTCGCTGGCGACAGCGGGCGCGGAGAAGGCGAAGGGAAGGGCGAGGGCGGCGGCGATGCCCGCAAGCACCTGGCGGCGGATTGTCATGGAAGGTACTCCTGGAAATTTATGGCGACAGAAGATGTCACGAAATTTCAGGGGAATACAAGCCAAATGGGTCGCGGAGATTCGAGGTTGCCAGGCTTGTGGTAGGCCCTCTTCGCGGGTGGAGCGGGATTTGGGCCGAGACTGTTGCGCATTGATCCCCAAATAAAGAAGGCGGCCCGAGGCCGCCTTCCTGCAAATCCCGGAAAATGCGATTTCTTATTCTGCGGCGTTTTCCGCTGCATTTGCCTCGGCAGCGGCCTTCTCGGCGGCCTCGGCGGCTGCCTTTTCGGCGGCGAGCGCCTGGGCGGCTGCAACCTTTTCAGCCTCGATGCGAGCCTTTTCCTCGGCAACTGCCTGACGCTCGGCTTCGTTCAGCTTGCGGGCGCGCGTGCCGGTGTTCTCGACGATACGGGCCGACTTGCCGCGGCGGTCGCGCAGGTAGTAGAGCTTGGCGCGGCGGACCTTACCGCGGCGAACCACGTCTACACTTTCGACGAGCGGCGAGTAGACCGGGAAGACGCGCTCTACGCCTTCGCCATAGGAGATCTTGCGAACGGTGAAGCTCTCGTTGATGCCGCCGCCGGAGCGGGCGATGCAGACGCCTTCATAGGCCTGGACGCGGGTACGGTTGCCTTCGACGACGCGGACGTTGACGCGCACGGTGTCGCCGGCGGAGAATTCCGGAAGGGTGCGCTTGGCGGCGATCTTGGCGGCCTGTTCGGCTTCCAGCTGCTGGATGATGTTCATCGGTCTAAACCTTTGCTTTTCTGAAACAGCCAGAGCGCTCTCGACCGGCCCGTCGGATTCCTTCGGGCCTTGCCCGGTCGGGCAGGAGCGGTTTCACCATTCTTTGTTTATGGTCGTCTTTGTTTACGGTCTCGGGCAAGAACCCGAACCGGGCCGGCACATACACCAAACGGGCCCGCTTGTCATCCCCGAAAGCGGAATTTCTCGGTGCTTGCAGCCGATATCGCAAGCGGCTATCCCGATGTCCAGGCCGTTCGGGGGGAGATGATGACGCTATTCCATGTGCTACTGCTGTTCGTTGCCGGATTTCTGTCCGGCGTCGTCAATGCCATCGCTGGCGGCGGCACGTTTCTCACCTTCGGCGCCATGACGCTCGGCGGTCTGCCGCCAATCGTCGCCAATGCGACCTCCTCGATCATCCAGTTGCCCGGCTATGTCACGTCGGCGCTCGCCTATGCCAAGGAGATCCGCGCCGATCGTCGCAACGCGATCGTCCTGGGACTTATCTCGGCGATCGGCGGACTTGCGGGGGCGCTGATCCTCCTGTCGCTCTCCAATCCGTCCTTCCGCGCCATGGTGCCCTGGCTGCTGATTGCCGCCACCGCGATCTTCGCCGCTGGGCCCCTGTTGAAGCCGAAGGCGCGCAGCGACGAGCACAGGATCGGCCCGCTGGGCGTCGCAAGCCAGATGGCGACCTCGGTCTATGGCGGCTTCTTCGGGGCCGGCATGGGGATCATGATGCTTGCGGTGCTCGGACTTGCGACCGGCGGTGGCTATCACCGGCTGAACGCGCTCAAAAACTTCATCTCGATCGTGATTGCCACGATCGCGATCTTCGTCTTCGCGGCGGGTGGCGTCGTTTCCTGGCTGCACGCGGCGATCATGGTGCCGGGCGCGGCACTTGGCGGCTATTCAGGCGTCTGGGCGGCGCGGCGGGTTCCCCAATCGGTGATCCGCGCGCTCGTCGTGGCCGTCGGCCTGCTGCTGGCCGCCTATTATTTCTTCACGGGCTGAGCCGGATCACGCTTCAGAAGGTCCGGACGGCGCTCCTCCGTCAGCCGCCGCGCCTCGGCCTCGCGCCATCTGGCGATTGCCCCGTGGTTTCCGGAGGTCAGTACCGCCGGGATCTCCTGACCTTCGAAGACCTGCGGCCGCGTATAGTGCGGGTGCTCCAGCAATCCGCCCTCGAAGCTCTCATGCACGCCGGAAAGGTCGTTGCCCATCACCCCCGGTAGGATGCGCACGACCGCATCGAGCAGCACCAGCGCCGCCGGCTCGCCGCCGGAGAGGATGTAGTCGCCGATTGAGATCTCCTCGAGCTGGCGCGTATCGATGACGCGCTGGTCGACTCCCTCGAAGCGGCCGCAGACGATGACCGCGCCGGGGCCGCTCGCAAGCTCACGCACCCGTGCCTGGGTCAGCGGCCGCCCGCGCGGGCTCATCAACAGGCGCGGCCGATCGTCATCCGACGAGACATGATCGATGGCGCGGGCAAGCACATCGGGTTTCAGTACCATGCCGGCGCCGCCGCCGGCCGGCGTGTCGTCGACGGTGCGGTGCTTGTCCTCGGCGTGATCGCGGATCTGCACGGCCTCGATCGACCATTGCCCGCGTTCGAGCGCCTTGCCGGCAAGGGACAGGCCGAGATGCCCCGGGAACATCTCCGGATAAAGCGTCAGCACCGTCGCGCGAAAGGACATTGCCGTCTCACTTGCGCTTGGTGGGGAAGGATTTGCCGATACCCTCGTCCTTGTCGTCGACCAGGCCCGCGGCTACCGGGTCGACCAGCAGCTTGCCGGCCTCCAGGTCGATTTCCAGAACCGACCATTCGGTGAAGGGAATGAGCACCGGTCTTCTGCCCGGGCCTTTCAGTTCCAGAAGGTCGCCGGCGCCGAAATCGAAAACGCCCGTCACCGAGCCGTAGCTCTTTCCGGCGCTGTCGACAGCTTCCAGGCCTTCGAGGTCCGCATAGAAGAACTCGTCCTCTTCGAGGTCATCGTCGGGGAGGTTGTCGCGCTCGATGAAGAGTTCGAGCCCGTTCAGCGCCTCGGCAGCAGTCCGGTCGTTGATGCCGCGGAAACGCACGATGACGACGTTTTTTGCCTCGCGGACTTCCAGGATCTCGAAGACGCGGCCGTCGTCGCTGTGCAGATGGCCGTAATCACCGAGCGCGGTCGGATCGTCCGTGTAGGATTTCAACCGGACTTCGCCGCGCAGGCCTTGCGCTGCACCGATCGTCGCCATCAGGACAGGGTTCTTGAGTGTCGTCATCGCCGGCATCCATGCGGGGTCTTGTGGGCTGCACATAAAGCAAAACGGGCGGCATGGAAATGCCGCCCGTCCGCCACATCGTTTTGATGCAGATTATTCCGCGGCAGCTTCTGCTGCGGCAGCGGCTGCGTCTTCGGCGCGCTGCTTGGCTTCGGCGGCGCGCTCCTGAGCCTTCTTGCCGGGCTGTGCCTTGGTCGGGTTGTTGCGGGCCGGGCGCTTGGCGAGACCGGCCTGGTCGAGGAAGCGGAGCACGCGGTCTGTCGGCTGCGCGCCCTGGGCGATCCAGTGGCTCACGCGCTCGGCGTTCAGTTCGATGCGCTTTTCGTCATCCTTGGCAAGCATCGGATTCCAGGAACCGAGCTTCTCGAGGAAGCGGCCGTCACGCGGCGAGCGGGCATCGGCAACGACGATCTGGTAATAGGGGCGCTTCTTGGAACCGCCGCGGGCGAGACGAATTTTCAGTGCCATATCAATTTACTCCTTGCAGGCTTTCTTGACCGCTTCTTTCAAGCGGAACGGGTGGTGCCGGCGCTGCCCGCGGGCTGCGAGCGATCGGCGGCAATGGCTTCATGATGCCGGATGACTTCCTTGATGATGAAGTTCAGGAACTTCTCGGCGAAATCCGGGTCCAGATTGGCATCCTTGGCAAGGTGCCGAAGGCGTTCGATCTGGTATTCTTCGCGCGCCGGATCGGCCGGCGGCAAGCTGTGCTTGGCTTTGAGAACACCCACCGCCTTGGTGCAGCGGAAGCGTTCGGCCAGCATATGGACGAGAGCGGCATCGATATTGTCGATCGACTGCCGGTAGCTCGCCAATTCCTCTTTGATCTCGGGATCAAGCATTCGTCGCGATCCTCACTTCTTCTTCGGCAGGCCGGGAAGGCCCGGGAATCCGCCGCCAAGACCCGGCAGCTTGGCGCCGCCCAATCCTGGTAAACCTTGGCCCGGTAAACCTTGGCCGGGCAAACCATTTCCGCCGCCGAGGCCCGGCATCCCGCCCGGCTTGCCGAGACCGGCCGCTTCAGCCTGCTTCTGCAGCGCTTCGAGCTGTTTCGGGTCGAGCTTGGAGAGATCGGGCATGCCGCCGCCTAAGCCCCCGAGGCCCATCTTGTTGGCGAGGCCCCCCATCATCTGCTTCATCATGCCGCCTTTGCCCTTGCCGCCCATCATCTTCATCATGTCCGCCATCTGGCGGTGCATCTTCAGGAGCTTGTTGATATCGGAGGCATCGGTGCCGGAGCCCCTCGCAATGCGCTTCTTGCGCGAATGCTTGAGGATGTCTGGATTAGCCCGCTCGGCCTTCGTCATCGAGGAGATGATGGCAAGCTGGCGCTTGAACAGCTTATCGTCGAGGCCGGCGGCGGCCATCTTGTCCTTCATGCCCGCCATGCCCGGCATCAGCCCCATGATGCCGCCCATGCCGCCCATCTTCTGCATCTGCCGCAACTGATCGGCGAGGTCGTTCAGGTCGAACTTTCCCTTGGCCATCTTGGCGGCCATGGCCGCCGCCTTCTCGGCATCGATGTTCTCCGCCGCCTTCTCGACCAGCGAGACGATGTCGCCCATGCCGAGAATGCGGTCGGCGACACGGCGGGGATGGAACTCCTCGAGTTCGTCCATCTTCTCGCCGACGCCGATGAGCTTGATCGGCTTGCCGGTGACTGCGCGCATCGACAGGGCGGCGCCACCGCGGCCGTCACCGTCCATGCGGGTCAGGACGAGGCCGGTGATGCCGACGCGTTCGTCGAAGTTGCGGGCGAGATTGACGGCGTCCTGGCCAGTC
Organism: Sinorhizobium alkalisoli; assembly: GCF_008932245.1. Lineage (NCBI taxonomy): Bacteria > Pseudomonadati > Pseudomonadota > Alphaproteobacteria > Hyphomicrobiales > Rhizobiaceae > Sinorhizobium > Sinorhizobium alkalisoli. The sequence continues at coordinate 3,219,752 of NZ_CP034909.1, read as the reverse complement.
AGCGCGTCGGCGACGAGCAGGATCTCATGCGGATTGGATTTCCGCTTGATCTCCGCCATCTCGATCATCAGCGGCTCGTCGATATGGGTGCGACCGGCGGTGTCGAGGATGACGAGGTCATGGCCGCCGAGCTTCGCCGCCTGCACGGCGCGGACGGCGATATCGGTCGGCGACTGGCCGGCGATGATCGGCAGCGTGTCGATGCCGGTCTGGACGCCGAGCTGGCGCAGCTGTTCCTGGGCGGCCGGGCGACGGGTGTCGAGCGAGGCCATCAGGACCTTTTTCTTGTCGCGCGTCGTCAGCCGCCTGGCGATTTTGCCGGTTGTCGTCGTCTTGCCCGAGCCCTGCAGGCCCACCATCATGATGACCACTGGGGCGGGCGCGTTGAGGTCGATCGTCACCCCTTCCGAGCCGAGCATGGCGACAAGCTCGTCATGGACGATCTTGACGACCATCTGGCCGGGCTTGATCGCCTTCAGGATTTCCGCGCCGACCGCCTTTTCGCGGACCTTTTCGGTGAAGGAGCGCACGACGTCGAGCGCGACGTCGGCTTCGAGCAGCGCACGGCGAACCTCCCGTAGCGCCGCGGAAACGTCAGCTTCCGACAGGGCGCCGCGGCCGGTCAGTCCATTCAATATGGAACCAAGACGGTCCTGCAGGCTCTCGAACATACTCTCATCCTTCTGGTTCCGGTTGGCCTTCTAGGCTCGCCGGAAACGTGGGGTCCCTCGCGTGGAAAACAAGGCGCAAAGCCAAAAACCACCCGAGGGCGCGACGCGCTGTCGGATGGTGGCCTCCGGGCTCTCTTTACACCTTTTCGGGCCCCGGTCGGCGGCTTCGAAGTCATCACTTGCGAAGGATTTTGCCCGGATAAACAGGAAAGCCGGCGGAAAGTCAAGGAGCGGAAGGTGAAACCGGAGCGCCCGGCTTCAAATCAGGACGGCGCCGCGGCCCTTGAGCGCCGCGACCTGCCTGCCCCAATCCGCTTGATCGCGGCTCAGCACCGCGTCTTCGACGATCTCGACCCGATAGCCGCGATTGAGCGCGCCGTTGGCGGTGGCCTGCACGCAATAGGAGCCGTCGAGCCCGGTGAGGAGGAGAGTTCCGATCTGTTTCGCCGCCAGATAGCCTTCCAGCTCCGGTGACGAGAAGCTGTCGCTGCGCGCCTTCAGCACTTCGAAATCCGGCTCGACCGGGAGCCTCATGAGACCGAGGCCCCTGGAGCCGGGAATACCGCGCCCTTCGCCGAAGAGGCGGATCATCAGCCGTATGAGCGGCGCGCGATAGACATGGCGAATGGCGATCACGGGGATGTCCGCTTTCTTCGCCTTGGCGGCCATAATGTCGATCGCCTCGATACGGGCCTTCAGATAGGCCTCGTCCCAGCCGTACCGTCCGCCGACGGTGGTGAAATCCTCCTGCATGTCGATGATGAGCAGCGCCAGGTTCGGCCGCAGGGAGACATCGATGCGTTCGCCGGTCGTCGGCGTATAGGCTGCCTTGAGTTCGCGCCGCAATTCGAGGACAAAAAGCAGCGCGACGACGACGATCGCCGCGAGCGCCCAGAGGAGCGGCGTCACAATCTCTCCTCCCCGCCTTCACTGGCCGCGGCGAGCGCCTCGAAGGCGGCGTCGATGCGCATCATCACCCGCAGCGCCACGACCACTTCGGTCTGGTTGATGTCGCCGAGAACGGCGTGCAGCATCTCGAGCTCGCGCCGGTGAACGGTCTGGAACAGATCCCGCCCGGCGGCGGTCGGCGCGCAGATATAGGCGCTGCGGTGCTCGGGATTGGGCGTCTTCTCGATCAGGCCTTTGGAAATGAGCCCGGCGGCCATGCGCTGCACGAACTGCCGCTTCATGGAGAGCTGCCTGGCCGCCTCCGGAACCGTCAGCGGCTGTCCGCAGATGAGCTCGAGGACGGCGCGCTCGGCGACGCTGATCCCCGCCGCTTGCAGCAGTTTCTCCATCGTCCTGCCGACATTGAGGTGGACGGGGCGGATGAGCCTGATCGCCTTATAGAGGCGCTCCTGTTTGTCGAATCGGACCAGCATTGAAGCATGGTAGCAATCGAGTTGCCGTCTTCAAGAAATTCTTGACGGTCCGCCGCGCCCCCCTGTCCTTGGCCAGTCTGCTTTCCTATCTTTCGCAAGCATGCGGTCGAGGCAGCCATGAGGAAGGACGTCAATCCCTATTACAGCGGCCCGATTTCCGATCATTTCGACGGTGTCCGCTTCTTCAACCCCGGCGGCTTCCCGCCGCGCGGTCTGGCGCACCTCATTCGCTGGCAGCTCGGCGGCAGACGCGTGCAATGGCCGGCGCATTACCAAAGCCCCTTCCATCAGGCCAAACCCGATCTCGCCGTTGCCGGCGACCGCCTGCGCGTGACCATGGTCGGTCACGCGACGCTGTTGATCCAGGTGGCGGGCGTCAACATCCTGACCGATCCGGTCTGGTCGGGCCGCGCAAGCCCCTTCGCCTTTGCCGGACCCCATCGCCGCAACGCGCCCGGTATCCTGATGGACGACTTGCCGCCGATCGACGTCGTCCTCGTCACCCACAATCACTACGATCATCTCGATCTTAAGACGCTCGACGCGCTCCATGCCGGGCATGAACCGCATATTGTTACGCCGCTCGGCAACGACACGATCATCCGCCGTGCCGTGCCGGGCGCTCGGATATCCGTCATGGACTGGGGCGATCGGCTCGACCTCGAAGACGGCATCGTCGTCCATGCGGAACCCTGCCACCATTGGTCCGCGCGCCGCACGAGCGACCGGCGGATGGCGCTCTGGGCCGCCTTCGTCCTCGAGACCCCGGCCGGCAAGATCTATCACATCGGCGACACCGGCTTTCACGGCGGTACCAATTACCGGAGCGCGCGGAGAAAGCACGGCGCTTTCCGCCTCGCCAACCTGCCCTTCGGCTGCTACGAACCGCGCTGGTTCATGGAAGGCCAGCACCAGAATCCGGAAGAGGCGGTGATGGGCATGCTCGCCTGCGGCGCCGGACATGTGGCCGGTCACCATTGGGGCACCTTCCGGCTGACCAATGAGGGGATCGAGGAGCCGCTGAGAGCGCTTGAGGCTGCCCTCGAAAAGGCCGGCATCGAAGCGGACCGGTTCAGGGCCTTGCGCCCGGGCGAGGTCTACGATGTGCCTCTTGCGCCGGCCGCATGAGAACGACGCCGGCACTGGTAATTTCCGGGCTTTTCCGCCATATACAGCGCAAATTGGGCGCCTCCCCCGGTGGGAGGCCAGGTTTGGACGATCGCGACATGGCCGATCAGGTGCAATTTGCCCGGATGAACGGGCTTGGAAACAAGATCCTGGTGGTCGACATGCGCGGCCGCAAGGATCGCGTCACGCCCGCGGCCGCGATCGCGCTCAATGCCGATCCGGCGACCCAGTTCGACCAGATCATGGCGATCCACGATCCGAAGGCCGCAGGCACCGACGCCTGGATCGACATCGTCAATTCCGACGGCTCGATGGCGCAGGCCTGCGGCAACGGCACGCGCTGCGTCGTCCAGGCGCTCGCCGCCGAGACCGGCAAGAAGGTCTTCCTCTTCCATACGGTCGCCGGCCTGCTCGAGGCGAAGGAGCATGATGACGGCACGATCTCCGTCGACATGGGAAGCCCGCGTTTCGGCTGGAACGAAATACCGCTCGCGGAGGAATTCCACGACACGCGCCGCATCGAGCTGCAGATCGGGCCGATCGACGATCCGGTCCTCCACTCGCCGTCCGTCGCCTCGATGGGCAATCCCCATGCGATCTTCTGGGTCGAGAACGATGTCTGGAGCTACGATCTCGACCGCTTCGGACCGCTGCTCGAAAACCATCCGATCTTCCCCGAGCGCGCCAATATATCGATCGCGCATGTCCGCTCCCGGACCGAGATGGACCTCAGGACGTGGGAGCGCGGTGCGGGTCTGACGCTCGCCTGCGGCTCGGCCGCCTGCGCAGCCGCCGTCAGCGGCGCGAGAACCGGCCGCACGGAGCGCACGGTGACCGTGAACGTGCCGGGCGGTCCGCTGCTGATCGAATGGCGCAATGCGGACAATCACGTGATCATGACCGGACCGGCCGAATGGGAATGGTCGGGAACGGTCGATCCCGCCAGTGGCGCCTTTCAGCGCGACGAGACGAGCGGCGAAAGCGGAGCCCGGGCGCTTTGAGCGGCGTCGAGGTCATAACCTTCGGCTGCCGGCTGAACACCTATGAATCGGAAGTCATGCGGGCGGAGGCCGAGAAGGCGGGGCTGAACAACGCCATTCTCGTCAACACCTGCGCCGTCACCGGCGAGGCGGTGCGCCAGGCGCGCCAGGCGATCCGCCGCGCGCGCCGCGAAAACCCGCATGCGCGTATCATCGTCACCGGCTGCGCCGCCCAGACCGAGAAGGAAACCTTCGCCGAAATGGCGGAGGTCGATGCCGTGCTCGGCAATGAGGAAAAACTCAAGAGCGCCTCCTACCGCGCCCTGCCGGATTTCGGCGTCTCGGCCGAGGAGAAGCTGCGCGTCAACGACATCATGAGTGTGCGCGCCACCGCGCCGCAAATGGTGAAGCATATCGACGGCCATGTACGCGCCTTCATCCAGGTGCAGAACGGCTGCGACCATCGGTGCACGTTCTGCATCATTCCCTATGGCCGCGGCAATTCCCGCTCGGTGCCGATGGGTGCGGTCGTCGAGCAGGCGCGCCGGCTTGTCGACGGCGGCTACCGGGAGATCGTGCTGACGGGCGTCGACGCCACGAGCTACGGGGTGGACCTACCCGGGACACCGACGCTCGGGCTTCTTGCAAAGACCTTGCTGAAGCACGTGCAGGAGATCCTGCGCCTCAGGCTTTCCTCGATCGACAGCATCGAGGCGGATCGGCACCTCCTCGACGTGATCGCCGAAGAGCCGCGCTTCATGCCCCATCTGCACCTGTCGCTGCAGCACGGTGACGACCTGATCCTGAAGCGGATGAAGCGGCGGCACTCGAACGCCGATGCGCGCGCCTTCTGCGACGAGGTACGCCGCTTGCGGCCCGAGATCAGCTTCGGCGCGGACATGATCGCCGGGTTCCCGACGGAAACCGAGGAAATGTTCGCCAATTCGTTGCGGCTCGCGGAAGAATGCGGCATCGCGCAGTTGCATGTCTTTCCCTATAGCCCTCGCCCCGGCACGCCGGCCGCGCGCATGCCGCAGCTCGACCGAGCGCTCGTCAAGGAACGCGCCGCAAGGCTGAGGGCGAAGGGGGCTGACCTCTACGCCGCCCATCTCGAACGCATGATCGGCAGCGAGCAGACGATCCTCGTCGAGATGAACGGCCTTGCGCACACGGAAAACTTCACGCTCGTCGACGCCGCCGGGCTCGAGCCGCGCTCTCTCGCCAGGGTCGCGATCACCGGTCATAACGGCAAGCATCTGATGATGCAGCCCAAACAGATGGCTGCGGCCTGATACCTGGATAGTCCCATGGCAATTGGTTTCATCAAGAAGATCTTTTCCTTCGGCAAGGACACCGTCGAGGAGAAACCCGTGCCGCCGCAGGAGGCGGCGCCGGAGACACGTGATGCCGTGATTGCGGACGAAGCGGCGGCATCCCCCCCTATCCCTTCGGGACACCTCCCCCACAAGGGGGAGCAAGGGGAGACCGAAGCGGGCGCCGAGGACGATCGAGCCGCCTTCGAGGAGGCGAAGCTCGGTGCAGAGGATCTCCCCATCCCGCCCGAGCTAACCGCACCGGGGGCCGACGCATTAAGCGAAAGCTTTGAGAAAGGCACGAACGTCGCTGCTGACGAAGGCGTCGCGGTGGAGGAAGAGAGCGCTCCGCATCCAATCTCCCCCCTAGGGGGGGAGATGCCCGGCAGGGCAGAGGGGGGTGAAGCCCCTTCCGACCGTGCTGCACTAGCCGACGAGGCGGCGATGCCCCCCTCTGTCCCTTCGGGACATCTCCCCCATAAGGGGGGAGATCAGGCGGAGGCTGCCGCCCCCTCCGAGAGCAACCGGACCGAAAAGCAGGCCGGTGCCGAAGCGAGTGCCGCGCAGGAAGCCCCGGAACCAAGTGCATATATCGCTGCAGACGCTGTCGTGACGGGAGAGGAAGAACCCACACCTCCTGCGCTCTCCCCCCTCGAGGGGGAGATGCCTGGCAAGGGGGGTGACGCAACCGAGGCAGCCACGGCGGCGCCCCACCTCCCCAAAGGCTTCGCAGCCGCGGAAAGACGCCCCGAGGAGGAAGCGCCCGCACCGCAGCTGAAGCTTTCCTGGTACCAGCGCCTGCGCCGCGGCCTCGCGCGCACTTCCTCGCAGCTCACCGGACAGATCGCCAGCCTCTTTACCAAGCGCAAGCTCGACGAGGCGACGCTGCAGGATTTGGAGGACTTGCTGATCCAGGCCGATCTCGGCGTCGAGACGGCGATGCGCATCGCCGATACGCTCGCTTCCGAGCGCTACGGCAAGGATGTGACCGGCGAAGACGTCTCCCGCATCATGGCGGGCGAAATCACCAAGGTGCTGGGGCCCGTCGCTAGGCCGCTGGAGCTCGACCTCAGCCACAAACCGCATGTGATCCTCGTCGTCGGCGTCAACGGCACCGGCAAGACGACGACTATCGGCAAGCTCGCCGCGAAACTCTCGGGCGCGGGGCTGAAGGTGATGCTGGCGGCCGGGGATACGTTCCGCGCCGCTGCGATCGAGCAGTTGAAGATCTGGGCGGAACGGACGAAATCCGACATCGTTGCCTCCAAGCTTGGCGCCGATGCGGCGGGTCTCGCCTATGAGGCCTATGAGCGGGCTCGCGAGAAGAAGTCGGACGTGCTGATCATCGACACCGCCGGCCGGCTGCAGAACAAGGCCGAGCTGATGGCGGAACTCGAAAAGATCGTGCGCGTTCTCGGCAAGCTCGATCCCGAAGCGCCGCACACGGTGCTGCAGACTCTCGATGCGACGACCGGGCAGAACGCGCTGCAGCAGGTGGAGATCTTTCGCAATGTCGCCGGTGTCAGCGGGCTGATCATGACCAAGCTGGATGGCACGGCGCGCGGCGGCATCCTGGTGGCGATCTCCGCCAAGCACAAGTTGCCGGTCTATTTCATCGGTGTCGGCGAGGGGATCGACGATCTCGAGCCGTTCGAGGCGAAGGACTTCGCCGAGGCGATCGCGGGTGTCGGCGGCGCGTGACCGGCGGCGAAGCTGTGCGGCGAAAGCACCGGTTGATATGGTTTTGCCGCAATGCTGGTGTTATGAGCTGCCGGAGCGGGGTGAGGAAAAATGTGAAGCGGTTTTCCGCCTGCGTCCCGCTCAAGCCAGGCGAGAGATGAGAGAACAGGATCCGCAAATGTCGACAATCGAGGCCGCAAAGCCGCGGACAGAGGTAGGCCCGCTTCTGAAGCTCGTGCTGGAGCTCGGCCCGCTGATGGTCTTTTTCTTCGCCAATTCGCGCGGCGAATGGCTGGCGAGCCGCTTTCCGGTGCTCGGCGAGCTGGGCGGCCCGATCTTCATCGCGACCGGCCTGTTCATGGCGGCGACGGCGGCGGCGCTCATCGCCTCCTGGATCATGACCCGCACGCTGCCGATGATGCCGCTTATTTCCGGGATCGTCGTCTTCGTCTTCGGCGCGCTGACGCTCTGGCTGCAGAACGACACCTTCATCAAGATGAAGCCGACTATCGTCAACACGCTCTTCGGCGCGATCCTGCTTGGCGGGCTCCTCTTCGGCAAGTCTCTGCTCGGCTATGTCTTCCATGCCGCCTTCAAGCTTGACGAGGATGGCTGGCGCAAGCTGACGATCCGCTGGGGCCTGTTCTTCCTGTTTCTCGCCGTGCTGAACGAGATCGTCTGGCGCTCCTTCACGACCGATTTCTGGGTCGCCTTCAAGGTCTGGGGAACGATGCCAATCACCATCCTCTTCACGCTTCTCCAGATGCCGCTGATCATGCGGCATTCGCTGGAACGGGAAAGCGCCGAATGACGCTGGCCGCCGGCACCGAAGACAACAGGCAGCGGGTGTGGATCTGGCTGATAGCCTGCCTCGGCGTCATTGCCGTTCAAATGTTGGTGCAGCACCTCATGGGGCGGCTCTGGATCTGCGAATGCGGCTATGTGAAGCTCTGGGAGGGTGCCTTCAATTCCAGCGGCAATTCCCAGCACATCGCCGACTGGTACACGCCGTCACACATCATCCATGGCTTCCTCTTTTATGGCCTCGGCCATCTTCTGCTGCGCGGCAAGCCTCTGAGCGCGCGGCTGCTGCTCGCAACTGCGATCGAGGCGGCGTGGGAAATTGCCGAAAACACCCCGGTGGTGATCAACCGCTACCGCTCCGCGACCATCTCGCTCGACTATTTCGGCGACAGCATCCTCAATTCGACCATGGATACGCTCGCCATGGCGGCAGGCTTCCTGCTCGCCTCGCGGCTGCCGGTGGCCATGACGATCGCGCTCGCGATCGCCCTCGAGCTTTTTACCGGTTGGATGATCCGCGACAATTTGACGCTCAACGTGCTGATGCTCGTCTGGCCGCTCGATTCGGTCAAGGTGTGGCAGGCGGGGGGCTGAGGGCGCAGCGAATTGGCCCCTCATCCGCCTGCCCGTCCTCCGCAGCAGCTGCGGAGGGTGGACCGGCACCTTCTCCCCGCTCGCGGGGAGAAGGGACTCGCGACAACGCCGAGTTCCTCGTTCCCGAGTAGGACAAAAGTGGGAACACGCGAATCTTTAGTCCTTCACCCGCGAGGGAGGAACGAGGGTGAGGGGACGCCGCGAGTCACCTTCGCCCCGCCTGCGGGGAGAAGGTGGCCGGCAGGCCGGAGGGGCGGATGCGGTGAAACCGCGGGCCCGCTCACGACCCCGCCAGCGCCTTCTCGATCGCCGGCATCAGCCCTTCCTTCAGCGTCTGCTCGTCGAAAGGACCGGCGCGCTTGTAGAGGATCGTGCCGTCGGCGGCGACGAGGAAGGATTCCGGGATGCCGTAGACGCCCCAGTCGATTGCCGCCTTGCCGTTGGGGTCGACGCCGATCGCCGAGAAGGGATTGCCGAGCTCGCCGAGGAATCTCAGGGCGTTCTCGTTCCGGTCCTTATAGTTGATGCCGACGACAGTCAGGCGCGGATCCTTCGACAACTCAAGAATGATGGGATGTTCCTGGCGGCAGGGCACGCACCAGGAGGCCCATACATTGACGAGGCTCAGCTTGCCCTTGACCGCGGCATCGGTCAGCGCCGGCATCGGCTCGCCCGACGGCGTCACGGCACCTTCGAGCGGCGGCATGTCGAGCATCGGCGCCTTGGTGCCGATCAGCGCGGAGGGGATTTCGCCGATGTCCCTGCCGGAGTTCAATTGGCTCCAGAAGACCGCTGCAAGCCCCGCAAAGATCAGGAGCGGCAGGGCGGCGAGCAAGTAGCGCAAGGCGCCGGGCTTGCGCTCGTCCGGCCGCGGCGCAGGCGTGCTCGTCATGTGCTCTCTCCACCCGTCGCCTCGGCCGAACGGCGGCGGATGCCGGCGGCCTCGAGCGCCTTGAGTTCGCGCTGGCGGGCGCGGCCGTCGCCGACGACCCAGAGCACCAGTCCGACAACGGTCGCGACCGCAACCGCATAGCTCGAGAGGACATAGGCAGCGTGGCTCATCATGGCACGAGCGACTCCCGTCCGGCATTGCGCGCCGCCTGACGCCTGAGCGAGGTCACCCGCCGGCGCCAGATCTCGTTGCGCATGGCGGCGATATGTAGCGAGAAGAACAGAAGCGTGAAGGCGATGGCCATCACCATCAGCGGCCACAGGAATTCCGGGTCGATGGTCGGCCCGTCGAGGCGCATGACGCTCGCCGGCTGGTGCAGCGTGTTCCACCACTCGACGGAGAATTTGATGATCGGGATATTGACGAAGCCGACCAGCACCAAGACGGCCGAGACGCGCGCCGAGCGGGCCGGATCCTCCATGGCCCGATTGAGCGCCATCAGCCCAAGATACATGAGGAAAAGCACGAAGACGGAGGTCAGCCGCGCGTCCCAGACCCACCAGGTGCCCCACATGGGCTTGCCCCAGAGTGAGCCTGTGACGAGCGCCAGGAAGGTGAAGGAGGCGCCGATCGGAGCCGCCGCCTTGGCCGAAACGTCGGCGAGCGGATGGCGCCAGACGAGGGTGCCGAGGGCCGAGATCGCCATGACCGTGTAGCACATCATCGACAGCCAGGCCGCGGGCACATGCACATACATGATGCGCACCGTCTCGCCCTGCTGGTAATCGCCCTCGGTCGTGAAGGAGAGCCACAGGCCCACGGCAAAGAACAGCACCGTGAGCACGGCAAGCCACGGCAGCACGCGAGCGGCAAGCGCCAGGAACCGTGTTGGATTGGCGAGGTCGCTGAACTTGCGGATGGCCAGGCTGTTTTCCCTCATGACGGCTCTTTAACGCGGAAGCACCACTTCCGCAATTGATCTACGGCGCCGCGCGTCCTTTCGACGCGCAAAGGTCGCTGTAGCACTTCGATTTGCTGCATATTTCTATCCCTGGATCGAAGTCGATCTAAGGAATTATGCAGTGGTCAATCACGATTGCGTTACGGTCCGCCGAGATCCACGCCTGGACGGGCTTTCGCCTCGCGTTCGTGCGGTCGACCTCAATCGGCCGAATGCCGAAGCGCGGCAGCGGCCGCGACCGGCCCGATCACCGCGAAGAACAGGGTTATCGCCATCAATATCATGAATGGCGGCAGGAAAGGGGCCGGATCCTGGATCGCCGCATAGACGGCGCTGACGCCGAAGATCAGCACGGGCACGGCGAGCGGCAGCACAAGGATCGAGACGAGCAGGCCGCCGCGTGGCAGCGCCACGGCAACCGCCGCGCCGACCGCGCCGATGAAGGTGATCGCCGGCGTGCCCGCCAGAAGCGTGACCACGGTGGCTCCGATCGCGACTTCGTCCATGTTCATGAACAGGCCGAGAAAGGGTGAGGCGACCACCAGCGGCAGGCCGGTTGCGGCCCAATGGGCGGCGCATTTGACGAAGACGGTCAGGAGGAGCGGCGTCTCCTGCATCAAAAGCAGATCGAGCGAGCCATCCTCGCGTTCCGCCTGGAAAAGCCGGTCGAGACCAAGCAGCGAGGCAAGCAGCGCGCCGATCCAGAGGATGGCCGGGCCGATGCGCGCGAGCAGATTGAGATCCGGTCCGACACCGAAGGGAATGACGGCGACGATCGTCATGAAGAAGAGGACGCCGATCATCGCGCCGCCGCCGGCGCGCACGGAAAGCTTCAGGTCGCGGAAGAAGAGGGCGATCAATGGACGAACCCCGTCATCTGCAAGGTCTGCGCCCGGCCGATGCCGAGCGGCTGGTGGGTTGCGGCAATCACGATGCCGCCCCGCGCGAGATGGTCGGCGACCAAACCGGAAAAGAGCCTGTCGGCGCCGGCATCAAGTGCCGCGGTCGGTTCGTCGAGGATCCAGATCGGCCGGTAGGCGACGAGGAGCTTTGCCATCGCCATGCGCCGTTGCTGGCCGGCCGAGAGATAGCCGAAGGGCAGATGGGAGATGCCGGCAAGGCCGACGGCTTCGGCCGCCGCGGCAAGATCGATCCCGGAGCCGCCGGGAGAATCACCCAGAAAACGCTGCCAAAAGGAAAGATTTTCCTCCACAGTCAGCTCTCGCTTCATCGCATTGCGATGGCCGAGATAGTGGCTGAGCTCGCGCGGATGCTCGAAACCGGCAGGTGCGTCTACAAGAAGAAGGCTGCCCGATTCGGCTGCGAGCAGGCCCGCCAGAACGCGCAGCAAGGTGGACTTTCCGGAGCCGTTCGGACCCGTCACGAGGAGCGCTTCACCGGCTGCCAGCGCAAAGGAAATATCGTTAAAAATCAGTTCCTCGCCACGCCTTGCACTCAAACCTTCTACCAGCAGGCGCATGAATTCTAAGCTTTCCTCGACGCTCTTGCCGCAGGGCAAAAAAAGTTCCGTTTGGACCTTGGTTGGTCTGGCACGATTTCAAGAAATTATCTATAAGGCGGCCAACACGCCAGCGGTCGGCGTGAATTTCATCCAAGCGCCGAACATGGAATGACATTCCACGTACGGACAGCGGAAATGGCCGCACCCGCATCCCATTTTGCGCTTCTCAGGCGCTCGGGCGTTCGTACGTCAGCTTTTGGCGATCAGACGGAACGGGGTATTTCCAGTGTCCAAATCCCTAGACAGTTTCAATTGTCGCTCTACGCTCACGGTCAATGGCGTGGATTATGTCTATTACAGCCTTCCGAAGGCGGAGGCGAACGGCCTTGCCGGCGTTTCGAAGCTTCCCTATTCGATGAAAGTGCTGCTGGAAAACCTGTTGCGCAATGAGGACGGCCGATCCGTCACCAAGCAGGACATCGAAAACGTCGCCGCCTGGCTCGGCGACAAGGGCACGGCGGAAAACGAAATCGCCTACCGCCCCGCACGCGTGCTGATGCAGGATTTCACCGGCGTTCCGGCGGTCGTCGACCTCGCGGCCATGCGCGACGCCATGGTCTCGCTCGGCGGCGATCCGGAAAAGATCAATCCGCTCGTCCCCGTCGACCTCGTCATCGACCATTCGGTCATCGTCGACGAATTCGGCACGCCGACGGCCTTTGCGCGCAACGTCGAACTCGAATATCAGCGCAACGGCGAGCGCTACCGCTTCCTCAAATGGGGTCAGCAGGCATTCAAGAACTTCCGCGTCGTGCCGCCCGGCACCGGCATCTGTCATCAGGTGAACCTTGAGTATCTGGGCCAGGCCGTCTGGATCAAGGAAGAGGACGGCGAGACGATCGCCTATCCGGACACATGCGTCGGCACCGACAGCCACACGACGATGATCAACGGCCTTGGCGTGCTCGGCTGGGGCGTCGGCGGCATCGAAGCGGAAGCAGCGATGCTCGGCCAGCCGGTGTCGATGCTCCTGCCGGAAGTCGTCGGCTTCAAGCTCACCGGCAAGCTCAAGGAAGGCGTGACGGCGACCGACCTGGTTCTGACCGTCGTGCAGATGCTGCGCAAGAAAGGCGTGGTCTCGAAATTCGTCGAATTTTTCGGCCCGGGCCTCGACAACATGACGCTCGCCGACCGCGCGACGATCGGCAACATGGGCCCGGAATACGGCGCGACCTGCGGCTTCTTCCCGGTCGATGCCGAAACGATCAATTATCTCACCATGTCCGGCCGCGAAGAGAGCCGCATCGCGCTGGTCGAAGCCTATTCCAAGGCGCAAGGGATGTGGCGCGAGGGTGACGGCTCCGACCTCGTTTTCACCGACACGCTCGAACTCGACCTCGGCGACGTCGTGCCGTCCATGGCCGGTCCGAAGCGCCCCGAAGGGCGCATCGCGCTCGAGAACATCGCGTCCGGTTTCGCGGCCGCGCTCGACAACGACTACAAGAAGCCCGGCCAGCTTTCGAACCGCTATGCCGTCGAAGGCACGGATTTCAACCTCGGCCATGGTGACGTCGCGATCGCGGCGATCACCTCCTGCACCAACACCTCGAACCCGTCGGTGCTGATCGCGGCTGGCCTGCTCGCCCGCAACGCCGTCGCCAAGGGCCTGAAGACGAAGCCGTGGGTCAAGACCTCGCTCGCGCCCGGATCGCAGGTCGTCGCCGAATATCTGGCGAAGTCCGGTCTGCAGGTCGATCTCGACAAGCTCGGCTTCAACCTGGTCGGCTTCGGCTGCACCACCTGCATCGGCAACTCCGGCCCGCTGCCGGGCCCGATCTCCAAGACGATCAACGACAAGGGCCTGATCGTCGCGGGCGTTCTTTCCGGCAATCGCAACTTCGAGGGCCGCATCTCGCCGGACGTCCAGGCAAACTACCTCGCCTCGCCGCCGCTCGTCGTCGCCTACGCGCTCGCCGGCTCCGTCCAGAAGGATCTGACCAAGGATCCGATCGGCGAGGACCAGGACGGCCAGCCCGTCTACCTCAAGGACATCTGGCCGACCTCGCAGGAGATCCAGGAGTTCATCTTCAAATACGTCACCCGCGAGCTCTATGCGACGAAATACGCGGACGTCTTCAAGGGCGACGAGAACTGGCAGGCCGTGCAGGTTCCGGCCGGGCAGACCTATGCCTGGGATGGGGCCTCCACCTATGTCCAGAACCCACCCTATTTTGTCGGCATGGGCAAGACGGGCGCCGGCATTTCCGATATCAAGGGCGCGCGCGTTCTCGGCCTTTTCGGCGACAAGATCACCACCGACCACATTTCGCCGGCCGGTTCGATCAAGGCCGCGTCGCCGGCGGGTTCCTACCTGCTTGGTCATGGCGTCACGGTTGCCGACTTCAACCAGTACGGCACGCGCCGCGGCAACCATGAGGTGATGATGCGCGGCACCTTCGCCAACATCCGCATCCGCAACCACATGCTGGGTCCGAACGGCAAGGAAGGCGGCTATACAATCCACTATCCCTCCAAGGAGGAGATGTCGATCTATGACGCGGCCATGCAGTACAAGGAAGAGGGCGTTCCGCTCGTCATCTTCGCCGGCGTCGAATACGGCAACGGCTCGTCGCGCGACTGGGCGGCCAAGGGCACCAATCTTCTCGGCGTCAAGGCGGTGATCGCCCAATCCTTCGAGCGCATCCATCGCTCCAACCTGGTCGGCATGGGAGTCATCCCCTTCGTCTTCGAGGAAGGCATGACCTGGGAGTCGCTGGGGCTCAAGGGCGACGAGGTGGTGACGATCGAAAACCTTGCCAATGTCCAGCCGCGCGAAAAGCGCATTGCCAAGATCACCTATGGCGACGGCTCGGTGAAGGAAGTTCCGCTCATCTGCCGCATCGATACGCTGGACGAGGTCACCTACGTCAACAATGGCGGCATCCTGCAGACGGTTCTGCGCGATCTCGCTGCCTGAATACAGAATATGGAACTTGGAAGCCGGGGCGTCAGCCGATGCCCCGGCTTTCTCCCGTGCTGAGCATGCAGAATAGCAAGGCGATCCCGCGCATTCACGACGCTGTTTCCCGCGCTTTGCGGATGGTCACTCCAACGTGACTTTCTGTTGAGGGCGGGCCGTCGTATGTAAAGTCATGCCTTCCACGGAAAGATGAGCGCCGATCGCAAAAGTGAAGCAATGACACTCGCCTTCAGACCAATGATCCGTCATCTCGTGCTGACGATGGGGCTTTTCGGCGCCTTGAGCGGCGCGGCTGCTGCTGACGGCGGCAAGGCGTTCAACGGCCGCGCGATCAAGGGCGTCGTCGAGCTTTTCACCAGCCAGGGCTGCTCATCCTGTCCGCCGGCGGATGCGGCGTTGAAGACGCTGATCGACGAGGGCGACGTCGTGGCGCTCGCCTATCACGTCGACTACTGGAACTATCTCGGCTGGGCGGACACGCTCGCCTCCAAGGAAAATACCGAGCGTCAATACGCCTATGCCCGGATGCTCGGACGCAATGGCGTCTATACGCCCCAGGCGATCCTGAACGGACGGGACCATATGAACGGCTCCGACCTGCAGGCGATCAGGAGCAGGCTCGAGACGATGCGCGCCGGAGACAAGGGACTTGCGGTGCCGGTCGAGGCGGCGATGGCCGGTGACGGCATCTCGATCCGGGTCGGTGGCGGCGCCGGCAAGGCGAATGTCGTGGTGGTCTATTTCGACCGGGCCCGGGTGGTCAATGTCGAACGGGGCGAGAACAGGGGCAAACGCATTGCCTATTGGCACGCGGTGCGAGACATCCAGACGATCGGCCTGTGGGACGGCACACCGACGCAGTTCACCTTGCCGGCCTCGGTCCTGATCGAGGGCCGCGGCAATAGCGGCTGCGCAATCCTGCTGCAATCGATGAAGGACAAGGAGACGCCCGGCGCGATCCTTGGTGCGGCAACTATTCTCGCCGGACCGCAGGGCAAACTTTAGCGCATCGTTCGTGTCGGGCGAGTGGCTAAAGGAGGCGGACGCACAAATCGGGGCATCAAGGGGTGGTTCGGCCCGGCAGCATCGAGGGGCTGGGGCTGAGGGTTCGAAGTTACCGGACCGAACCGGCCATGCCTGCGTTCGGGAACCTCCCGCAGCATGACGACCTGTCCGGACAAACGGTGGCAACGACTCTGTCCGGCAGCGAACGGAGTTTTGCGGTGAATTGGGGCGGCGATTTGACTGAATTGCGGCAAGGGTAAGAATTGCCGGTATTAATCAACAGCATCCGGCTTGCTTTTCGGCTCGTGTCAGGCAAACTGTCATGGACCTGTCACATCAGAAGGCCGAAATGCCGATGACCGATCAACCGGATTTGATGCGAGGCGAACCGCGTCACCAGGGCCAGACCACGGATGTGGTCGTTGATCTTCACGAGTACAAGAAAGCCAAAAACCCACCTCCCGTCACGTTTCAGCGCCGTGAGCTGGACCAGATTTTCAAGGTCTATGGCCGCATGGTTGGCGAGGGCGAGTGGCGCGATTATGCGATCGACCACACGAAGGAGCGTGCCGTCTTCGCTGTGTTCAAGCGCGCCGGAGAGGTGCCGCTCTACCGAATCGAGAAGAACCCGAGACTCACTCACAAACAGGGCGCCTACAGCGTCGTAAACGCCAGCGGCATCGTCTTGAAGCGCGGTCACGAACTCGCCCAGGTGCTCAAGGTTTTCGACAAAGTGTTGAAGCTCGTCCAGACCTGAACGCGGCCGATCACGGTGGTCCTCCGCCCGCCTGCCTCTAATCCGACCGACGGCCATTCCTCTTCCCGCTGCTGGATGTCTCCTTCGATCGACCTCGATTTAAGGAGACATGCAGCAATTTCGCGTTCAGGACTTTGTGAATCAGCCTTGGTAGAGCGTGTCCGGATAGACACCCTCCGTCGGCGGCGTTTCCATCCCCTCACCAAGCGGCCTTTGCATGATGGCCGTGTCCAGCCAGCGGCCGTGCTTGAAGCCGGTCGCTTTCATCAGCCCCTGATGCTCGAAGCCGACGGCCCTGTGGAGTGCGATCGACGAAGGATGCGCGCCGCCGATCACCGCCACCATCTGGCGAAAGCCAAGGGCAGTACACCGGCTCACCAGTTCCTTGAGCAGAGCCCTTCCGATCCCTTTCCCCCGGGCCTCGGGTGCGAGATATATGGAATCCTCCACCAGGAACCGATAGGCGGTGCGGGTGCGGAAGGCGGAGGCATAGGTATAGCCGAGGATCGCATCGCTTTCATCGAGGGCGACCAGGTACGGATAGCCGCTGCCGGTGATGGTCGTGAGGCGAAGCATCATCTCGGCCTCGCTCGGCGGCGTCACCTCATAGGTCGCGACACCGTTGAGGACGGACTCGCGATAGATTTCGGTGATTGCAGGAAGGTCGGCGACGGCAGCATCGCGGAGGGTGAACGTCATCGCAGTCATTGTCGGTTGATCGCCTCAGCGCATAGGTCCGAAAATCGGAGCCGATCGATGCGCAGATTCTGAGAGCTACAGCAAGCTTTGCGCGTCTGAAAACACGCACGACGCTGTAGGCTGTCATGCCATCTGCAGACACACAAAAGGCAACTGCGCAGGTCGAATGTGTTGCATCGCACGGAATGCCCGAGCCGATCAAGGCTAATAGGCTCAACAAAAAAGGCGGCCGGAGCCGCCTTTTCGCCATCCGTGTCGCTGGCTACTCGTTCTTGTTGCCAAGGAACTGCAGCAGGAACATGAACAGGTTGATGAAGTCGAGATAGAGCGTCAGAGCGCCCATGATCGCCTTGCGGCCGGCAACCGCGACATCGTCGGCCTCAAAGTACATTTCCTTGATCTTCTGCGTGTCGTAGGCGGTCAAGCCGGCGAAGACCAGAACGCCGATCACCGAGATGGCGAAGCCGAGCGCCGAAGAGGCGAGGAAGATGTTGACGATCGACGCGATGATCAGGCCGAAAAGACCCATGATCAGGAACGTGCCGAAGCCGGACAGGTCCTTTTTCGTCGTGTAGCCGTAGAGCGAGAGGGCGCCAAACGAGGCAGCCGTCACGAAGAACGTCTGCACGATGCTCTGGCCGGTGAAGACCAGGAAGATCGAGGACAACGAAAGGCCCATCAGCGCCGCGTAGATCCAGAAGGTAGTCTGGGCGGCCGAAACGCTCATGTTCTGGATGCGGAAGCTCAGGAAGAAAACCAGCGCCAACGGGGCCAGCATCACGACCCACCGGAGCGGCGACGCGTAGATGAGCTGGGCGAAAGCCGGGTTGGAGACGGCAAGCGCGTAGGTTCCGTAAGCTGCCACGCCGGTGATCGCCAGGCCAAGCGCCATGAGGTTGTAGACCTTCAGCATGTAAGCGCGAAGGCCTTCATCGATTACGGCACCCGCCTGAGCGCCGGCGGGCGACATCCGGGTTTGGTAGTTTCTCAGATCAGCCATTGTTTCCTCATTTAAGCCCCGGTTTGTGTGACGGTGTCGGGCGGCGGTCTGTTGACGCGCCCAGGCGCCGCTGCGGGGCTCCAGCATGCCTGCCGAGAAATATGATGTTGAAACGCGTCACGCACAAGGGTGGAACGTCCGGAATCGCGCGAAAGCGGGGCTTCGGAGCATCAAACAAGAGTGATTTACGGTTAATTCGGGCTGCGTGACGTTTTGGAGGGCGCGCGCAACCGAAGCCGTCGGCGAGATCGCCGGGCGCGGCAAGAGAATCCGCGGCCCCTAGGGGACTTCAGAGTTCGCGCAGCACCGGAGCCGCCTTCTGCCCGAGAATGCGCCAGGTCCCGGCAAGTCCGATGCCGACGGTCACCACGAGCGCGACCGCGACCGTGGCGACGGCGACATCGGGCAGGAAGCGCGACGGCAGCATCATGATGCGGCTGACGATGAACCAGGCCGAGACGCCGCCGGCAAACAACGCGAAGAGGGCGGTGGCGAGGCCGAGGATCACATATTCGTAGCTGAAGGCCCGGATCAGCGTTGCACGGGTGGCGCCGAGCGTCTTCAGGACCACCGCATCGTGGATGCGCGCCCGGTTGCCGGCGGCGAGCGCCCCGGCCAGAACCAGGACGGAGGCGATCAGGGCGACGGCGGCCGCTGCCCGGATGGCCGTGGCCAACTGGCCTAGCAATGCATTGACGATGTCGAGCGCGTCCTTGACGCGGACGCTGGTGATCGTCGGAAAGGCGTTGGTGACGGCTCGAAGCGCCGAGGCCTCCTCCGCTGGCGTGGCCTCCGGATCGATGATTGTCGCGAGCCAGGCATGCGGCGCCCCGGCGAAGGTGTTGGGCGAGAAGACCATGACGAAATTGATCGACAGCGATTCCCATTGCACCTCGCGGAAATTGGCGATCCGGGCGGTGACGTCGCGGCCGAGCACGTTGACGGTGACGGTGTCGCCGAGCTTGAGGCCGAGCTCGCCGGCCTCCTCCGCCGAGAAGGAGACGAGCGGTTCGCCGCTGTAGTCCGCTGGCCACCAGGCGCCTTCCGTCAAAATCGAATTCTCCGGCTTGTTCTTCGCATAGGTGATGCCGCGGTCGCCGCGCAGCACCCATTGACCGCCGGGCGGCACGGTGCGCCTGTTCACGTCCTCGCCATTGAGCGCGACGATGCGCCCACGCAGCATCGGCACCTCGACGACCTTGCCCCTCGGCATGGCTTCGCCGAGAACCGAGCGGAAGCCGTCGATCTCGCTGCCTTGAATATCGACGAAGAAGAAATTGGGCGCACGCTCGGCCATGTTGCCGGTGAGCTCGCGCCGAAGATTGCCATCGATCAGCGCCAGCGTCACCAGGAGTGCGAGGCCGAGACCGAGCGACAGCACGACAGACGGCGTCAGGGCGCCGGGTCGATGGATATTGCCGATCGCCAGTCTCAGGGCCGGAGAGTGGACGTGTGGGCTGCGTCGCGCGAGCCAGGCGATCAGCAGCGCGACCGCCCTCAGCACGACGAAGGCGAAGGCGACCGCGCCGAGGAAGACCAGCGAGATGTAGCGGTCATAGGCCGCCCAGACGGCAAGCCCGGCAAGCGCCGAAAGGCAGGTGAGCGCACCCGCGAGATAGGGCCAGGCGGGGATGCCGGTCGGCTCGAAACCCTGCTGGCGGAAAAGCGCGGTTGCCGGGATCCGGCGTGCTTGCCCGAGCGGCAGGATCGCGAAGGCGAGCGCCGTCAACAGCCCGAAAAGCGCCGCCAGGCCCAGCGCCGAAGGAAACAGCTCGAAATCGGTCGAGACCGGCAGCATGTCGGCGAGAAACTGGGCGGCGACGAAGGGTATGAAGGCGCCGAACACGAGGCCGATGGCAATGCCGATCAGCGCGATCATCAGGATCTGGGCCAGATACACCGTTGCGACGAGCGATGCCGGTGCGCCCAGGCACTTGAAGGTGGCGATCACGCTGCGCTTGCCGTCCAGATAGGACCGCACCGCATTGCCGACGCCGACGCCGCCGACAATGAGCGCCGTGAGACCGACCAGCGTCAGGAACTGCGAAAAGCGGGTGATGTTGGCGGTCAGCGACGGTGCGGCATTGCCGCTCGTGCGTATCGACCAGCCGGCGGACGGGAACCGGTGCTGCGCTTGCGCCCGGATGACGGTGACTTGCGCCGGATCCTGGAGCCTGATCTTGTAGCTGTGCTCGACGAGGCTGCCCGTTTGCACCAGTTCAGATGCGGCCAGTGCCTCCGCGGAAATCATCAGTCGCGGTGCAAAGCCGAATCCGTCGGAAACGGCGTCGGGCTCGCGAAGAAGGGTGGCAGCGATGCGGAGACGGGCATTGCCGATCAGGAGCTCCGCGCCCGGGACGATCCCGAGCCGCTCGAGAAGCAGCGGAGCGGCGACGGCGCCGTATGTATCACCATCCTTGGCCAGCAGGTCGGAGAGCGGTGCCGCTGGCTCGCTTTTAAGGGTGCCGTAGAGCGGATAGGCGCCGTCGACGGCCTTCAGTTCCACCAGCGCCTGGTTCGATCCGTCCGGGAGCCGCGCCATCGAGCGCAGGCCCGCAGACACGGAGATCCGCCCGAGGCCGTCCAGAAAGGTGCGCTCCTCGGAGGTGGCGACGCGGCTGTTGAGCTCGAACCGGATATCGGCGGCGAGCAGTTGCTGGCCCTCGGAATCGATCGTCGCGCTGATCGATTGCGCGAGGGAATTGACGCCTGCGATAGCGGCCGTGCCGAGTGCGATGCAGGCCAGGAAAATATAGAAGCCGCGGAGCCCGCCGCGCATCTCCCTCAGTGCCAGCCGAAGTGCCAGAACGGGACGAAGACGGTGGATCGCGGCTGCCGCATTCATGCGGAGGCCACCCCCTGACGGGCCGAGGCGGAGAGCGGCTGGGCTTCGGCGCCGGAGACGATCTCGCCGGAGCGGACCCTTACCTGCCGGCTGCAGCGCGCGGCGAGCGCCGCATCATGGGTGACGAGCACCAGCGTCATGCCGCGCTCGCGCTGTTCGGAGAAAAGCAGGTCGGCGATCTGGCGGCCGGTCTCGGCGTCGAGATTGCCGGTCGGTTCGTCGGCAATCAGGAGTTTCGGCGAGGGCGCCAGCGCCCGGGCGATCGCCACGCGCTGCTGCTCGCCGCCGGAAAGCTGGCCGGGGTAATGCGTCAGGCGCTCGCCGAGCCCGACCGCGACCAGCTCCTGGCGCGCGATCTCGAAGGCATTGCGGACATTGGCGAGCTCCAGCGGCACCGCGACGTTTTCAAGCGCGGTCATATTGGGGATCAGGTGGAAAGACTGGAAGACGATACCGATGTTGCGGCCGCGGAAGTCGGCCACCTTGTCCTCGTTCAGGCGATGCAGAGGCGTGCCGTCGACATAGATTTCGCCGCTGTCGAGCCGTTCGAGGCCGGCAAGCACCATCAGCAGGGTGGACTTTCCCGAGCCCGACGGACCGACGATGCCGATCGATTCGCCCGCCTGCACCGTGAGGCTCACGCCCTTCAGCACGTGCACCGAGGCCGCCGCCTCACCGAGAGTCAGCTCCGCATTTTTCACCTCGATGATGGTTTCTGCCACGCGAAACGGCCCTATATGAAAGAAAGATGGAATAACGAAATGATTGCTGCCGGCATTTAGGAACCCATCCATGGCTTTAAAAGATTTGTTGCCCGTTTTCTTCGGCGTCGCAATGACAATCGCGTTATCGGCCGTTGCGCGCGCCGAGACGATCAGCCTCGTCGGCTTTGGCGACAGCCTGATGGCCGGCTATCAGCTTGCCCCGGACGATGCCTTCCCGGCGCGCCTTGAACAGGCGCTGAGGGAAAAGGGCTTCGACGTCACGATCGCCAATGCGGGCGTCTCGGGCGATACGACCGCCGGCGGCCTTGCCCGCATCGACTGGTCGGTACCGGATGGGACGAAGGGCGTCATCCTCGAACTCGGCGCCAATGATGCGCTACGGGGAATTGCGCCGGAAGAGACGCGCAAGAACCTCGATGCGATGGTTGCGCGGCTGAAGCAACGCGGCATCGCCGTACTGCTTGCCGGCATGCTGGCGCCGCCGAACATGGGCGGCGACTATGCGGCACGCTTTAACCCGATTTATCCGGACCTCGCGAAAAAATACGATCTCGCCCTCTATCCGTTCTTCCTCGACGGGGTCGCGACCGAGGCGGGCCTCAAGCTCGAGGACGGGATGCATCCGAATAGCGACGGCATCGGCCTGATGGTGGAACGTTTCCTGCCGACGGCCGAGCAGTTCATCGCCGCAGTCCAGAAAGGAGAGTGATCGCGATCCACAGGTAAGGAAACGTTAACGCCTTCGCCCGTTAAATAATGGTTGCGTGTATGTCGGATGCGTGATTCGCTGAGACATCTGCAAGAGATTCGGGGAGCTCGCCATGCCGAGACTGTTCACCGCCCTCGAAATTCCCCGCAATGCAGCATTGAGCCTTTCTCTGCTGCGCGGAGGCCTTCCCGGAGCTCGTTGGATCGATGTGGAGAATTACCACATCACGCTGCGCTTCATCGGCGACGTCGATTGGCGGACTGCCAACGAGGTTGTCGACAGCCTCGATCGGATCGAACGGCCGGAATTCCAGCTGCAACTGACCGGCACCGGCGCCTTCGGCTCGAAGAAACCGCATTCGGTCTGGGCCGGCGTCAGCAACACTCCCGAAATGTTCGCGCTGCAGGCGGAAATCGAACGCATCTGCCAGCGGCTTGGCCTTGCAGCGGACCCGCGCAAGTTCACCCCACATGTCTCGCTCGCGCGCCTGCGGTCCTCACGCGTCGAGGACGTCGTCGAATATCTCTCCGGACGGGGCAACTTCGTCACCGCGCCCTTCACGGTCTCGCGCTTCGTTCTCATGTCCTCGCGCGATTCGGTCGGTGGCGGGCCTTACGTGACGGAAGAGGTGTTTCCGCTTCATGAAGCGCACTCCAGCTTCGCAAGTAGCGAAGAGCACCCGGCCTCCAGCATCTGGTAAAGCGCTTCGAAGGCGGGGTCGATTTCGTATTGGGGTCCGGCACGTCAGCGTGCCGGCCGAGCGCGTAGTCCATGAAAAGATGCACCTTGTGCGCTGACGCCATCGGAGCGAGTCCGCTGACGGTGCGAACGTTGTGTCCATCCATGCCGAGGATCAGCTCGAATTTGTCGAAATCGGCGACGCGCAATTGGCGTCCGCGCATGTGACGGATGTCTATACCATGGGCGTCGGCGACCGCAATGGAGCGCCTGTCGGGCGGATCGCCCGCATGGCCAGGCACTGGTCCCGGCGGAATCGACGGAGATCGTAGCATCGCGTCCTGCCCGCATCGCTACTGCATGTCTCCTCTAATCGACCTGGATTTAAGGACAAAGACATGCAGCAATTCAAAGTGCTACAGCGACCTTTGCGCGTCTAACAAGACGCGCGGCGCTGTAGGTGACGCATGATCCCCGCAAGAGGCGACCGGCAAATATTGCCGAGACAAACGAAAAGGATTTTCGTGTCTTTCATCGTCTTCACTTGTCATAATCGATGTCGCCGCGGTCGAAATGCAAAAGCTCAGGCGAACATTCCGGGTCGCGGTGTCGTTGTTAGCGCATCGGCGCGATAATCGGAACCGATTTTCGGAGCTCAAAGGGTAGCTTCAAAGAACCGCGGCGGCCTTTGCGCGTGACAGGGCGCGGCGCCGTAGAGGACAGAACGGTGCAAGGAGGAACAGAATGCGGCCGGAAAAACTGGACGCGGCGGCTATCGCCGAACACCTGCACAAGATGGAGGGCTGGGTTCTGGCTGAGGACGGTGCCTCGATCTGGAAGGCGTTCCGCTTCAAGACCTTTGCCGAGGCTTTCAGCTTCATGACGCAATGCGCGCTCGCGGCGGAAAAGCTCGATCATCATCCCGAGTGGTTCAATGTCTACAACAAGGTTGATGTAACGCTGTCGACGCATGACGTCGGCGGACTGACGGAGCTCGACTTCAAACTGGCGACGAAAATGGACAAGGCTGCCGACGGGCGCATGCCCGATCATTTGAAATAACGTCTGCTCTTCCCATATGATTGCGATGCAAGCGCGACGGCTCCTGATCGAAGCGGAACGGATGCGATGGATGATATAAAAATCGGAGAAATTCTCCTGCCCGGCGAGGAATCCGAGCAGGAGCGCCGGGAGCGCCGTGTGCGCAGCGGCTTCTGGCCCACCTTTCGTCGCGCCGTCCGCCAGATTCCGTTCAGCCGCGATGTCGTCGCCGCCTATTTCTGTGCGGTG
This sequence comes from Sinorhizobium alkalisoli, assembly GCF_008932245.1. Taxonomy (NCBI): domain Bacteria; kingdom Pseudomonadati; phylum Pseudomonadota; class Alphaproteobacteria; order Hyphomicrobiales; family Rhizobiaceae; genus Sinorhizobium; species Sinorhizobium alkalisoli. The sequence goes on along the minus strand of NZ_CP034909.1, from coordinate 3,195,197 downwards.
GATCCAAAGACGCCGACGCGGACCAGGGGCATACTGCTCGCGGCGCTCGCCTATTTCGTCCTGCCGCTCGACTTCATTCCCGACATGCTGGCCGGCTTCGGCTTTTCCGACGACATCGCCGTTCTGACCGCCGCCATTGCGGCCGTCAGCGGTCAGATCAAGGAGCGGCACTACCAGAAGGCCGACGAGGCGATGCGCGACCGGCCGAACGAGTGATCGTTGCTTCCGCCGACGCGTTGCCGTATTTCCGCCAGCAAAGACAAACTCTTGCCCGATTCTTTGTGGCATAGAGTTCCGGAACGAATCGGCCGCGCGCGAAGGCGGCGGATGGTGGTTGGATTTGATACAGGGGTACCGGCCGGCAAGGCCTTGTGGTAAAGCCATCGACGGTGGTTCCCGCAAGAATGGGGATCGGGTCCCGCGAGGCTTTCCCAGGTCCGTTCGGGAGGGGCGAGATGCAGCGATTTCGACGATCGTTGACGATTTGGTAACCTGAATTAAGTCAAAATAAATTCAAATCGTGACTATGCGTAGCCCGTGTAAGCCTGTTGCGGGTATCGCGACCAAGAAAATCGGCAGGAACTCATGTTTGTAAGAAAGATCGCAACTGCAATCGCACTCGTCATGGCTGCAGCCGGCGTCGCTTCTGCGCAATCGCCGACGCGAATTCAGCAATTCAATGCCTGGGGCGCCTATTCCTACCAGTCGGGCAACGGCAAGGTTTGCTATGTTCTCTCCGTGCCGAAGGAAAAGAGCCCGGCCGGCGTCGATCATGGCGACATCTTCTTTCTCGTCTCGCAGCGCCCGGGCCAGAACATCAGCTACGAGCCGCAGGCCATGATGGGCTACCCGTTGCAGGATAATTCGAAGGTGAACGTCGTCATCGACGGGCGGACTTTCGTCCTGTTCACCAAGGGCAACTCCGCCTGGGTGGAAAACGCCGCCGAGGAGCCGGCAATGGTCGCCGCTATGAAGTCCGGCAAAGCCATGTCCGTCAGCGCCAAATCACGCCGTGGCACCGAGACCTCCTACTCCTATTCGCTGTCCGGCATCTCTGCCGCCTTGAAGCAGATCGAGGCCTGCAAGTAAGAGGCAAGTCAAGCTTTCCTATTGACGAAGGCCCGGTGGATTGCCGGGCCTTTTTTGCACGTGCGCCAGGCATGGCATGGCACGTGGCGTCGTGACTTTGAATCGGCTCATCCAGCCTTCCGAAAATTGGTTCTGATTTTCCGGCCGGTGCGTTTCACTCGGAGATGATCTTCACCTTGTCGCCCGGCTTGACGGTGGAGGTGACCTGCATCGCATTGATCAGCCGGAAAAGGTCGAGCTTGCGGTCGGTGCCCATCATGCGCGAGGCCAATGTGGCGATGGTCTCGCCCGGCTTCACGGTCACCACACGGATACGCAGCGGCTTCAGCGACTTGATCTCTCCCGGAGCCATCCGACGGAAGGAATTGCGCAAATGGCTCGCGGTGGCTTCGAGTGCGGCCGAGCCCTTCGGTACGGCCGTCAGGAACCGGTAGATACGATCGTCGATCCGGATCACCGTGACGTCGAAGTCCCAGCGGTCGGCGGAGGCATAAGCGGTCGCCGCCTCCAGACCGTTGAGCATGACGGATTTGATCGTATCGGGCTGCAGACCGGTGACCCAGCCGCTGGCCAGGTAATCCGTCAGGCTGCGTCGTGCCGTGTCGGCGACACCGTCAAAGCGAATTGCGACGTCGCCCGGCCCGGTCGCGAGTACGGCCTCGGCCTTGTTGTCGATCTGGAAGCCTGTCGGAACGTCGAAACGGATGCCGAGCTTTCCGTGGAGGAAGGTCTGCCCGCGCACGTAGCCCTCCTGCGGGCTGTCGCCATAGAGCAGTCCGTCGATGCCGGCGAGATAATAGTCGCGTCCGCGGTCGCCGCTCGTCCCTTCCGGGCCGAAGGCGCGCGCATGACGGCGTGCCAGTTCGACGCGTTGCGGCGCATTGGGGTGGCTCGAGAGGAAGTCGAGGCTCTGGTCCGATACGGGATCGACGGCGGTAAAGCGGGCATAGGCGGCCATGGAATCGAGGAAGCGTGCCGCCGCATAAGGATCATAGCCGGCTTCGCCCAGCATGCGCACGCCGATCACGTCCGCCTGCAGTTCCTGGTTGCGCGAGAAGGCGGCAAGCCTGAGCTTGCCGCGGGCAAGCGCCTGTTTGCCGGCGAGATTGGAGGAGAGCACTTCGGTCACCACGCGGCTGGCAATCACCTCGGCTTCCTCGCGCTGCTGGCGCTGGATGCCGTGATTGGCCGTGACATGCGCCATTTCGTGAGACAGCACGGCTGCGACCTCGGAGGCGTCGTCGGCAAGCGCCAGTAGGCCGCGTGTCACGTAGAGGTAACCGCCGGGAAGCGCAAAGGCGTTGATCGCCGGAGAATTGAGGATGGTGATGCGGTAGGACTGTTGCGGGTTTTCGGAGACCGCCGTCAGCGCGCCGGTGATGCGGGCGACCAGCCGCTCCGTCTTGGCGTCGCGATATTCGCCGCCGTAGCTCGCCACAATGCGCGGATGTTCGCGCGCGCCGAGCTGGGCACGCGGATCGTTCTTCTGCACTTCCTCGACGATCTGCGGATTGGAGGAGGGCGAGACGGTCGGCTCGTAGGTCTGCTCGATCAGCGATTGGCAGGCGGAGAGCAGCGCGGCACTGGATAACACAACCAGGGATCGCGCCGTCTTGCCTCCGCGCCACGCCGGAAACCAGTCGTTTGTGACTGTCTGCCTTGCCATGCCTCAGCCCAATCTCAGCCGCCGAAGTCGCCCGGGCTCTCAGTCCCATCTACCGTCAGCGATGAAAAATCCCACCTTTTCAGCCGGATAGGGTTCCCCGGCATAGGGTTTCGTCAGCTACGATCCCTGCTCTATCGATTTAAGCGCCATCTGCCTAGCCGATCCCGATAGAAATAGTTGCCCCGTGGTATCGCAGCAACGGATGCGCGAGTAACGCGTCCACCCGGCCGGGTGTTCCGCCCGTCGCACAGCCCGGCGGTCAAATTGTGGCGAAGGGCAGATTAAATTTCGCCGTGCTAAATTTCATCGTCCTGATTCTTGGCCGAGAAAGCGGTTGATCGCCGTGAGGTCCCGCCGCCCCAGAAAGCGGTCGCTCGGATCGTGGGCGACTATATGTCCCTGATCGAGGAAAAGCACGCTGTCGGAGAAGAGCCTCACGTCATCGGGATGATGCGTGATCATCAGGATGGTATTGCCCTCCTCGTGATGGAGATCGGCAAGCAGGTTGCGCATTTCCGCGCGCATGCCGGGGTCGAGCGCAGCGAAGGGCTCGTCTAGCAGAAGCAGCGGCCGGTGGCGCACCAGCGCGCGGGCAAGCGACACCCTCTGGCGTTCGCCGCCGGAAAGCGTCGGCGGCAATCGCTCGCCGAAGCCGGCAAGGCCGACTCGGTCGAGCGCCTCTTCGATCCTCTCGCGATCGCCGCGGCACAGGCGAAGCGAGGGACTGATGCCGAAACCGACATTGGCGGCGACGTCGAGATGCGTGAAGAGGTTGTTTTCCTGAAAGATGACCGAGACGGGCCGGTTGGCCGGCAGGCGGCCGGCCATGTCGTCGCCGAAGATGCGGACCTCGCCTTCGTCCGGCTCCTCAAAGCCGGCGATGACGTTGAGGAGCGTCGACTTTCCCGAGCCGGAGGGACCGGCGACGGCGACGATCTCTCCCGCCGGAACGGTGCAGTCGAACGCCAGAACCGTCGTTTCGAAGCGCACCTTTACGTCCCTGAGGATAACGGCTGCGGAAGTCATGTCCGCAGGCCTCGCGTTCTGTCATCCCCCGCCGTGCCGAGCATGGTGAAGATCAGGCATAGGATGCCGAGTAGAAGGGCGAGCCCCGCCGCGTCGGCGGTGCGGTAGCTGCCCATGCGGCTATAGAGCAGCCAGGGCAGGGTGGCGAGGTCCTGCGAACCGAAAAGCGCGATCGCGCCAAGATCTCCGAGCGACAGGGCGAGGGCAAAGGAAAAGGCCGTGAAGAAGGCCTTGCGCAGCGGCGGCCAATCGATCCATCGCAGGCGATGGAAGCCGCCTATGCCCAGGCTTGCGGCGAGACGCTCGGTTCGCACCGCATGGGTGGCCATGGCGGGGGCGAGCACCCGATGCACGAACGGCAGCGCCATCAGCGCATTGATGGCGATAACGACCAAGGGGGCGAAGCGGGCGACGTCGCCGAAGGGGCGCAACAGCAGGAACCACCCGGCGCCGAGCACGATCGGCGGGGCGAGCAGGATAAAGGACATGCTGGCGCCGATCGTACCGGCAAAGAACCGGGCCGGCATGCCGCGGCGCCGCCGAGAAAGCACCAGCCGCTGGGTGCGGATCATCAGGGCGGCGATTGCGACGGCGATCGCCGCCGAAGGCAGTGCGACTGCGGCGCTCGTCAGCAGTGCCTGGTGGAAGGCATGTTCGGAAAGCAGCCGGGCCAGATCCGCCCGCAAGCCGGACGCCGCGATGGCGGCGAAGGGTGTGCCGACGAAAATCAGCGCAAGGGTCAGCCAGATCCGATCGGCAAGGCGCGCAACGCCTTTAGAACCGTCGAAGCGGCGGATCGCCCTGCCGCTGGTCTCGCCCTCCTCCGGCGGGGGCGCCACGAATTTGAGGAGGAAAAGCAGAAGACCGGTCAGCGCCACCTGGAGGCCGGCCAGCGCGATCGCCCGCGGCGGATCGAAATCGAAACGCAGCGCCTGGTAGATCGCCACCTCGATGGTGCTTGCGGCGGGGCCGCCGCCAAGCGTCAGCACCAGCGTGAAGCTGGTGGCGCAGAGCATGAAGACGAGGCCGGCAATGCCCGGCAGCAGGCCGCGGATCGCCGGCCATTCGATGAAGCGGAAGATCGCGAACGAGCCCATGCCAAGATTGGCGGAGGTGCGCCAGTATTCGGCCGGGATACGCTCAAGTCCGGCGAGCATAAGCCTCACGGCCAGCGGCATGTTGAAAAAGACATGGGCCAAAAGGATGCCGAAAAGCCCGTAGATGCTGATTGGTGCGACGATGCCGATGGCCGTCAGGGCCCGGTTGAGAAAGCCTTGCCGACCCCAGACCTCGATCAGGCCGAGCGCGGCGACCAGCGCAGGCAGCCCCAGCGGCAGCGCCATCAGCCGCAACAGCCAGATGCGGCCCGGAAAGGCGGCCTGGCGGGCAAGCGCGCGGGCGACGGGGATCGCGAAGAGGATCGACAGTCCGGTCGAGAGGCTTGCCTGCAGAAGCGTGAACCGGGTGACGCGCCAGACATAGGCGTCGAAAAGATCCTGGCGGCCATCGGCGCCGCCGTGTGCGAGCAGAGCCGCAGCGGCGAGGCCGACGAAAAGCAGGATGCCGCCGAGGACCAAGCCCCCGGCGGCAATCGTCATCCTGTTCTCGCGCGCAAACAATTTAGCTCTTATTCCTTTGCAGGTTCTCATCGGAATTCGCGTGCGACTTCCCGGAACCTGCTTGGCCTCAGTTTCGGCTCATCGCCGCCAGCCACTCGTCGATCCAGGCCTTGCGGTTATCGGCGACGTCTTGGGGCGACATCAGGAACGTCTTTTCAGGCTGGACGAGCTTGCCGAACGCCTCCGGCAGGGGCTCCCTGGTTTCGCCGACCGGCAGCATCCAGTTGGTCGTCGGAATGATCGACTGGAATTCGGGTCCGATCATGAAGGCGAGAAATTGCCGGGCAAGTTCCGGATCGTCCGCGTTCTTCGTCATGCCGGCCACTTCGATCTGGATGTAATGGCCCTCGGCGAATGGCGCCGCCTGGTAGCGGTCGGTGTTTTCGGCAACCATATGGTAGGCGGGCGAGGTGGTGTAGGAAAGCACCATCGGCGCCTCGCCCTTGGTGAAGAGTCCGTAGGCCTCCGACCAGCCGGGGGTCACCGTCAGAACACGATCCTTGAGCTTGGCCCAGGCTTCGCCCGCCTCGTCGCCATAAACCGATTTCATCCAGAGCAGCAGGCCGAGGCCGGGCGTCGAGGTGCGCGGATCCTCGATGACGATCTTCTGCGACGGATCGCCTTCGACCAGTTCCTTCAGGCTCTTCGGCGGCTCCTTCAGCACTTCCGTGTCATAAACCACGGCGAAGTGGCCGTAGTCATAGGGAATGAACACGCCGTCGGAAAAATCGCCGGGAACCTCGAGCCCCTTGGTGTCGAGGGCGTGTGGCGCGAAGAAGCCGGTGGCCTTGGCTTCGGCAACCAGATTGGTGTCGAGTCCGAGGACGATGTCGGCCTTCGTGGCTTCACCCTCGAGCTTCAGCCGCGTCAGCAACTCGACCCCGTCGGCGACGCCGACATAGTCGACCTTGCAGCCGCAACTCTTCTCGAAAGCCTCGGCGACCTTGGCGCCCGGGCCCCATTCGCTGATGAAGCTCTCATAGGTGTAGATCGTCAGCGTTTTTTCCGCGGCAAGGGCGCTTGCCGAAGAGGCGGCGAGGGCAAAGGCGGCGATCGCAAGCCGGTTGACTATCTTGCTGTGGAATGAACTGGGCATGTGGCACCTCTTCCCTGTTGTTCTTGCTGCACGGGAAAAGGGCGTTCGGTCCGATCGCTTCTAATCCCTCCGCCGGTACGAGCCGGATCAGGTTCCGCGGGTTGGCGTGACGCCTCTCAGCCACCGCCCGAAAGCCGGCGGATGGCACCCCGTTAGAGCAGGCCAAGATTTAGCTTCCGGCGGCAGTCAACGCAAGCGCAGTTTTAGGAGCGCCGCGCGTCTTTGAGATGCGCAATGCTCGCTGCAACTCCTGGAATCTCCGCACCGAGCTTCTCGAATATCGGTCCGATTTTCGGGCCCATGCGTCAGGGGCTTTCGCTTGGCACGCCGTCTGCGCTATCAAGATGCGGAGGCCTTCCTCACATGTTCAACACGTACCGGCGAAGTTAGTTCACGGACGGCCGGTCACAAGGCGCGGGGTATGGGTTGATGCCAGACATGCTCGTTCGGCTCTACGCCCTGCCGGAGAGTCGCGCCGGCCGGCTCGGCCCCGACATCTCGATCCGGCGCGCCATGGCGCCCGAGCGCCGGACCGTCGTCTGCTGGGTGGGTGAGCATTTCGGCGCCGGCTGGGCGGGAGAGGCGGAAGCCGCCTTCTCCTCGACGCCGACACGCATCCATATCGCGCTCCATCAGGGCGCGCTCGTCGGATTCGCCTGCCATGACGTGACCGCGCTCGGCTTCTTCGGCCCTACCGGAGTGGATGGGACGATGCGCGGCCGCGGCATCGGCGAGGCGCTGCTCATTGAAAGCCTGATCGCGATGCGCGCGGCCGGCTACGCCTATGCGATCATCGGCGGCGCCGGTCCGACCGAATTCTACACGCGCACCGTCGGTGCGGTGGAAATACCGGATTCGACGCCCGGCATCTATGCGGATCTGCTCCGGCCCGACAATGGCGCGGAACCCGAGCCGCGCGAGTGACGTTGGCGAAGGATACCGGACGCAAACGGCGGTGCCGGGCCTTTCCCTTCAGAGCCGCTTTGCGCTATGGGCTTCTGCCATGAGCCAATCACCCTTCACAATTCTTCTCGGCGGCGCGCTTACCCTGACGGAGCGGCTAACGGCGCAATTGGCCGGCAGCCGGTTTATCGCCGCCGACGGCGGCATGCGCCATGCGAGGACGCTGCAAGTCTTGCCGGACCTCTGGGTGGGCGACTTCGATTCGACCGAAGAGTCGCTCTTTTCGGAATTCGCCGAGGTGCCGCGGGAAAAATACCCGGCGGAGAAGAACGCCACCGATGGCGAGATCGCCGTCGAGGCGGCGCTTTCGCGCGGCGCGACGTCGCTGATCTTTGCCGGTGCGCTCGGCGGCACCCGTAGCGACCATGCCTTTCTGCACTTGTTGCGGCTCGCCGCGCTCGCGGAAGAGGGGCTTGCGGTCTTCATGACCTCCGGCGAGGAAGAGGCCTGGCCGCTGCGGCCGGGGTCGCGGGAGATCGACCTGCCCAAGGGCAGCCTGTTCTCGATCCTCGGTTTCACCGAGCTTTCCGGCCTCACCATCGAAAACGCGCGTTATCCGCTCGACGATTTCCATCTGCCCTTCGGATCGTCGCGGACGATTTCCAACGTGGCGGAAGGCCCCGTTCGCCTTTCCCTGAAATCCGGCCGGGCCGTCGTGCTTGCCCGGCCCTATGATCTTTCCGGAGCCTGACGCCTTGGCGCCCCCCATCCTGAAACTCGACGACATTTTCCTCACCTTCGGCGGCGCGCCGCTTCTCGCCGGCGCCGGCCTGCAGGTGGAGCCCGGCGACCGCATCTGCCTCGTCGGCCGCAATGGTTCCGGCAAGTCGACGCTGCTGAAGATCGCCGCCGGCCTTGCCGAACCGCAATCCGGCGAGGTCTTCCGCCATCCCTCGGCGACGATCCGCTACCTGCACCAGGCGCCGGACTTCGAGGGCTACGACAACGTGCAGGCCTATGCGGAGTCCGGGCTCGGCCCGGGCGACGACCCCTATCGCGTCAGCTATCTGTTGCAGCATCTCGGTTTGACGGGGGAAGAAGATCCCAAGCGGCTTTCCGGCGGCGAGGCGCGCCGCGCCGCGCTGGCGCGCGTCATGGCGCCGGAGCCCGATATCCTGCTTCTCGACGAGCCGACCAACCATCTCGACCTGCCGACGATCGAATGGCTGGAAGACGAGCTCGTGCGCAGCCGTTCGGCGCTGGTGCTGATCTCCCACGACCGGCGTTTCCTCGAAAGGGTCTCGACCGCGACCGTCTGGCTCGACCGCGGCCAGTCGCGCCGGCTCGATCGCGGCTTTGCCCATTTCGAGGCCTGGCGCGACGAGGTGCTCGAGGCGGAGGAACTGGAGCAGCACAAGCTCGGCAAGGCGATCGAACGGGAAGAGCACTGGCTGCGCTATGGCGTCACCGCGCGGCGCAAGCGCAACATGCGCCGGCTGGGCGAACTCAAGGACATGCGTGCCCGCTATCGCGGCCACAAAGGGCCGCAGGGCACGATCCAGGCGGGCGTTTCCGATGCCAGGGAGTCGGGCAAGCTCGTCATCGAGGCGGAAAAGATCACCAAGGCCTATGGCGATCGCACCATCGTCGCGCCCTTCTCGATCCGCGTCCATCGCGGCGACCGGATCGGCCTCGTCGGACCGAACGGCGCCGGCAAGACGACGCTGCTCAAGCTTCTGACCGGCCAGCTCGAGCCGGATTCCGGCAGTGTCAGGCTCGGCACCAATCTCGAGATCGCCACGCTTGACCAGAAACGCGAGGAGCTCAACCTCGACGATACGCTGGCGCATTATCTGACCGACGGGCGCGGCGAGACGCTGCTGGTCAATGGGGAGCAGCGCCACGTCACGGGCTACATGAAGGAGTTCCTGTTCCAGCCGGAGCAGGCGCGCACGCCGATCCGCGAGCTTTCCGGCGGCGAGCGGGCGCGGCTGATGCTCGCCCGCATTCTCGCGCGCGCCGTAAACCTGCTGATCCTCGACGAGCCGACGAACGACCTCGACATCGAGACGCTCGACCTCCTGCAGGAGATCGTCGCCGGCTTCGTCGGCACGGTGATCCTCGTCAGCCACGATCGCGACTTCCTCGACCGGACGGTGACCTCCACCATCGCACCGGCCGATCCGGAGGCGCCCGACGCTCGCTGGATCGAATATGCCGGCGGCTATACCGACATGATGGCGCAGCGCCGGGGCGCGATCGAGGAGCGGCGCAAGGCGGAAAGGTCGGAGAAGGCCAGGGCGAGCGACGCTGCTGCCGAAACCGCCGAGCCGCAGAAGGCGAAGGGCAAGCTTTCCTACAAGCAGAAATTCGCGCTCGAGACCCTGCCGAAGGAGATCGCCAAGGCCGAAGCGGAGATCGCCAGGCGGGAAGAGAAGATGCACGACCCCAACCTCTTCTCCCGCGATCCGGACGGTTTTGCCAGGCTTGCCGCCGAGCTCGAAAAGCTGAAAGAGGGGCTCGCGCGAATGGAGGAGGAGTGGCTGGAGCTCGAAATGCTGCGCGAGGAGCTCGAGGGCTGAGACCCTAGAAACGCCAGAACGTCTGCCTCAGCCGGCGTCTCTCCATCTCGCATTGAGCACCTTCAATGGATATGATAAGCAAACCTTATTATCTCCATTGAGAACCCATTCATGCCGACAAAATTCGATTCCGATGCGATCGGAATGCTGCTCACCGATGTCTCCCGCCTGTTGCGCGGCGCCTTCGACCGCAAGGTCAATCAGATGGCGCTCGGCATCACCCCGGGCGAGGCGCGGGCCCTGATCCAGGTGGCGGCGACCGAAGGGATCAAGCAGGCGGAAATCGCCACCCGCATGGGAATCGAGCCGATGACGCTCTCGACCTATCTCGATCGCCTCGAGACGATGGGGCTCGTCGTGCGTGTGCCGGACCCGGCCGACCGACGCGCGAAGAATGTCGTCGTCACTGACAGCGCCGATCCGCTGCTTTCCGCGTTGACCGAAGGCCTGCGCGATATGATGAACGCCTATACCGAAGGCCTCGGAGAGGAGGGACGGGAGCTGCTGCGCGCCAATCTGAAGATCCTGCGCGACAATCTCCGCCGGCTCGATCCCTGCCTTGCCCGCAAGGACAAGGGAGCGGCCGAATGACGCTGCGGATGAGCGAGCGGCGCACGAGCATCATCGGTGCCTTCCTCGTGGCGCTCGGCCCCGTTTCCATGGCGCTCTACACGCCGGCCATGCCGGACCTCGTACGCGCCTTTTCTTCGAGCGAAGCGGCGATCAAGATGACGCTGTCGCTCTATTTCGGCGGCTTCGCCTTCGCTCAGCTCGTTTCCGGCACGCTGTCCGACGTCATCGGCCGGCGCCGGGCGACCTTGATCTTCATGGCGATCTATCTCGCCGGCAGCCTGATGGCGGCCTTTGCTCCGTCCGTCGCGATGCTGCTGGCCGGAAGGCTCGTGCAGGGAATCGGCGCATCGGTCGGCATGACGGTGGCGCGCGCCATCGTTCGCGACCAGTTCACCGGCACGACGGCCGCGCGCCTCATGAACATGATCGGCATGATGCTCGCGCTCGGGCCCGCCGTCTCGCCGACGCTCGGCGGCATCGCGCTCGGCCTCTTCGGCTGGCGGTCGATCTTTTTGCTGATGGTCGGTTTCGCGCTGATGGCCTGTATTACCGTGCAGTTCTTCATGGCCGAAACGGCGACGCCGGATCGCAGCAAGGGGCATCTCCTGCCGATTCTCCGGGCCTATGGCGAACTGTCGAGGGACAGCCGCTTCGTCTCCTCGACGCTGGTGATCGGCGGCGCGGTCGGCGCCCTCTATGCCTGGGCGACGATGCTGCCCTTCGTGCTGATCGGCGAAGTGGGCCTGACGCCGACCGAATTTGGCGTCGGCATGCTGATGCAATCGGGGCTCTTCTTTTCGGGCACCGTCACCGTGCGGCTCCTGATGCGGCGCTTCACGCCGCAGGCGCTGGTGCCGGCGGGACTTTTCTTCATCGGTGCGGCGAGCCTCGGCCTGGCCTTCAGCATGCACGCGCTCGATCCGAGCTTTTTCTCGGTGATGGTGCCGATCGGTCTCTATGCCTTCGGCATCGCCTATGTCATGCCCTATATGATGACGGCGGCGATGGCGCCGTTCCCGCATATAGCCGGCACTGCATCGGCGATGATGGGCTTCATCCAGATGGGGGCGGGGCTCGTCGGCGGCGCGCTCGCCGCTCTCGTCGGCGCGCCGGTGCTGGCGCTCGGAACGATCATCCCGGGCTTCGGGCTGATCTCGATAGCCAGCTATCTCTGGTATCGCAGAACCGTTCGAATTAGACCTCTGACGGCGCCGGAGCTTGCCGAAGAACCTCTGCAGGGCGCGGCGGAATAGGTGCCAATCAAAAAGCCGCGGCGGATCGCTCCGCCGCGGCTTTCTTCCAAATCTCTACCAAACTCAACGGTTGCGCGCGGCCAGCGTGCGCAGGCGCAGCGCATTGAGCTTGATGAAGCCTGCGGCGTCCTTCTGGTCGTAAGCGCCCTGGTCGTCCTCGAAGGTGACCAGCTTGTCGGAATAGAGCGACTTGTCGCTCTCGCGGCCTATGACCATGACATTGCCCTTGTAGAGCTTCAGCGTCACTTCGCCTTCCACATGTTCCTGGCTCTTGTCGATCGCCGCCTGCAGCATCTCGCGCTCCGGCGAGAACCAGAAGCCGTAATAGATGAGCTCGGCATAGCGCGGCATCAGCTCGTCCTTCAAATGCGCGGCGCCGCGGTCGAGTGTGATGCTCTCGATCGCGCGGTGGGCGGCGAGCAGGATCGTGCCGCCTGGCGTCTCATAGACGCCGCGCGATTTCATGCCGACGAAGCGGTTCTCGACAAGGTCGAGGCGGCCGATGCCGTTGTCGCGGCCATAGTCGTTGAGCTTGGCGAGCAGCGTTGCCGGCGACAGGCGAACGCCGTCGATCGAGACCGCGTCGCCGCGCTCGAAGCCGATCTTGATGATGGTCGCCTTATCGGGAGCGGCTTCCGGCGAAATCGTGCGCATGTGCACATATTCCGGCGCTTCCTGGGCCGGGTCTTCGAGAACCTTGCCTTCCGAGGAGGAGTGCAACAGGTTGGCGTCGACGGAGAAGGGGGCCTCGCCCTTCTTGTCTTTCGCGACCGGGATCTGGTGCTTCTCGGCGAATTCCAGCAATTCGGTGCGGCTCTTGAACGACCAGTCGCGCCAGGGGGCGATGATCTTGATGTCCGGGTTCAGCGCATAGGCCGAGAGTTCGAAGCGGACCTGGTCGTTGCCCTTGCCGGTCGCGCCATGGGCGATCGCATCGGCGCCGGTCTTTCGGGCGATGTCGATCAGGTGCTTGGAGATCAGCGGCCGGGCGATCGAGGTGCCGAGCAGGTAGACGCCCTCATAGACCGCATTGGCGCGGAACATCGGGAAGACGAAGTCCTTCACGAATTCCTCGCGGACATCTTCGATATAGATCTCCTTGATGCCGAGCATCTCGGCCTTCTTGCGCGCCGGTTCCAGTTCCTCGCCCTGGCCGAGATCGGCGGTGAAGGTCACCACTTCGGCGCCGAGTTCCGCCTGCAGCCACTTGAGGATGATCGAGGTGTCGAGACCGCCGGAATAGGCGAGAACGACCTTTTTCACGTCTTTGTGCGATGTCATGATGTCTGTCCGTCTGGTCTTTGAGGGCGTTGCTGCGCCCCGTGAAAAATCTGCGGCACTTTAGCCAGAACTCGGAGCGATACAAGCGCAACCAGCGGCATTCGGACGAATCTGCTGGCAAAGGCGCGGATCCTGCGGTAGCAGAAAAGATCATCCGCCCGAGGAACAGCCATGGATTTCGTGCCCAGCCTGCCGACGCTCCTTGCCTTTGCTGCCGCGAGCCTGCTCCTGGCGGCCACACCCGGACCGGACATGACGCTCTCGATCAGCCGGGCGCTGGCCCAGGGCAAGAAGGCGGCGCTGTTCGTGGTGCTCGGCACCGGGCTTGGCATCGTCGTCCACACGCTGCTCGTCGCCTTCGGCATCTCGGCGCTGATCACAGCGTCGCCGACGGCGTTCCTGGTTTTGAAGACCGGGGGTGCTGCCTATCTCCTTTGGCTCGCGATCCAGGCGATCCGCTACGGCTCGAGCCTTTCGGTGGCGAAGGTGACGGAAGCGAAGGGCTCGGCACTCTCCAACATCGCGACGGGCTTTTCGGTGAACATCCTCAACCCGAAGGTCGTGATCTTCTTCATGACCTTCCTGCCGCAATTCGTCAGTGCCGGCGATCCGGCGGTGACCGGCAAGCTCTTGTTCCTCGGCTTCTTCTTCATCGTCATCGGCATGCCGGTCAACGCGATGGTCGTGCTCGCCGCCGACTGGCTTGCCGCGTGGCTGCAGCGCAACCGACGTGTCATGCGGGCGATGGATTACAGCTTCGCCGGGGTGTTCTCGGCCTTCGCGGTGAAGATTTTTCTGACGCAAGCGCGGTGAGCCTGCGGCGGTAGCGACTGATCGTCGGAGTTCGACTCACCCGATCAGCAGTGCATCATCGTCGAGCGTCTGGCCGCGGATGCGGCGGAACATGGCGATGAGGTCCTCGACCTCCAGCGTCTTGCGGCTGTCGCCCGCTACGTCGAGCACGATCTCGCCGCCGTGCAGCATGATCGTGCGGTGGCCGAAATCGAGCGCCTGGCGCATCGAATGGGTGACCATCAGCGTCGTCAGCCTGCGCTCGGTGACGAATTTCTGCGTGAGGTTCATGATGAACTCCGCCATGCCGGGATCGAGCGCGGCGGTGTGCTCGTCGAGCAGCAGCACCTTCGAGCCGGCAAGCGTCGCCATCACCAGCGAGACGGCCTGCCGCTGACCGCCGGAAAGCAGGTCCATGCGGTCGCCCATGCGGCCTTCGAGCCCGAGGCCGAGCTCGGCAATGCGCTCGCGGAAATGCGCGCGGCGCTTGATCCCAAGCGCCGGCGTCAACCCGCGGCTTTCGCCGCGCCGGGCGGCAAGCGCCAGGTTCTCCTCGATCGACAGCGCGCCGCAACTGCCGGCGAGCGGGTCCTGGAAGACGCGGGCGACGAGACCGGCACGCGCCGCCGTTCCCTTGCGCGTCACGTCCGTGTCGCCGATCGTCACCTTGCCGGCGCTCGCTATCACATCGCCGGCGAGCACGCCGAGCAGGGTGGATTTGCCGGCGCCGTTCGAGCCGATCACGGTGACAAAGGAGCCTTCGTCGATCGTCAGGCTGACGCCGTTCAGCGCCTGCTTCTCGAGCGGCGTGCCCTTGCCGAAAACGACCCGGATGTCCTTGAAATTGATCATGCGACACCTCCGCGGCGCAGGCGGGGCAGGATCAGGGCCACGGTAACGAGAGCGGCGGTGACGAAATTGAGGTCGGATGCCCTGAGGCCGAGCACATCGCTCGAAAGCGCGAGCTGGATGGCGATGCGATAGAGGATCGAGCCGAAGACGCAGCCGATAAGCGCGATCAGGATGCCGCGGGCGCCGAGCAGCGTCTCGCCGATGATGACCGCCGCGAGCCCGACGACGATGGTGCCGACGCCGGAGGTCACGTCGGCAAAGCCGTTGGTCTGGGCAAAGAGCGCCCCGCCGAGCGCGACGAGCGCGTTGGAAAGCGCCATGCCGAGATAGATCTGCCGGCTCGTCTCGACCCCTTGCGCCCGCGCCATGCGGGCATTGGCGCCGGTCGCGCGCATCGCCAGCCCCGCATCGCTTTCGAGGAAGCGCCAGACGAGGACGACCGCGACGACGACCAGCATGCCGACGAAGAACGGCCGCACGTAGAAATCCCTGAGACCCAGGCCATAGAAGGGCGAAAGCATGGTGTCGGCATTGATCAGCGCGACATTCGGCCGGCCCATAATGCGCAGATTGACCGAGAAGAGCCCGATCATTGTCAGGATCGAGGCCAAGAGGTTGAGGATGCGGAAACGTACATTGAGGTGCGCCGTGACGAGGCCGGCGGCAGCCCCGGCGGCCATGGCGACGGCCGCGGCGAGCCACGGATTGACGCCGGCGATGATCAGCACCGCCGTCACCGCCGCGCCGAGCGGAAACGAGCCGTCGACGGTCAGGTCGGGAAAGTCGAGCACCCGGAAGGCCAGGAAGACGCCGACGGCGATGAAGGCATAGACGAGCCCCAGTTCCACGGCTCCCCAGAAAGCGATTTGGCTCAAGGCCGGTAGTCCTCTCATTCGGCGCTCCGCGAGACGCGGAACTTCATCATATGAACGCTGCACAGGTTAAAGCCGGTGACCGTTTCTAACTGTGGTGTCGCTCAGGCATGGATCCTCGGGTCAAGCCCGAGGATGACGAAGTGGAGAAGTAGCCGCAACTCCACCGCCGGCGACGATTGGGAAGCGCCCTCCCGTCGTCATCCTCGGGCTTGACCCGAGGATCCACGCCGAAACATCGACACGGCGCCACAGTTCCGGCCGCCGTTACTCGATCACGCGGGTCGCGCGGGAAAGTACGCTTTCCGGCAGGGCGACGCCCATCTTCTCGGCGGCACTCTTGTTGACCACCAGGTCCGTGCCGGCCGCGACCCTGACCGGGATATCGCCGGGGTTTTCGCCCTTGAGGACACGCACGACCACCTCACCCGTCTGCTTGCCGACGTCGTAGTAGTTGAAGCCGAGGGCCGCGATCGCCCCGCGGGAAACGGAATCCGTGTCCGCGGTGAAGAGCGGCAGCTTGCTTTCCTCGGCGACCGCCACGGCGCCCTCGAGCGCGGAGACGATCGTGTTGTCGGTCGGAACATAGATCACGTCGGCGCGGCCGACGAGGGCGCGGGCGGCGCCCTGGACCTCGGCCGACTTGGTCGCGGCGGATTCGACCACGCTAAGACCGGCCTTTTCGGCCTCTTCCTTCAGGACCTCCAGCAGCGAGACCGAATTGGCTTCACCGGAATTGTAGAGAAAGCCGATCGACTTGGCCTCGGGCAGGATCTCCTTGATCAGCGCCACATGCTCGGCGACCGGCGACATGTCGGAAAGGCCGGTGACGTTGCCGCCGGGCTTGTCCATGTCCTTGACGAGCTGGGCGCCGAGCGGGTCGGTGACGGCCGTGAAGACCACCGGAATGTCGCGGATCGAGGAGACGACGGCCTGGGCGGACGGCGTCGAGATCGGCACGATCACGTCCGGCGCATCGCCGGCGAACTGCCGGGCGATCTGCGCGGCGGTCGCGGGATTGCCCTGCGCCGACTCGTAGACGAATTTCAGGTTCTCGCCTTCCTTGTAGCCGGCGGCGGCAAGCGCATCCTTGACGCCGTCGCGGGCGGCATCGAGCGCCGGATGCTCGACGATCGCCGTCACGGCGACCGTCACGTCCTCGGCGCGCGCCGGCAGCGTGAGCGCGACGGTGGCGGCAAGCGCGATGAGAAGTGAACGCATGGGGGGTCCTCCTGTTTTTCGAGCGGCCTTGAATGCGTCCCGCTCAGATGACCTGGGCCGTTTCTTAGGAGAGCGGAAGGACCGGATCAATCGACGGAAACAGCTTCACCCATCAAACTTCTTGATTGTACACCCATTCATCCGCATTCGCCTCAGACGGGTTCGGCTCGTCGCTTCTGTTCCGTGGAAAGGCGCCGGCAATCGCTGCCTGGCACCGCCACTCAATCCTCGCCGTGATTGGCGATCATCATCGCCTCGAAGGCAAGGCGGTCGACCTTGCGCATGCGCTCGGATTCCGACTTGAGCTGGCCGCAGGCGGCGAGGATGTCGCGGCCGCGCGGGGTGCGGATCGGCGAGGCGTAGCCGGCCTGGTTGATGAAGTCGGCGAATTTCTCGATCTGCTCCCAGTCCGAGCACTGGTAATTGGTGCCCGGCCAGGGATTGAAGGGGATGAGATTGATCTTCGCCGGAATGCCCTTCAGGAGCTTCACCAGCTCCTTGGCGTCTTCCAGGCTGTCATTGACGTCCTTCAGCATCACATATTCGAAGGTGATGCGGCGGGCGTTGGAGAGCCCCGGATAGGCGCGGCAGGCCTCCATCAGCTGCTTCAGCGGATATTTCTTGTTGATCGGCACCAGCATGTCGCGCAGCTCGTCGTTGACGGCATGCAGCGAGATCGCGAGCATGACGCCGATCTCCTCGCCGGTGCGGTAGATTTCCGGCACGATGCCGGAGGTCGAGAGCGTGATGCGGCGCTTCGACAGCGACAGGCCGTCGCCATCCGAGGCGATCAGCAGCGCCGTCTTGACGTGGTCGAAATTATAGAGCGGCTCGCCCATGCCCATCATGACGATATTGGTGATCTTGCGGCCCTCGGCCGGCACGATCGCGCCCTGCGGCGTGTCGCGCTCCGGGAAATCGCCGAGCCGGTCGCGGGCAAGCAGCAGCTGCGAGAGGATTTCCTCGGCCGTCAGGTTGCGCACCAGCTTCTGCGTGCCGGTGTGACAGAAGGAGCAGGTGAGCGTGCACCCGACCTGGCTCGATATGCAGAGCGTGCCGCGGCCTTCCTCGGGAATATAGACGGTTTCGATCTCTACCGGCCGACCGGCGCCGCGCGGCGGGAAGCGTAAAAGCCATTTGCGCGTGCCGTCACCCGAAACCTGCTCCTCGACGATCTCCGGCCTCGCGATGGTGAAATGCTCTTTCAGCATTTCGCGCATGTCCTTGGAGACATTCGACATCTGGTCGAAGTCGGAGACGCCGCGCACATAGAGCCAGTGCCAGAGCTGGCTCACCCGCATCTTGACCTGCCGTTCCGGCACGCCCTTCTCGGTTAGCGCCTTCGCCATGTCCTCGCGCGAGATGCCGATCAGCGACGGCTTCTCCGTCCGTGGCATGGCGCCGACTTCAGGCGTCTTGACGCTGTCCCTGTTCAAGGTCTCCGTGGCCGGCATGCGCGTGATGTCCTGTCGTAAAGCCAAGGGCCGTCCGGGAACGATCCCGGTTCCAGCCCCGATGCGCAAGTTGAAATCTGGCGAGCCTCAATGCGCGCTCAAGAGGCGCGGGGCTCCGAATTTGCGAGGCGCTTTAGCATTCTTTCGGCCGCGAGTCACCATGAGCAGGCTTTCACGGCTGAAGGGGCGGCTGCCGCGCCCCTTCGTCCGATCCTTACGCCGCGCCGGCGGTGCGGGCCTTTTCGAAGCGCTTGCGCTCGTGCGGGTCGAGATGCAGCTTGCGGAGCCGGATCGACTTCGGCGTCACTTCCACCAGTTCGTCGTCCTGGATCCAGGAGAGCGCCCGCTCCAGCGTCATCTTGATCGGCGGCGTCAGCCGCACGGCCTCGTCCTTGCCGGCGGCGCGCATGTTGGTGAGCTTCTTGCCCTTCAAGACATTGACCTCGAGGTCGTTGTCGCGGGTGTGAATGCCGATGATCATGCCCTCATAGACCTTCTCGCCGGGCTCGATCACCATCGGGCCGCGGTCTTCGAGGTTGAAGAGCGCATAGGCGACCGCCTCGCCGGCTTCGTTCGAAAGCAGCACGCCGTTGACGCGGCCGCCGATCTCGCCCTTGTAGGGCTGATAGTCGTGGAACAGGCGGTTCATGATCGCCGTGCCGCGGGTGTCGGTCAAAAGCTCCGACTGGTAGCCGATCAGGCCACGGGTCGGGGCGAAGAAGACGAGGCGGACGCGGTTGCCGCCGGACGGACGAAGCTCGACCATCTCGGCCTTGCGCTCCGACATCTTCTGCACGACGACGCCGGAATATTCCTCGTCGACGTCGATGACGACTTCCTCGACCGGCTCCAGCAATTGGCCGCTCTCGTCCTTGTGCATGACGACGCGCGGACGCGAAACGGCGAGCTCGAAGCCTTCGCGGCGCATCGTCTCGATCAGCACCGCGAGCTGCAGTTCGCCGCGGCCGGAGACGAAGAAGGAGTCCTTTTCCGACGACTCTTCGATCTTCAGGGCGACATTGCCCTCCGCTTCCTTGAACAGGCGGTCGCGGATGACGCGCGAGGTCACCTTGTCGCCCTCGGTGCCGGCGAGCGGCGAATCGTTGACGATGAAGGACATGGTGACGGTCGGCGGATCGATCGGCTGGGCGGTCAGCGCCTCGGCCACGGAAGGATCGCAGAAGGTGTCGGCGACGGTGCCCTTGGTGAGGCCGGCGATGGCGACGATGTCGCCGGCATGGGCTTCCTCGATCGGCTGGCGCTCGATGCCGCGGAAGGCGAGGATCTTCGAAATGCGGCCGGTTTCGAGCAGCTTGCCATCCTGGCCGAGGACCTTGACCGCCTGGTTCGGCTTGACGGAACCGGAGTGGACGCGGCCGGTGATGATGCGGCCGAGGAAGGGATTGGCCTCGAGGATCGTGCCGATCATCCGGAACGGCCCTTCCGCCACGGTCGGCTCGGGAACATGGTTCAGGACCAGATCGAGCAGCGGCGCCATTCCCTGGTCCTTCGGACCTTCGGGATTGACGTTCATCCAGCCGTCACGCCCCGAACCGTAGAGGATCGGGAAATCGAGCTGCTCGTCGGTCGCATCGAGCGCCGCGAAGAGGTCGAAGACTTCGTTGATGACTTCCTCGTGGCGGCCGTCCGGACGGTCGATCTTGTTGATCGCGACGATCGGCTTCAGGCCGACCTTCAAGGCCTTGCCAACCACGAACTTCGTCTGCGGCATCGGGCCCTCGGAGGCATCGACCAGCACGATGGCACCGTCCACCATCGACAGGATGCGCTCGACCTCGCCGCCGAAGTCGGCGTGGCCGGGGGTGTCGACGATATTGATGCGCGTGCCCTTCCACTCGACCGAGGTCGCCTTGGCGAGGATGGTGATGCCGCGTTCCTTTTCGAGATCGTTGGAATCCATCACGCGTTCGGCGACGCGCTGGTTCTCGCGGAACGAGCCCGACTGTTTCAGGAGTTCGTCGACGAGCGTGGTCTTTCCATGGTCGACGTGCGCGATGATCGCGATGTTGCGAATGCTCATTTTTTCTCTCGGAAGTATCTCAGGCACGCGCGACAAGGCGGGCACCGCTTTTCAGTTGCCGGGCTCATACAGGTTTTTTTGCGATCGCGAAAGGGGGCCGGCTCGCAGGGCAGGACTGCGCAAAGCGTCGCGCTCATGCAATGGCCGCCGGATTGAGCGCCATGCGCCGCGGCTCAGCCGGGACGCTGCGGATCGGCCTCATGGAAGGCGCGTGCCGCACGCGCTGGATGATTGGCATACCGTCACACGGGCATACGGGAAGACGCCGATGCCGGTCAGATCCGCAACACGAAGCGCTGCGACGCCGGGCCCTCAATGCATGTATTTGTAATGGTGGCGGATGTGCTCGTTGAAAAAGTGGCCGGCAGATTCCGCATGCACCAGTTCCTCGTAAACCTCCAGCGGCACACCCAGGTAGTGATAAGGGCGGCGATTGCCGAGGAGCCAGATGGTCAAGGTGCGAGTCCGCACGTCATAGGCGACGTCGTGGATGGCGGAAGAGTCCAGGACCGCGGATGATTTGACTATAGGCATCAGCGTCCTCCCGATTGGTGTCCAGAAGTCGCTTTCCATTCTATAACAATCGCACTGCCTTATACAGATGGCGGCCAGCCCGGCGTTGCCTTGTCGGCCGAGCGCCCGCCTCCCGGGCGCTCAATGCAGCGTCTGGAATTCTTCGTCGAGGATCCGGAAGGCGTCTTCGAGTGCGGCAACGAGGATATCCGTCAGGTCGTCGCCATCATTGATCATGAGGAACTGGGCGATCATCGCTTCCTGCGGGTCGCTATACTGTTCCACGTCGTTGGACATCCATCGTCTCCTTCTCGGCCGCGCCCATTGCGGCTCATCGGACGCGATCCTAGGCAGGCTGACTTGTGCAGAGCTTGAGGGGCAGAACTTGGGCCGCCCCTCATGTCTCCTCATCGATCCCGATGCAAGAACCCCCCATGCCCCCAAGAACAAAGACATGCAGCCGTCCAAATGCTACAGCGGCTTTGGCGCGCCAGGATAGGGCGTGCCCCAAATATCCCGATCGGAAGGCGAGAATGGCGAAGAAGCGTGACGACGACGACCTCAGGCGGCTGAAGGCCGAGTTTCCGGACGTTCACGACGCGCTCCTCGCCGGCAAGGTTTCATCGCTCCGCAAGGCGCTCGTGCTTGCCGGGCTGAAGCCGGAGCGAAGCCGGCTGGAAAAACTCAAGAATTCCTGGACGAAGGCGACGGACGGCGAACGCGACGCCTTCCTCGCCTGGCTCGGCACCACCGGCGCCCTTCCCGAAAGCGCGGCCGCGGCCGGATCGCGCTCGGAGGGCGCACGAGCGGACCATGCGCCGATCGCCAGCGGCCGCTACCTGCTTCCCGCGGCGATCCGGGAAATCCGGGCGACCATGGCGCGACGGAAAATCACCCCGGAAGACGTGATGAACGAGATCGGTTTTGCCTCCGACGGGCGGGCGCTCGCCCGCGCGCTCAATTGGAATGCGAGCCTGCGGCTGGCGGTGATCGCGGCCTTGGAACGGTGGCTGCGGGAGAATGCGGGTGCGTGATAAGCGGTAACGGCTGCGCCACCCCATGCGCGCCTACCGCCGCGACACGGATAGGCGAGGGAAAGACATGAGCTTCGACAGCCTGCTCGGCATCGACGTCGGCTTTTCGCAATCGCGGCCGACCACCGGCATCGCCTGGAGCCTTGCCGGCGCGGTGGACGCCGCGAAGACTTACACGGACTGGGAGCGCCGTAAGCAGAAGATCCCGCCCGCGACGACATTTTCGGTGATCGCCATCGACGGCCCGCTGACGCCGCCGGGCGCCCCCGACGACCTCGCCCGCCTCTGCGAGCGCCTCTTCATCCGCGGCGCCTTCCAGACGCGCTGCAAACCCGGCCTCAGCCACCACGGCTACGGCCGGCTTTTAAGAAAAGCCGCCGCCGAGACGGCCGCGCAGGTCGCCCACCTCGCCGCCGCAGCGCCGGTCGGCCCATCCGTGATTCCCGGCGCGGCGATCATCGAGGCCTTTCCGAATGCCTTTCTCGGCGTTCTCATCGCGGACGAGCGCTTTGCCCTGTCGAAGGCGGCGAAGCGCAAGAAGTTCGACTGGCTCTACGATCACGCGCTTGAGAGCGGTGTGTTCGCGGAGCTGCTGAAGTTCATCGGCTGGAACGACGAGCGCGTGCTCGAGAGGGTGACCGACGAGCGCGACCATGAAAGGCGGGCCGCCTGGATCTGCCTGTTGACGGCGGCCTGTGCCGCGGCCGGCAAGGCCGAGGCCGTGGGCGACGAGGCCGGCGGCTGGATCTGGCTGCCGCCGGCGGAGCTCTGGGCAGATTGGGCGAGGCGGGCTCTGGCGGAGAGCAGGGCGGCTCAAACGTGCAGCCGGCCCTTGGCCCGAGCCGCACGGTAGACGCAACTGCCTCTCCTATGATTGTCGAGAGAACGCGCGCAGGCTTTCAGCCCACGCGCGAAGCTATCCGCGCAGGCCCGGCGCCTCCTGTCCGGTGCGCTCGACATATTCGGCATAGCTGCCGCCATATTGCTGGATGCCCTCCGGTGTGAGCTCCAGCACCCGATTGGAGAGCGCCGACAGGAAACGGCGGTCGTGCGAGACGAACAGCATGGTGCCCTCATAGGCCGAGAGCGCCTTGATCAGCATTTCCTTCGTATCGAGATCGAGGTGGTTGGTCGGCTCGTCGAGGACGAGGAAGTTCGGCGGGTCGAACAGCATCGCGGCCATCACCAGCCGCGCCTTCTCGCCGCCGGAGAGCACCCGGCACCGCTTCTCGACGTCATCGCCGGAAAAGCCGAAACAGCCGGAAAGCGCCCGGAGCGGCGCCTGGCCGGCCTTCGGAAAGCGTTCCTCCAGCCATTGCAGTATGGTGCTGTCGCCGTCGAGCAGGTCCATGGAGTGCTGGGCGAAATAGCCGAGCTTGACGCTGGCGCCGAGCGACACGCTGCCCTTGTCCGGCGTGGTGGTGCCGGTGACGAGCTTCAAGAGTGTCGACTTGCCGGCGCCGTTGATGCCCATGATGCACCAGCGTTCGCGCCGGCGCACCATGAAGTCGAGCCCGTCATAGATCGTCCGGCTGCCATAGGCCTTGTGGACGCTCCTGAGGTTGACGACGTCTTCGCCGGAGCGCGGCGCCGGCAGGAAGTCGAAGGCGACGGTCTGGCGCCGGCGCGGCGGCTCGACGCGGTCGATCTTCTCGAGCTTCTTCACCCGGCTTTGAACCTGCGAGGCGTGCGAGGCGCGGGCCTTGAAGCGCTCGATGAACTTGATCTCCTTGGCGAGCATCGCCTGCTGGCGCTCGAACTGCGCCTGCTGCTGCCGCTCGGCGAGCGCCCGCTGTTCTTCATAGAAGCCGTAATCGCCGGAATAGGTCGTGAGCGTACCCCCATCGATCTCGATGATCTTGGTGACGATCCGGTTCATGAACTCGCGGTCATGGGACGTCATCAACAGCGCGCCGTCATAGGTTTTCAGGAATTCTTCCAGCCAGATCAGGCTTTCGAGATCGAGATGGTTGCTCGGCTCGTCGAGCAGCATGACGTCCGGGCGCATCAGGAGGATGCGGGCGAGCGCCACGCGCATCTTCCAGCCGCCCGACAGCTTGGCGACATCGCCGTCCATCATCTCCTGGCTGAAGCTCAAGCCCGCCAGAGCCTCGCGGGCACGTCCCTCCAGCGCATAGCCATCGAGCTCCTCGTAGCGCGCCTGCACCTCGCCATAGCGCTCGATGATCTGATCCATGTCATCCATGCGGTCCGGATCCGACATCGCCGCCTCGAGCGAACGCAGCTCCGCCGCGATAGCGCTCACCGGTCCCGCCCCCTCCATCACCTCGGCGACGGCCGACCGTCCGCCCATCTCGCCGACGTCCTGATCGAAATAGCCGATCGTCATGCCCTTCTCGACCGAGACCTGTCCCTCGTCAGGCAGTTCCTCGCCGGTGATCATCCGAAAAAGCGTCGTCTTTCCCGCCCCGTTCGGGCCGACGAGACCAATCTTCTCGCCCCGGTTCAACGCCGCCGAGGCTTCGATATAGAGAATGCGGTGACTGTTGGACTTGCTGATATTATCGATGCGGATCATGGGAAAGACGGCCTGGTTGGTTGCGGGCACCCCTATGGCATGGACGGGGGCGGCTGTCACGCAGGCCGGCGTGTTCTGTTGCCATCGAGGCTGGTCGAGTTCTTCGGATACATGGCCGACCGCTACTCTGACGGCCAGTTCCTTTCCGTCCCAAGTGACATCTCAACCTTCCGTCCTTGTCTCAGGGTTGCAACAGCAGGCGGAACGCTATTCATTGGGAAGGATCGACGGGGAAGGCGGGGAACGACATCTCGATGGACAAGCGCTCTTTGACGGAACGCGATATCTGCACGAAGTTCATCTTGCCGGCGGTCAAGCACGCCGGTTGGGACACGATGTTGCAGGTTCGTGAGGAGGTGTTCTTCACCAAGGGGCGCATCACCGTCCGCGGCAAACTGGTGGCACGGGGCACGGCAAAGAAGGCGGATTTCGTCCTTTACTACAAGCCCAACATCCCGATTGCCCTCATCGAGGCCAAGGACAACAACCACGCCGTTGGCGATGGTCTGCAACAGGGGCTGGACTATGCGGAAACGCTGGCAATTCCATTCGTCTTCTCCTCAAACGGCGACGGCTTTGTCTTCCACGATCGCACTGGTCAGCGTTACCTGAAGGAGGAAAATCTCCGCCTGGACCGGTTTCCGTCACCGGAGGAACTGTGGCGGCTGTACAGTGCATGGAAAGGGTTGGACAGTTCGGCCGAAGCGTTGGTGCTGCAGGACTATTATGACGACGGCAGCGGCAAGGCCCCGCGCTATTATCAGGTGAACGCCATCAATGCGGCGATCGAGGCGATTGCCAAGGGGCGAGATCGCGTCCTGCTCGTCATGGCGACGGGGACGGGCAAGACTTATACGGCGTTTCAGATCATCTGGCGTCTATGGAAGGCCGGCCGCAAGAAGCGCATCCTGTTCCTCGCTGACCGAAACGTCTTGATCGACCAGACCATGGTCAACGACTTCCGCCCCTTTGGCGGCGCGATGGCGAAGCTTTCCACCAAGTCGAAGACGATCGAACGCACGGACGGCACCGAGGTCGATCTGAAGCTCGCGCTGGACAGGAAGCGCCGGATCGACACTGCGTTCGAAATCTACCTCGGGCTCTATCAGGCGATTACCGGTCCGGAGGAGCGGCAAAAGCTGTACCGCGAGTTTTCGCCAGACTTCTTCGATCTCATCGTCATCGACGAATGCCATCGCGGTAGTGCAGCGGAAGATTCCGCCTGGCGCGAAATTCTCGAGTACTTCTCTTCGGCAACGCAGATCGGCCTGACGGCGACTCCGAAGGAGACGGAGTATGTTTCCAACACGGCCTACTTCGGTGAGCCGGCCTTCACCTATTCCCTGAAGCAGGGCATCAGCGACGGCTTTCTTGCCCCCTACAAGGTCATTAAGGTCCATATCGATCGCGACGTGGAAGGCTACCGGCCGGAAAAGGGCCAGCTCGACCGCGACGGCGAAGAGGTCGAGGATCGCATCTATAACACCAAGGACTTTGATCGCGCACTGGTCTTAGACGAGCGCACAAAGCTGGTCGCAGCCAAGGTCACGGCATTTCTCAAGGAGAGCGGTGACCGCTTTCAGAAAACCATAGTGTTCTGCGTGGATGAAGAACATGCCGCCCGCATGCGCCAGGCGCTCATCAATGAGAACAAGGACCTCTGCGACGAAAATGCCCGCTACGTCATGCGCATCACGGGAAGCGATGCAACTGGGCAGGCGCAGATCGGCAATTTTATCGATCCGGAATCGCGCTATCCCGTCATCGTCACGACATCGCGCCTGCTGTCCACCGGCGTGGATGCCCAAACCTGCCGGCTCATCGTGCTGGATCGCCAAGTCGGCTCGATGACAGAGTTCAAACAGATCGTCGGCCGCGGCACGCGAGTCCATGAGGATACGCAGAAGTTCTATTTCACACTGATGGATTTCCGCGGCGCGACCAACCATTTCGCCGATCCCGAATTCGATGGCGATCCTGTCCAGATCTACGAACCGGGCGAGGCCGATCCGATCACTCCGCCGGATACCGATACGACAGGTCTCGAGGAAGGGGCCCAGGACGAATACACGGCCGATCCACCGGTCACCGGTGGTGAGGAGGTGACGTTTCCGCCCGGCAGTGGCGAGCCACAGAAGAAGGTCTATGTCGATGGCGTCGGTGCCCGTATTGTCGCCGAGCGCGTCGAATATCTGGACGCCAACGGCAAGCTGGTCACCGAAAGCCTGCGTGACTACACCAAGGCCGCCCTGCTGAAACATTTCGCCAGCCTTGACGATTTCTTGAGGCGCTGGAAGTCGGAGGAGCGCAAGGATGCACTCGTTAAAGAGCTGGCGGCGGAAGGCCTGCCGCTCGATGTCATCGCCAAGGAGCTCGGCGTCGACCTCGATCCTTTCGATCTCGTCTGCCACATCGCCTTCAACCGCAAGCCCCTGACGCGCCAGGAGCGGGCCGACAACGTCAAGAAGCGGGATGTCTTCAGTCGATATGAAGGCAAGGCGCGGGCGGTGCTCGACGTACTGCTCTCCAAATATGCCGACGAAGGTGTCTTAAACCTCGACGATACCAATGTTCTGCGCATACCGCCGGCGAACACGCTTGGCACGCCGGTTGAGCTCGTCCGCGCCTTCGGTGGTAAGGCCAGCTTTGAGCGGGCCGTCCATGAGATGCAGAACGCGATTTACGACGATGCCTCGTGAGGCTAGTACCTCCCGCAGTCCCCGTGTCGTCCTTACCAGATAGAGCAGTGCACATGTCAGTCCGCAATACCGTCAAATCCATCCAGGACATCATGCGTCAGGATGCTGGTGTCGATGGCGATGCCCAGCGCATCAGCCAGCTCTGCTGGATGTTCTTCCTCAAGATCATGGATGATCAGGACCAGGAACTGGAGCTGACCCGCGACAATTACGTCTCACCGATCCCGGTGAGATTCCAGTGGAGTAATTGGGCTGCTGATCCGGAAGGCATCACGGGCGAGGCGCTGCTTGCCTTCGTCAACAACGAGCTCTTCCCGACGCTGAAGGCTTTGCCGGTCTCGGCGCAGCCAGGTGATCGCCGCCGCGTCGTGCGCGACCTGTTTGAAGACGCCTACAACTACATGAAATCGGGCCAGTTGATCCGCCAGGTGGTCAACAAGATCAGTGACATCGATTTCAACAGTCTGACCAAGCGCCAGCATTTCGGGGAAATCTACGAACAAATCCTCAACGACCTTCAGTCTGCCGGCAACGCCGGGGAATACTACACGCCTCGTGCACTGACATCCTTCATGGTCGACCGCATCGATCCGGAGCCGGGCGAAGTCTTGTTTGATCCCGCCTGCGGTACCGGCGGCTTTCTCACCTGCGCCATCCGCCATATGGAAAAGAACCATGTGCGGACGCCCGAACAGAGGGAGAAGATGCAGGCCAGTTTGCGAGCGGTGGAAAAGAAGCCGCTGCCGCATATGCTTTGCGTCACCAACATGCTGCTGCACGGTGTCGAGGACCCGAGCTTTGTGCGCCATGACAACACGCTGGCCCGGCCGCTGATCTCCTGGGGGAAGGATGAGCGGGTCGACATCATCCTTACCAATCCGCCCTTCGGCGGCCGCGAGGAAGACGGCATCGAGAACAACTTTCCGACCTTCCGCACCAAGGAAACGGCAGACCTATTCCTCGCGCTTATCGTGCGTCTGTTGAAGCCCGGCGGTCGCGCCGCCGTCGTCCTGCCGGATGGCTCCCTCTTCGGAGAGGGCGTCAAGACGCGGCTCAAGGAACATCTGCTGGAGGAATGTAACGTCCACACCATCGTCCGTCTGCCGAACTCGGTCTTCAAGCCCTATGCCTCGATCGGCACCAACCTGCTCTTTTTCGAAAAGGGCACCCCGACCAGGGACGTCTGGTTCTGGGAACACCGCGTGCCGGAAGGGCAGAAGGCATATTCCATGACCAAGCCGATCCGGCAGGAGCATCTGCAGGATTGCGTCGACTGGTGGGGCGGCAAGGAGCGCAAGGGCAGGCAGGAACGTCCGCAGGCCTGGCGCATCAGTTTGGATGAAGTGAAGGCGCGGGGCTACAACCTGGACGTCAAGAACCCGCACACGGTGGCGGATGATCATGGTGATCCCGAAGTTCTGCTCGCCGATCTCATGGCAGCCGAAACGGATGCGGCACGGCTGCGCGACCAGCTGAAGTCCATTCTGGCGGAGGCGCTGTCCCGATGAACGCCGAGCGCCTGTTGCAGCATTACGAAAAGACTGCCGATGCGTCGGATGCGATTATAAGGCTCCGCCGGTTCATTCTAGATTTGGCGGTGCGCGGCAAGCTGGTGCCGCAGGATTCTGCAGATGAGCCAGCCTCGGAGTTGTTGAAGCGGATTGCGGCTGAGAAGGCGCGCTTGGTGAAAGCGGGCGAGATACGAAAGCCAAAAGCCCTGCCTCCAGTCGAAAAATCTCCTTTCGAATTGCCTCAATCCTGGCGCTGGGCGCGTATCCGCGAGATTACCAGTGATCGTGGACAAGAGGTTCCAGAGGCCGCCTTCACCTACATTGACGTTACCGCAATCAATAAGGAAGCAGGGGTAGTCGCAGACCCAAAAGTATTACAGCCCAGCGAGGCCCCAGGCCGAGCTCGCAAGCTAGTTATGCAGGGAGACGTGCTCTATTCATGTGTTCGTCCGTACCTGTTGAATGTCGCGATAATTGACACAGAATTTGTGCCAAAGCCGATAGCCAGCACGGCCTTTGCGGTTCTCAATGGACACGGGCTCGTTGCCCCGCGCTATATTTGGATTGTTCTTCGTAGTCCGTTCATGGTGGAGTGCGTGGAGGAGACCCAGCGGGGCCTAGCATATCCGGCAATAAATGACGCCGATTTTGCAGTTCTGCCGTTCCCCCTCCCACCACTCTCCGAACAACACCGCATCGTCGCAAAGGTCGATGAACTGATGGAACTCTGCGACCAGCTGGAGGCGGCGCGGACGGCGCGGGAGGCGACGCGGGATCGGTTGGCGGCGGCAAGCCTTGCCCGCCTCGACAGCCCCGATCCCGAGACATTCCGCGACGACGCCCGTTTCGCGTTGGGGACCTTGCCGGCCCTCACGGCGCGGCCGGACCAGATCAAGCAACTGCGCCAAGCCATCCTCAACCTCGCGGTCCGCGGCAAGCTCGTGCCGCAGGACCCGAAGGATGAGCCAGCGGAGGATTTGTTGAAGCGGATCGCGCGCGAGAAGGCGCGGCTGGTAAAGTCGGGCGAAATTCGGAAAGAGAGGGAACTGCCATCTCTTTCGGATGCTGATATGTCGTTCGAGCTTCCGTACCACTGGGCTTGGGCCCGACTTGGTGACTTAACTCAGCTGGTAACAAGTGGTTCGCGGGATTGGGCAAAGTACTATTCAAGTGAGGGCGCAATCTTCGTCCGCATGGGCAATCTTTCAAAGGATCACTATCGCCTTCGGCTTGACCAAATTCAGCGCGTCAAGCCTCCCGGTGATGGGGAAGGCACCCGAACCCGTCTTGAAGCGGGAGACATTCTAATTTCGATCACCGGTGACGTTGGTATGCTGGGGCTGATACCGGAGGGCTTCGGTGAAGCATACATCAACCAGCACACCGCAATGGTTCGCCCTGCACCGCAAATGAAAGGTCGCTATCTCGCAGAACTGTTTCGCTCCCCATTCGCTCAGCAACAATTCAATGAGCCGCAACGTGGTATCAAGAACAGCTTTCGCCTGACTGATATTACGCAGTTCGTTGTTCCCCTCCCACCGCTCGCTGAACAACACCGAATCGTCGCCAAGGTTGATGAACTCATGGCCCTCTGCGGCCAGTTGGAGGCGAGCCTGATAACCGCCGACGAGACGCGCCGCAAGCTGCTCGACGCACTGCTGGCCGAGGCTGTGACGTCGTCCGCCCTTGAAAGCAGAGAGGCGGCGGAGTGACACTATCAAGCACTGCCGCCGAGCAGATTTTGATCGGGTGGTTCGGTTCACCGATCAAAGACGTTCAGTATGTCCTTGGCTTCCAGACGCCCAAAGGTCGCGTGCTCGCTCTGGATCGAAGGGCATCGGTGACGCGAATTTGGTTTCTACCGCCGATGAGACCGTTGGAAGGCGTGACCTATATTGGACACGCCAGGAACGACAATCTCAATGGGCTGCTAAAATCACTGAATTCTGCCGTCGCGCGGCGAGCGGAAATAGAAAGCGAAGCGGCGTTGCGCGCCTTTTTGGCTTGGTATTCTATTCTCGCTCCACACGTTCTTTTCATTGACTACGAGAACGAGGACTTTCCCCCGGCGGTCCTGACCGATGGTGGCTACAGGCTACCTACCAATTGGGACGAAATATTGTGGGCGGCGATAACGGTCGGTCGCCCCAACACATTTCACGTATTTCGTCATGGTGACGCCTCCCTACACGAGGCGCGGTTCCGCTGGTCAATGCTGCGCATGTCACTTCAGCAGAGAGGGCCGAGTGGTCATAAGATCATCCGAACCGATCTCTTCAAACGAATGGACCCTACTGAGAAGGGGGCCGTCAATTATTTCCTGGGCCTTGTCCTCTGCAAACTCTTTGCCGCGAGCCTCCTCGATGCTCCTTGGACGGTCCACCTCGATGTGTTCAGGAACTGGCTGAGACCAGGGCTGCTATCTGGACGCTCAAGGCCGGATATGGTGGCGCAGTCCAGGTTCAACGGGGCTTGGCATGCCTTTGAGTGCAAGGGAAGGGCATCGGCGCCTGGTGAGGAGGAAAAGAGAAAAGCTAAAGCGCAGGCTCAAAGGCTGGTGAGCGTTGGCGGAGCCAGATGCCAGCTTCACATTGGTTGCATCACCTCTTTTAGAAATGACACCATCCAGTTTTACTGGCGCGATCCGGAACCTGAAAACGGCAGGGGGATGGAACTGCCAGAAACGCCCGTGATTTGGCGCGCTTACTATGAGCCGTTCTACCGCGCCTACCGCAGTGCCAGTACGGA
Organism: Sinorhizobium alkalisoli; assembly: GCF_008932245.1. Classification (NCBI taxonomy): domain Bacteria; kingdom Pseudomonadati; phylum Pseudomonadota; class Alphaproteobacteria; order Hyphomicrobiales; family Rhizobiaceae; genus Sinorhizobium; species Sinorhizobium alkalisoli. The sequence goes on along the minus strand of NZ_CP034909.1, from coordinate 3,163,833 downwards.
GGCTGATAAGCTTGCGAAGGCCACCGACGGATTCGTCCGAATGTCGGACTTAGACATCAGCCTCGCTGTCCATCCGAAGATTGAGGAACACTTAAACGAGGAAAATTGGACTGCGGCCCGGCTGGCTGCCGGCGATTTGCAGAAGGAGTTCGAGGAGACTGGCTATCAGCCAGATGGGCTGAAGGTGGCAGCTGGCGGGAGTTGGTCTAACCGAGCGGATGATAGCGAACTTTGAGTAACGAGGCGCGAGACGCCGAACGCGGTCCAAGCGCGACATCGGCGACCCTGCCCCCAAGGAGATGTCCGAATGTCAACAGGTCGGCGGGTGGCGATGCGGCGCGCCATTGCTTGAGTTTGGCGAAGAAGCAATCGATCCCCGAAATTGAAGCGAGAGGCCGAGGTGGCGAGGTGAGTGGCGCGCTAGCAAGGTCGCTGTGGACGAATGCGTGCCAACATAGAGTTCGATCCGTATCTGGCGTAAGGATCAACTATAATTGGCCGATTTTGGCCGAATCAGTTTTTCGTTGCGTCCATATCGGAACAAATATAGAACGATTTCATGTCTGATCCGAAGCGCCAGAGGGTCCGCGACCCGCTTCACAACCTAATCGAATTCGATGAGGGTGATCCTTTCGAGCGGATGCTGTGGCGAGTAGTCAAGACTGCGCCGTTCCAAAGATTGCGCCGGATTCGCCAGCTTGGGTTCAGTGACGTAGTCTATCCGGGCGCGACGCACTCTCGTTTCATTCATTCGCTCGGCGTTTTCCACACAGCCCGGCAGCTTATGCGCATCGTGCGCCGGTACGTGCCCGACAAACCTGAGGAACGCATCAAGGCAGAAGCGGCACTTGCTGCGGCACTGGTTCACGACGTGGGCCACGGCCCATTCAGCCATGCTTTTGAGACGGTGGGCAAGCAACTGGGCTGGAAGCTTGTCGGAGAACACGAAGATCACAGCGAAGCATTGATCCGAGCGACCGAGAACGGCGCGATCGGAGCCATTCTGAACGGCTATTACGACGGGTTCGCCGACATGGTCGCCGATATTGTCCGTGGCGGCCCCGCCACAGTCTACCGTTCGGTGGTGTCGAGCCAGTTCGATGCCGACCGCCTCGACTATGTTCGCCGAGACCGATTAATGTCGGGCACGCAGCTGGCCGGCATCGATTTCGATTGGCTGATCGCGAACCTCGAAATAGGTGAATTGCCGCCGGACGGCGCCGGCGTCCGGCGGCAGACCTTCGTCCTAGGTCCGAAAGCGATCTATGCGGCGGAAGGCTTCGTTACAAGCCTCTTTCAGATGTACCCAACGGTCTATCTCCATAAGACCACCCGCGGCGCTGAAAAGCTCTTCCAGACAATGTTGCTGAGGGTGGCGAGCCTCACCGCCGATGGCGCAGCATTAACCACCGGGCTTCCGGAAAACCATCCGTTAACCAAACTTTTCAGAGAACCTGAGAATCCTGCAGTGCTCGCCGACCTTGATGATTCGGTGGTCCTCGGTGCGCTGCCGCTGCTGCGTCAGTCGGACGATCCTCTCGTGAAGGAGTTTTCGGCCAGACTTCAGACGCGCAGATTGTTCAAGGCAATCGACCTCGGCCCATCTATCATTTCGGCGATCGCGGATCAGTCTGGCAAATACGATGATCGCGTCTTTCTCAGAATGCAGGAACAAGTGACCGAGAACATAGACGAATGGCTCAAACAGGCTGATCGCTCGGGACGCATCCTCCTCGATTCAGCCTCGCGCAAGCCATACAAGCCAATCGAGGAGGAGGGGCCTATAAATCAAATCTGGATTCGGGAGGGGGACAAACTGGTGGACATCAGGGACCGGTCTTCCGCTGTGGCAGCCACGGGCGTCTTTCGTGCCTTTCGCGCCTATGTGGCGGAAGGCGACGATGAGGCCCGTCAGTTTGTTTCGGAGGCCGTATCCAACACAATCAAGGGAGCGTGAACATGTCTGCATTGCCCAAGAGCTTGCGGGACCGGCTAATTCCTGTTGCTCAGGTGATAGGGGATGCTGGTGGCGAAATCGTCGGCCGCACTAAATTGCAGAAGACAGCTTATCTGCTGACCTTGGCCGGTTTCGAAAACCGGTTTCGGTTCGGATACAAGCACTATGGGCCTTTCAGCGAGGATTTGGCTGATACGGCCGAGCTTGCCGCGGCGTTCGATCTGATTTCGGAGCGTCAGCAACAAGCCTCGTGGGGCGGAACGTATTCCGTTTACACTGTTCAGTCTGTCGAGCCGTCCGCGCAGACCGGCCGAATTGGATTGGCGAAGGAGGCAGCGCGTTCGGATGCTGTCCTGTTAGAGTTGGCTGCCACGGCAGCCTATTTGGCGCAGGAAGGTAAGCCGCAACCATGGGCCGAAACGGCGCGGCGTAAGCCCGACAAAGCTGCCGACGACCGCTTGGAAAAGGCAAAGGAGCTATACGCGCGACTGCGCACGGCGTCCGACAACGCTTTGCCGGACATCGCGACTCTGTAAGAGTTCGCATTTACTGAACCTGCAGCGTGTCATACCCGTTGGCCTTTTTCGTCAGCCACTGTCTGATGTTCATGCCGGCGACCTTATACTACGTTTTCTATGGCTATTTCCCGTAGCAACACCTCCGCCTGCGCCAGCACGGTTTGCACGGCTTCCTGCTCCAGATCGGGCGGATAACCGAACTTCTTCAGGATGCGCTTCACTAGCACACGCATCTTGGCGCGAGCGCTCGCCTTATGTTGCCAGTCGACGGTCACCGACTTGCGCATCCGCTCGACGAGCTCATGGGCGATTACGCGGTGCTGCTCGCTGCCCATGGCCTGCACGGCGCTATCATTGGCTGCAAGCGCATCATAGAAGGCGATCTCCACCTGTGAGAGGCCCAATTCTTCGCCTCTCGCCGCCGCCACCTGCATCTCCTTCGCAAGCGCGATTAGTTCCTGGATCATCTCGACGGTGGAGATCGCATTGGCGTGGTAGCGAGCCACCGCCTCCTCCAGCCGCTTGGAGAATGCCTTGGACTGGACCACGTTTGGATTGCGATCGGCTCTTGATCTCGCAATTCAGAAGGCGCAAGGGTGCAATCTTCACGAGGCCGGTGCTCGTCGCGCCTGGACGGATGACGGGAACTACGTCATGCGTCGTTCAAAGGGATCAGGGAAGCGGCGGATGGGCCGGCCGCGTTCGATATGGCTTCTCGCTAGCTAAGCTAGCGCCTGTGCATTGGGGGGATAACTCCGCCCTCTACGAAAAATTTTGCATTCGTTAAAGATAAGTAAATCGAAAAACGCTATATATAGAATGCGTGAATCGGGATGATTGAACTTAAAGGGAAATTTCCCAAGCGTTTGTAAGCGGTACCCTTGTTCAAGGCGCCTGATGAACCTATCTGGATATGGATTTAGCCGAAAGCTAGATCAAAAAGCAGCGGCCCGGCGATGCGCCAACATCGACCGGGCCAATAACACCGCCCTTGGGGCAGCTTGTTGTGATCACGAGACTTATGTGGCGACGCTGAGTCGTTTAGTCAAGCGATTTATGACGAGTTTGCCTTGAGGAACGCCAACTGGGTGGCTGAAAGCACCACCTCAACGTTCTGAAAAGGTTACACTTTATGTCAAAAAGCGTTAGTACAAGCACCGCCCAGATTTCTTTCGATCTCGAGATCGTCGCCGAGAAGGAGATTGATGGGATCGGCATGGGCGTGCTGAAAAATGGCACGCCATTTCTTACCTTGCGTGGCCTAGCCCGCATGTGCGGCGTAGATCACTCGATGATCGTTCGCATGACTGCGCAGTGGCAGGATGTTCCGCTGAAACCTCGCGAGCAGCGCATTCGCGAGATTATGCGCGCCCGGGGCGCGGATGACAGTGTCGCCTTCATTGCAGCTGTTAAAGACGGAACGATCCATCACCGCGTTCCGGACAGCGTGTGCATGGCGGTATTGGAATACTATGCCTTCGAAGCAAACAGCGCCGCAAAAGATCATGCTCTCAACAGCTACAGGGTTCTTGCGGGCGCCGGCTTCAGCGCCTTCATCTACCAGCAGGTGGGCTACAGCCCGCAGCCGTTGGCGAATTTGGCGTGGCAGAAATTCCATGATCGCGTGTCGCTGGCATACAATACAGTCCCGGCCGGCTACTTCAGCGTGTTCAAGGAAATTGCCGACCTGATGGTAACCCTGATCCGCGAAGGCGCCGACCTCGGCGATAAATTCATTCCTGACATCAGCGTGGGGCTGCATTGGGGAAAATTCTGGACGGGTAACAATTTGGACGCAGTCTACGGAATGCGCATGAAATACGAGCACAATTATCCGGACTATTTCCCTCAGGCGATGTCCAACCCGCAATCGCCATTCTGCTATCCGGATGATGCTTTGGGTGAGTTCCGCAAATGGGTGCGGACGACGTATCTGCCAAAACATCTTCCGGCGTATATCGCGAAGAAGGTGGGTGAGGGTATGATCGGTGGAAGCGCTGCTCAGATTGCCATTCAGGCGCTGAACAAGCAGTCCGCGCAAATCGTTAAGCCGATCTAGGTTAAGTCAAATAGAGTAAGGCGGCCTCTGTCCTGGTCAGGGAGAGGCCGCTTTTCTTGCTTTCCCAAGGCTGGTCGTTTGCCGGTCGTGCGCCAACGAAGTCCCGCGAATACACGGGAAAGCCTGGGGATAACAAAAAACGGCCGAGGGCTAACCCGAGGCATCATTACGGTACCGAAACGAATAAATAAGATCGCTCGTGACGGAGGCAAATGTTAGGGATCAAGTTAGGGACGCGACCTCGATAGTGAATTGAATTCAGCGACTTCAGAGCGTTAGAATGGCGCAATGGCGGAGAGGGGGGGAGAAGTTTCCACTTTTGCCCCTATTAACAATTTCAGATCATTGCGCTCACACCCTCCTTGGCGGAACGCTTAGAATGTACCAGATAAATGTACCAGTGTCGGGAGAATCTCGCCTTAGCTGCTCCGTCAGCTATTCACGAAAGAGCGAAAGCTGGCACAGGCCCATCAGCACGCCGACTAAATTGGGATCAGCGCTTCGCCATCGCTTTTGCGCGGCGGAACGCGCAAGCGGAACCCCCAGTGGGCAAGGTCGCGGGCTTTCGAGTAAATGTGCGTAAGTCGCCAAGTTCACCTTCGGTAGTGGAGGAGAAACCGACGCGGCAGTAATCCCGATCGAGTCGGTTTGGAAAAAGGCCCAGCGATCTGCGAGCCTTCTCTTTCTGCCTAGGCTTCATCAAGCCGCTGCGCGCGTCGTGTCAGGTCTCACGTAAACGAAAACGTACACGCGCGGATGATCCGGCTTGCCGTTTAAGCGCTGGATCACTCCGGTGACCCTGCGCGTCTTGATCCATTGCTGGAACGCGTCGGCCTGCAGACGGTTAACATTTCCGATCTTCTCACCATTTGCCTCGATACAGACAGCATTGCGATCGTGTGGATTCTCCGGCTCGGCTCTGATCACGACCTCATCGCCGACCACTAGGGGGCGCTTAAGATCCTTGTAGTAGTAGCGATACCCGGCAACCTCCAGCATGCGCTCGCAGCGCTCGCTGCTAGCGTTCAAAGGATCAACGATCGAGAACCCATCACTGGGCAGCTTTGCTTCCGTGTAACCGAGGAGCGCGAAATTCGATAATCCAACGTCGTCTCTCAAGCGAAATTGCCTCAGAAACGTTCCAAAGTCCGAGCGATTGCGCGGCGGCAGTCGTCGCATAAACGTCGCCAGCACGTCACTGTCGTGGACCTTGCGCTTCATATTAAAGGCTGGGTAACCCGCATATCCCAGAGAAAGCAGTTCCTCAAAAGTTCGGCCCTGATTCAACTCCGGAAACTCCGAAGGAGTTAGATATCTCAGCGAACAACCCTCTCCCGAACGCTCCAGGCGAGCCACGGCCCACCTAAAGCGCACGTTAAATTGATCCGGTGCCTGCCAAGCAAGGATCAGGCTCTCAGGCTCGGAGATGTGCTCGATCCAATTATCCATTTTAAATTCCCAACAGAGCGCGAAGGCGCGCTTCCCGTTCCTTCAACAGTGCCAACACCAAGTCACCGCGCAATTTTGTGAAAGGCAGCGGCACGTTGAAACTCATGCAATCCGTCACGATTGCCTCGATTTGCGGCCATGCGAATCGAATCACATTTTCCATCGAAATGCCAGCGTTCTGATGCGCAGCCAAAAATTGAGCACAAAGCTCGAAGTGAGGACCAGGGCGATCATCGGTCAATTTCCAGCTGCAATGATGCGTGCCACGATTGACATACGCGCTGAGCCTCACTGGGTCGAGCATTGCTGGGATGTTTGCTTCCTGGATCTCGTAGCCCAAGCTAGTGCCATTATCAAACAGCGGAGCCATCTCCCATATCGCTTGCTGGTGCTCGCCCAATCGGAAAAGAAAGCCCCAGTTTTCAGGATGCCGATCGGCATTCCCAATCATGGCGTCGAATGCGATAGCGTGCGCCCACCAACTGACCGCATCTTCTCGATCCACGAACGTCCGGCTTATAACCATATTTGTCTGAAGCGCGTGCGGTCGGCCGCGCTTCACATCCTTGATAATCCGCTCCATGAAATCCACGGCATGCACTAGCCGCGCCGGTTGGGGATCTGCGGGATAGCCATAGAAGAATTCGACTAGCACCCCCGTATCGCCCGTATTTCGATCAACCGCCACAAAGCATGGCGGAACCGGGAGCCCCAGAAGGGCACCGATCCGAAATGCTACAATCTCCGACCAAATCTGATGCGCTTGCCAGTTTAGGGCTGTCTTGAAGAGATAGGCGTGGCCCGGGATTATAAAGTGCTCTTGCGCATCTAGAGGCGCGCGCAACATGCGCTTGGGCTTAGAGCCAATAGGAAACACGGGGAAGTCTTCATCCTGCTCCCACGTGTCTACGAAAATGACCTGATCAGACGTTTGCATGCGTGACTTGTTTTTTACTTACCAGTAGATCGTGGACATCGACATGAATTGCAAGATATCCGTCGGCGTCAATATGCAAACCGCCACAAATTCTTTCACGGCAAGACAACCTTTAGCTGTTGCGCATGATGTCTGCAATCGTGCCGGCGATTGCAAGAGGATCGACACCCGCAATGATTTCACCGTTGCTGGCTAAGCGGTGCTTTGCATGCTTAGCCAAGACCGCCTGCTCGATCTGTCGTGCGGCGTCTTCCGACGACGTTGCCTGTTTCAAAAACACTTCCCACTTGAGGCCGGTGACTTCTGGGGCCATTGGTCCATTGTGGGCGACAGCACGTTGCTCGGGTTCAAATGAATATCCCACCTTTATCGCGAGGACCTTTTTTCGCGCGTCTTGCAAGACCAGCGCATAAACGAACCAGACGTCATGATCGCCAAAGGTTCCGCTGAAATTGCCTTGGTGCTTGGGTGCGAGTTTGCTGTTCTTCAAGGCCACCAAACCTCGTCCAAATTCTGTCCGGGGGAGAGTGGGGGGGACTTGATGACGTTCAAGGCCCAATAGAGGAGCGGCAGTGGCCGCGTCCAATTCGACGATTTTCGACTGTGCTTGCAGGTGGTGGTTGGGTGTGAGGGGGCCGACTAACGTGGAAAACATGCTATCGGGCGATGTAACCTGCCAGACCGCTATCGGATGCAGCGCATAGGGAAAGCGGATCACACCATCAAACTCAGGACGAGCGTGATTGCGCGGCAGTTCGTAATCCTGCGTATTAACTTCGAGGTCGGAGACCTGGAAGACCCCGAGCACTTTGCCCCTGTGTTCAGGCCCCGTTGGCTCTCCGCGTGTGCCTATCGTAAAGACGAAATCCCCCTCAGAAAGCACCTTCTTGGCATGTGACCGAGCGGCCTTAGTGGCAAACGTCAGGGGCCAAGCAGGATTTCCGGGTGGACCCCAAACATAGGTGAAGAAGACTTTGGACACCGCTTTACCTCTACCTTCGATGGTCTCTCTCAATTTAACAAATTACTTCTACGTCTATCGCATTTTAGCCCACCCTTGATTTACGGTTGGCGAAGCTACCACAGAAGCCATTTCGGTTAAGTAAAGGCGATGCAGCCGGGCACGAAGCTGCTTCTAGATCAGACCCGACTCTAGTCCAATCTGGAGGAAAACTACCCATGGCAGGCGGGCAACTCTTCCTTGACCTATCGAGCGTAAAAACTAAGGCGCAGAAGAAGTCGGCAGTGAAATTAATTTCACACTCGCCCAGGCTCAACGGGCAGGCTTTGATTCGACGAATCCGCCGCACATCTTAATCAGTGCGGCAGGCATCGTTCCTCGCCTCCACGACATCAGTCTTCTGGATGGCGGATATTTGCCGCAGAAATCGTCTCGATCCCGATACCGAGGAAGCCAATCGATTTGGCCAGTTGGCTGAACCGCTGCATGGAGATCGTCCGATTTATCATTATCGCTGGCGGTGCTTACACGGCGCATGCGGGCGCGATTTCGGCAACTACCGCTGTTCTGCTCCAACCCGTGCGCATCGCTTTTTGCGCGGCGGAACGCGCAAGCGGACCCCCAGTGGGCAAGGTCGCGGGCTTTCGAGTAAATGTGCGCAAGTCGCTAATTTCACCTTCAAAGTCGCGACGAATGGCAGTGTAAATCCAAGCTAGTATACCCCACCGGGTCGGGGAACCGCAGTGTGCTCGAGAAAGCGACGAATCCGGTCTGATAAGTCGGCGGCTGAAACTTCACACTCCCAGATAATCAAAACGTGCCACCCTTCAGCTGCTAGCGCTTCGACGTGTTGTTTATCCCGTTCCTCGTTTCGGGCGAGCTTAGGGCTCCAATAGTCGGTTCTGGACTTGGGTAGAACCGCGTCTTTGCAAGCGGGATCAGGATGGTGGTGCCAGAAGCAGCCATGCACAAATATGACCGCCCTTCTGCTCGGGAAAACGAGATCAGGCTTTCCCGGCAGGTCTCGCCGATGAAGGCGGTACCTGTAACCCATTGCATGGACCATTCGCCTGACAATCATTTCAGGCTTGGTGTTCTTAGAAGCGATGCGCGCCATGTTGGCGCTACGCCTCTCCGGCGTTAGCTTGTCTACCAAGATTTGCCCCTGCGTCGGGGGACCGTCTCTCCTGCGACGCAACTCTGCCCGTCGGACGTCGGCAACTCACGCTGAGAGTCTAGCCGCGTTAGGCGCAACGCTCGCCACCTCTTCGTCGACGGGCTCTCCGAAGCCCTCAAACGCACCGGCTGGCGTGCTTGCGTCCACGAGGATGGCTTTTGCCATAGTTGCCACAGAGTAGGCAAGCAAGGGCGGAACAGCGTTGCCTATTTGCTTCAGCATCTGCCACTCGCTGCTCTTGAACACAAATCCGTCGTGAAACGACTGCAGTCGAGCCGCTTCCCGCACCGTGATCCACCGATCGAGCTTTGGATGGACCCACTCCGAGAGGTCACGATGCATCTGTGCAAGAATAGTGTAGCTAGGCAGATCGGGATGCAATCGACGCCATTTTTCAGGACGCGCGCCGTTCCAAATCTCCTTCGGCAGCGAGTCGGCCTTCTCTCCCGGCTTGAGGTATGTGATCAGACGCGCGCGCTTCTCCAGCATTTCCTTGGTATGGTGATTATGAAGCTGCGCTTCGCCGCGGCCAATCGCCCGCTTGCGTTTCGTAGACTTGGCGTAACATCCTTCCGAGTAGTCGAGTCGCATCATTCGCAGGAATGGGTGCGCGCGCTCTACTGGTGGGTATGGGAGCGTGCCTCCAGATGGAACGACCTGGTTCGGGAGATCGCCTATGGCGTCCCAGACGGTCGTTTGTTCTTCCACCTTTTGAGCGTCGAGAAGCTTGAGTGCGAAATCGGTTATCTCTCCGCCGCAGTTCAGATCGTCCCGCGTGCCAAAGAAAAACACTCGCTCACGCGTTTGAGGTACGCCGAAGTCAGCCGCGCTGACCTTTACAAACGTTGTATTCCCATAACCCAAGCCTCGAAAATGCGTGATTATCGCATCTCGGAAATGGCCCTTTTTCATTAATAGGATGTTGGGGACGTTCTCCAAGAGAAACATCCTCGGCCGAAGCTGATCAACTACGCGAGCGAACTGAGTATATAGTTGGTTCCGGTCGTCGAAGAGATTGCGAGGCCCAATCTGGCTGAATCCTTGGCAGGGCGGGCCACCGAACACCAGATCGACGTCCTCTCCGCACATCTTCAGATGCTTGTCGAAGTTCTCTCCAGACAGGAAATCATGAACATCGCCTTCAAAAAGAGGCGTCTTCGGAAAGTTCGCGCGGTACGTCTCACACGCGAATCGATCAAACTCAACCGCCACCTTCACTTCGAATCCGGCAAGCTCAACACCCTCGCAAAACCCGCCGCACCCCGAAAAGAGGCTTACTGCCGTTGGTTTTTTCGTCATAGTGTCCCCAAAAGTGACCGGCGCATTGAAGGGACTCATGAGTCCACTTCCAGCGACATTAGAGGTGGTCACTCAAGCTGGCAACAGTCCCTATGGCCTGAGTCCTGAGGGGACGGTGGGAAAGGGGCTTTCCCCTGTGGACTAACTCGATGTGACTCATAGTCCGTGGAGATCGCCAGCCATCGGTCGTACGCAGGAGCCTCATACGACTCAGGGGCACTATGGACCTGTCGAAGTACTACGGCGCTGCCGTTCGTCAGCACCGACTACTCGTGCGCCTATCGCAGGAGGAATTGGCGGAGCGTGCCGGGCTGGACAGAACATATGTCAGTGGAATCGAGCGCGGCCGCAGGAACCCGTCACTCCGCAATCTCCAGAATATCTCTGAGGCACTAGGGGTCGATCTCGACGTTATGTTCGCAACCGCGCGACAGATAGCCCTCAGCCAACCGGGGAAAAACTAGGTGCCATTTACGTTCCCCAGCGCCCCTCACAGCGATAGTCAAGCGGTCGTGTGCCTTAATTGCAATGCCGCGGGCAAAGGGTGCCTCGTCGACACGAGAGGCGGCCGGATACGCGGGCGCAACACCCAATTCCAGATAACTCAGCGGCGGGTTATGGATTGTGCGCTGGATACTTTTGTTCCCGGCACCGACAACGACCCCGATCCAACTCGTCCCTTTGCTGAATACCGCAGACAAGCATACCAAAATGTCGACGCGGCTGGCCACGTGATCTGGCCAGGGGCATTCGAACTGACCGAAGCTCAAAAGGCAAAGGTCGACGGTGATATCTATGAAACGATGGAAGCGGCCGCACTATGGAACGCTGCTGCCGCCTGGAATTCATTCATGGACACCGGAGTTTGGTCGAGCGCCGTGTTTAGTCAGCCCAAGGACGCCGTCCCCAGCCCCGCGCGGAAAATAGCTATCGTAAAAATGGCTCGGGGGGCCGACACGACCCTCATATTGAACGAAAAGGCGCGCGCGGAATACAAAGCGTTCGAAGTGGCGCTTCAGAAGCGCGGGATGGAACTGAAGCTCAGCACGCCGGACATTCTGGGCCTTAGAATGCCCGACCCCATCCCCGAGGGGTTCAAGCCCTTTCTGACGCCCCTGCCTAATCTAAGCTATACGAGCCAGGACATCTTGGACACAGCCTGGCAAGGAATTCAGGGTACACTCGAAGGCCGCCATTTCCTATTCGCAATCGCCGTGAAAACGAGCACCCGAAGCGACAGACTGTACCAAGCCCTTTTCGAGGCCAACGTGCTAAAGTACATCTTGGGCTACGTGCTTCGCGGGCCAGCAATTAAATTTCACGCCCATCTTGAGACATTCGCCAACGCCGATGTTGTCGGACGCTACAAGGCCGCATCGATGACCTCGCTTTTGGCAGGAGGGACCCCTACGAAGGCTATTGACGAGACATATCTAGCGCTTTCCCCGCGAGACACGGCGCAGCACATCTTGAATCAGCTGCCCGAATTCCCGCTTTAGTGCCAGTTGCTGAGGTGAAGGGTCGATATGGCGAAGGGGGTCCACGTCGACTATCGCAGACGTTAAGTGCCAACATTCTCCAACTGATGCAGGAGAACCCTCCAGTGTTCAACCCTGCCATGCAGAGAGCAACAGAATTCGCGGCATATGGTATGTGGGTACAAACGGCTTACTCAGCTATCTTTTCAGAGGTCTGCTATGAGTGAAGTCCCCAAACAGCGGATGTCCAAGACAACAAGAATGGCATCAACAGATTAGATGCCGTCGAAACCCGAGCGACTTCCTGGTTTGACGCGCTCCATTATTTCCGAACACGTGAACGGCCCGCAGGCGCCGAGGCGCTATTTCTCGAGATTCTGAATACGGCGGCACATCAGGCAGAACCCTTGCACTCCAGTTCCGGTAGCTCGTCTTCCAGGAAAACGCACGTGGATATGCCAGCTCGGAGGCGCCCGTCGGGCCGCATACTTGCATGGACGACCCGAATTCGCGCTCCCTTGCCGCGGGCCGTCAGATCACCATGCACTGACCTTCTCAGCGCCAGCGACTGTGGACCGCCGGCACCGTGCCTGCCCTCAAGCTGAAGCGTGACGGCGTAGAGATCTCCGTCGACGCCGGGATCTATGGACACAAGCGTCCCGCGCGCAGCCGGTTCTCGCAGCTGAGGCCAAGAGGCAGATGCACACCTGGACCAGAATGCCGGACAGATTGCCTGGTATTGACATTGTCCGCACGCGATTTCACTTGGGCTCGCGAGCTCGCTGCTGTCGAAACCACGCTCCAGCGCCTCGTTCATTGCCTGGAGGCCGGCGACCGCAGCATCTGCCTCTGCGTCGCAATTCATTCTATTTACGCTCTCCTCGAGAACCTGGCCGGATGCGGACACAATTCGCGCGACCACCGGCCATCTCGCTGTCTCACCCACGAGCACTGCGTAGAGCCTGAGCTGCCGCCAATATCCATCGACGACGCTTGCCGCCTCCGGCCATCCCGGATCGGGCAGTGCTGATTTGTACTCCGTCACGGACTGATGGTCGAAATGATCCGGCCTTCCGGCGAGCCGTCCATTGCGTGCAGTCAAGAGCTTCTCGGTCCCGTCCATCGATGAGGCCGGCCTCGCCGGCTGCGCAGCCGTCCTGGGCAATGGCCCGCTTCGCACGGCCGATGCTATAGCGCGCTGGCGCACGAGATAGTATCCCGGCCAGCGCTCAGGTGTCCCGAACCGCCGGTTCAGCCGATGAGTAGATGCGGCCTCCAGCACCTGACCGATCGCACTATCCCAAAGAACTTCCGCTGCGGCCTCGTCTGAGGGGTGCGCCGCCATTAGACGATGAAACGCTGTGCCGAGCCATGCACGGGGGCTGTCGAGCACCCAGTCATCGGCTTCCCTCGAGGTGCTCAGGATCGCCCTCAGCATGCACAGCCGCATCTGAGACCAAAGGGTCGGGCTCGTCCGAGCCGCAGGTCGTATCGGAATCTTCGGGCTTCCTGCCATCTACGCGGGCCGCCGCAGAGCTTCGAACACCGAAATGAAACTCCACGATGGATCGATCCGGATTCCATGGTTGCGTTCGGCATCGTCCCAAGCGGCAGCAATTTCGGGACCCGCCCCCGATCGGTCAGTCAGCCAAAGAGGGTGGGTCACTATCATCGCTTCCGAGCCGTTGCTCAGACCCGGAAGCCCAGCAAAGGTCGCACGCGTGAAGCCGGGCCGGGCTGCTGCCAGTGTCGATGCAGCAAGATCTGCCACTCGCGCCCAGATCGGCGATGAAAGCGATATCGCGCTGTTTGCGTCCAGCGCGAGGTTCGCCATATCGATCGCGAGCCGCCAGTCGAGAAGATTATGATACGCGAGATTGCTGTAGCTGCGCAGGCAGTCTGGACACGATGTGTCGCAGGCATCCGCGTGCGAGGTATCGACAAGCCTGTCGTGGAACTGCCGGTGCGAGTTCTGAACGATCATCTGCAGCAATTGCTCGCTGACTGCTGGCTGTCCCAGATGCGTCGCGTAGCCCGCGCCATTTTCGAGCGTGTCGCATAGGAACACCTGACCGACCACCGAGCCGAGCGCAGGATCTTCCTGACTTCTAATCCCCGCCTTCAGCTCATAGTCCTGAATGTCGAGATAGACGGCCGCCGCCCGTCTTAGCATGAAAGCTAGAGAATAGAGCGCTGCCCGGCCCGCTGGAGTTCGAGGATCTGCCGCACGGCCGGGCCCATAGTCCCGGACGCCCAGCAGCATCATGTCGGTTTCGCTGATGGCCGCGAGCGCACATGTAACAACCGGCGCTGTCGGTGCCAGCGGCCTTCCCGGCGGTCTTCCAACTGAAGCTGCATGCTTTTCATCCGCCGAGTTCGCAGCAGCGACGTCTACCATCGCTCCTCCGGCCCACGGTTCAGCCGAGAGGTGAAATAGGCGCCCGGCGTTGTCATTAATCACGTGCAGCCGCCCCTGACCGGCGCCGATATCGAAGTTCCTATGGGCGCCGATGGGAAATGGCGGGCGACCCACCTTCGGCCGCGCTGCGCGCGGGACGAAATCAAAGACGCCGTCGTAGTCGCGCGCCTTGGTGAAGTAGCTCACGAACCCCTTGGGCTGCCGCAGGTCCATCGCCTGATAGTCACGGTCACCGGTTCCCGCGGGCGCCCCACAGACGGGACAGGCGGGACTGTTGGGAGCCGCCGTCTCGACATGCTGGCAGTTGCCGCACAGGCCGACCATAACCGCCGGGCCGAGCGGATTCGGGTCAGGCGCTGCGAACGGCCCTTGCCGGATGTAGTGCGCGACACCGATCGCGGTGTGGATCGTTCGCTCCTTCACTGTCTCCGCGCCTGGCGCGAACATGCTCACCGCCAACTCGAGGTCGCGATCGACCGTCTGGCGCGGCGGCCAGTTCCGCGGCTGCCTGTGGTAGAGCAGCCGTGCGCGCGTCGGGAAGCCAAACATGGGCAGAATTCCCTTGTTCGCGAGGCGCTCGCTCAGACCATCCTGGACAAGGCTCTGGTCTTGAGCCGCATGCGTCACTTCCCGGACCAGATCGTTCATGATCCAGTTCACCGCATCAGCGCGGTTCGACGACGCGGCGCGCAGTCGCGTCTCGACCAGCAGCGCGTCGCAGATGTGCTCGACGAGCGTCTGGTTTCGCCCGATCCATTGAGCGACCACACCTGCAACATCGCCCGGTGCGAATCCCACCGGAAGATTATCGGGCGGGAGGTTCCAGGCTGTTGCCATGCCAAACTCGCCATGCACGCTGTCACCGGCGGTTCCCGCAAATAGCCCCAAGTCCGAGAAAGCTCTTCGCAGCACCTCCTTCGCAAGGACCCGTCGCAGAATCTGGAGTCGGTTGGTGTCGACGTATGGCGGAGGGGGCGGATCAGCAGTGATCCGCTCGGGCCGCTGAAAGTAATAGTCATCGTGGCTTCGTCCCCGGCAGAGGGTCAGCGCGAGCGAAAGGGCGGCCCCTCGACGGCCGGCGCGGCCCACGCGCTGCTGATAGTTAAAGCGCATGGGCGGCATGTTTGCCATCATCACAGCAAGCAGGGAGCCGATGTCGACACCGGCTTCCATCGTCGTGGTGACGCTCAGCAGATCGATGTTTTCAGTGAGAGCGACCTCGTCCCCAACCGTGATGTTCTGAAACAGCCGCTGGCGGTCCCGCGCAACGACCTTGTCGGTCTGACCAGTCATCTCGGCGCAATTCAGTCGGAAGATCGGACCGGCATTCAGCGCAAGCCAGCGGTAGTAATCTGTGTCCCGGCCGGCATCGTCCACGCCAATGACTAGCGGCGCCGTAAGTGGCGTGAGACACCCGCTGCAGATGCCGCCACTACGGTGGAGATGGACTCGCGAACAGCGACCGCACTCGTAGTAGCGCTCGCCAGGGTCCGCCACGAACAGACCCCGAAACAGAACAATGCCCTGGCTGAAGACGCCGGCCCGTGTCAGCAGCGCAGTGACATCGCGCTCGAAGTCCGCTGGAGCAATCGCGTTCGCGTTGGCCACTGCTTCGAGATAATCGCGAGCGTATTTGGGGAGCTGGTTGTCGTCCCCTGTCGCGCGATGCGTATCGATCCGCCGCCGCTTGCCCAGCATGCGAATGCAGCTGTCCGCCGCTTCTTGATATACGGCGCTCCGCGCGGGGAAGCTGAGCCGGTCCGTCGTCACGCATCCGAGCCTCAGCGATTCAAGATCCCGCCGGCCGCCTGAGAACAGCGATTCAGCGACAGCTTCGCGCGCGGCGGTCTGAATCCGGGTGCGATGATCGGCCTCTTCCGCGCTTAGCGCCGCCCGGTAGCTGGGCGGGACCAGCGCCCAGTCGAAGAGATGCTGCCATTGTCCCTGGTTCTCACTCAGGTCCGTCCACATTACGCTGCGGTCGACACCGCCTGGATTCATCCCTGTCGTCAGCAGCCTTCGAGCCGCATCCTCTTCGAGGTCGGTTGCTCTCGAAAGGCCCAATCTCGCGTGGCCGAGTGTACGGTCGGCGAGTTGCCGCATCGTAAGCCCGCCAACTGCCGACGGCATTCCCGCCAGAGCGGGGTTCTGAGCGGCCATGATCGCCATGGCCTCGCTCTGCCGGCCCGTAGCGAACATGCCCGCAAGTGCGGCATCCTCTGCGCTCAGCGCCACGCCGTGGACCTGCTGCTCGAAGGCCAGCGCCGCCCTCGTACTGTCATCCATTCCGCTGACCAGAGCCTGGCGCAGCGCGTCAAGCCAGTGGGACTTTGCAACGCCAACCGCGAGCTTGGCCGCGTCCTGCCGGCTGTCCGAAAACAGAACGAGCTTCCGCCGAGGATCTTCGACGGGGTGGCCCGCCTCGACCTCCGGAGGCGCAATCTCCCGCAAAAGCGAGTCCGAGAGCACCTGGGCTACCTTCTGAAAGCCGGTGCGCTGGGTACGTATTGGGGCGGAGCTCGCCATGCGGCTCCAGTCGGCTTCGCAATGGGGGCACACCGATGGACGCTCGCTGCGGATGCTCGGCGCCTGCGCTCTCGGCGGCACGGGGTTCTGGTGAAGGTCGGCAACGTGGTACAGCCACCCAGTGGCATCTGCAGCGCGCCGCGCAACCTCGATCTCACCGGTCCTATGGTCGTAGCGCGCCATCCGCCAGTCGCGCCGCACGCGTTCCTGACTCCATGTAGAGCGCTGTGGCTGGCGGAGGGTTCCGTCCGCTAGCCGCGCAGGCCAATAGACAGCGAAGTTATCGTAGCTCCGGTCGTTTGCCGAATGGTCAGGCGCCTTCTCAATATTTGGGTCGTCTGGCACAAGTGACCAGCTGTTCTGACTGAGCACGCGCCTGTAGCCGCCGAGGAAAATGTCGCCACACGGCTCGCAGTACAGCATCTCGAGTACGCGCGAGCCACAGTCGCACGTTGTTGTCGGCCGGTCGAACAGGCGGCCAACCCGTATGTCGGGTTCCGACCAGTGCGAGCCCGAACACGCTGGATTCGTGCATGCCCACACGCCCTGCACATTTCGGAAAAAGAGGTGGACCCGAGTGGGCAGCAGCGGCGTCCCTCCATCCGCCTGCGCGGCCGACATGGACATAATCAATGCAGTTGCCGCCTCGCGGGCATGTGGCTCAGGTTCGTCCGGAAAGAGGGACCCGGCGAGTGCCTCTATAGTCTGGGGGACGACCGTCGGACTCTGGTCTGATCCGTCATTACAAGCAGCCCGTATCGCCTCGGGCGCGCCAATGGCAGAAAGTACGGCCCCAAGCCGCTCCGGAAGCGGAAGCGCGCTATCCGGAACCTCGACTGCCGCCGCAGCCGCGAATGCCCCGATGGCAGCTTCGAGGTTCGCATCCGAACCTGATATCGCAGCGAACCCAAGGTCGGAGACAGGCTGCGCTAATCCAGCAAGGCGCCCAGTCGAACCAGCCGGCAGCGGTTCGGCGCCGCCACGTATCAGCGTGAAGGGACGGGACCGGCCAAAGAACTGGTGGAGATAGTCCTGGGCGCGGCCATCGTCGTCGCCAAGCGAAGCACTCGACGCTAGGATGCGCAACTGCGGATGGTCTGGGTGCAGTCCGAGACGGTCGTAAAGAACACGGAGGATGTATCCGACCTCGGTACCAGGCGTTCCTCGGTAGGCGTGCAGTTCGTCAACCACCAGATGGAAAATGTTGGCTGGATCGGCGAGCCAGTTTCTCGTGGCAGCGAAGATCTGGGCCTCGATGTCCCGCATCAGCATGATGTTTAGCATGCTGTAGTTGGTGATGAGGATGTCTGGTGGCGCATCTTGCATGTCCCAGCGGCTCCACATTTCGCCGCCGTCAAACCTCGGGAAGAAGCGCTGCGCGTCGGTCCCCGCCACCCGCGTGGCAAGCGAGCTGAGCCGTCGCAGCTCAGTTCTCAGTTCGGCTTCCGCTCCGTCACGAAGAGGGTTGCCCGCTATCGGTGTCCAACCCGTGTAGCGGCCGAACCAAAATCTGTTCCCTGGCCGGCGCCTGTTCAGCCAGCCGCGCACCCGGTCGCTGTCCATCGCCTGGCGAAGCCGCGACATCTGATCCTCGGCGAGGGCATTTAGCGGATAGAGAACGAGTGCCCGGATGGCGGCTGGCCGGCGTCCTGCCTCGTGCGCCCGCTGAGAAATCCGTGGATGATTCACGCGATTTGCGGATCCCGGCGGCGGAGACATCGACCACCAGTCGTTCCGGGGAGCTGCCGGAATTGAAGTCCAGCCGAGCGATTCACGGACAAGCGCCGCAAGGACAGGCAGGTAGATCGACTCCGTCTTTCCCGAGCCCGTGCCAGTGAGGATGACCGTGTCCGACTGGTCTACCACGCTTGCGCGCAGCATCGCCTCCTGGTGGCGGTACAGCTCGATAGGCCGGGCTCCCCGCGTCAAGAACAGCCCCTCCTCAGCCACGTCGGCGAGGTCGGTTACCATCTGCGCCGACCATCCGCTCGCGCCGGCGAGAACAGCCGCCGCCGCCGCTTGGATGTCATGTCCGCTCAGGACATATCCCGGCTGAGGCTCAATCAAGGGCTCGCGATAGAGGACGCCATCACGGTCGAGCAGCCGGCGGCGGGCCTGGACGAGGTCTTCAAAGCGCAGGTCGAACGGACTGTCGAAGTACCTGAGATAGCCGCTCTTCAGACTGTTGAACGTATCGATTGGATTGCTCATTGCAGCCTCAGTCCCGTAAGCGCGAGGATAAGTCTCAGATGTTCTGGCTGGACGCCCGCAAAGCTAATCTGCATCGCTTCCCGGTCGAAACTCGGGAGATATCCGCTGCATAGCACGAGTCCACGCGCCATTACTGTCGGTGGATAGAGTTGGGCGGGAAGCGATAGCACGCCGCCCTCGCGCGACCAACGGGCCGCCTTGCACTTGGCCGCCGTGGCAAGCCGCCCGGCGCGATCGTCGATCAGCGATGCCGATCCAGGTCCGCTCTTGAGTAGGCTGACCCAATCCCAGTCGCGCTTGATACGGAAGAAGCCCTTGGCGGCGGCGGTTGCCTCCGAAAGCGTGGATGCCACCCAACGCATGCGTGACTTCGAAAACCGGCGGACCGAATCGACCTTTCCTTCCACCATCGGAAACGGTGTGCGCGGCCACTCCCGAATCGACGGGGAGCATGCAAGCAAGTGCAACCCCGCCTCCGTCTGAAATGGCAGCCCAGCTGACTCGGCCAGGTGAACGAGGGCGTCGCGGGACGGAGCTGTGACCGTGATTACGGCCGGAGCGGCGCTCTGCTGGAAGACGCTAATCTGGCCGCCGGACGCATCGCTGGCCCTGCCGAGGCTCTCAAGAAGCGCCGGCGTCCGAGCGCCGCAAAGTACCGCGGATGAGCCCACCTCGCGGGGCAATCCTGCCAGCACCGGGGGCGCAACCCGCCAGCCACCGGCCACAGTTATTTCCGCATGACCAAGCGTAACGAGGTCGTCGAGAACGCGGCGCGGCGAGCCGCCAGTCAGATCGGCTCCGAGATCGGCGATCTTGCCCGACCGCCGGAATGACATCCATTTGAGAGCCGCGTCCGTCATGCCCCTGCCTTCCGGTAGCGCCGTGCCCGCGCTCTCGCCCTGCGCCAGGCTTCCTGGGCCGCCGGACTGTCAGTGCTAAGCGGCAGCCTTCGAGAAGCCGCGCTCCGGACCGCAGCCACCCAAGACTGGTCGATCAATTGGGAGAACTCCTTTCCGGCAGGTGGAACAAGCCAGTCGACACGCCCCTGAGTGCGGCGGGGTCCCGACGATGAAATCAGGAAGGCGGGTGGCTCGCGAAGGAGCCCAACCGCAACAGGCGCATCAGGCCTCGGGCGAAGCATCGCCATGCCGCGCCGGAGACCAAGCGCAATCACGCTTGACATTGCTTCGGCGGCCACGACGTGCTCGCCGGAAGGACCCGCAACGCTGGCGCCGCATATTTGCGCGCGCGCCCAAGGCGCATCGTGCGACGTTGGAAAACGGTCGGCATGTGCATTCCATAATTCCCAGCCGCCTTCCGCCCAAGGGTCGCCCACAATGCGGTAGGTCAGGGATGGCCCGGGGATCACGTCGACGAGGTGGTCTCCCGGCTCATCCCACCCTGCAGCCCGCCAGCACCCTTCATCGTCCGCTTCGGCAGGAATCCCGTCGATAGTAACACGGGCTCCAGCTGGAAAGGGCTCGATCTCGATTTTCGGAGGACTGCCCTGGGCGAAGGAGCCGGCGCGGATCTGAAGGCCGCCTGACAGGCGGATTACTCCTCCAATGCCCGGATCAAGACCAGTAAGGCCGGTATCGAGCATGGAAGAGGCCGCGTGGGTTGGGCGATAGCTGGATAGCACCACCCAACCCTCGGGCACGCCCGTCCAGCGATCATGCGTAACTAGTTCAGCTGAGCCGCACGCGGCCGCCGCTGACCGGACTGCGTCCGCATCTTCCTGGCGGCAGACAATTGCGTTAGACGAGGCCAGTGCTGCGAAGCTGACCGAAATCAGCCCCGGCTCATCCGCCTGCTCCCTGAAGATGTGAACGCGCCGGCTACTCCGGAGCCATTGGTATCCCTCCTTGCAGCCAAGCCTGACTTCTCCTGAGAGCAGGTCCGGAGTCCATTCGAGGTCCACATCATCATAACGGTCTTCGCTGTACGCTCCCAGCTCCGTTCCGGCCCCGAAGAGAAGCGTGATCCGGTCCGGATAGCCGGCTGGTCGCGCCATCACCGCAGAGAGACCGACGGTACGGCGGACCGGATGAAGGATCAGACGCAGCTTCGCCTCTGCGGGCGTGCGCAGCGCCTCAGCCACGGCGGCTAGCCCCACTTGGGAGGCGGCTCCGGATTGCACCTGCGGCACTCTCCGCTGCCCGCGCCTGTCGCGATGCTGAGCGGGCCTGGAGGGGCGCGGCCTTGCTGCCGGTGCAGTCTCGGCGCCCGGCGCTTCCGCCGGCGCCGACAGGTCGGGCTGGACAATAGCATTCGCGGCCAGCTTGGACGTGAGCGCCTCGGCGAGGGTCCCCGGAACGGCCGCAGTTGCTCCCGGCGGCTGCCCACATTCGCCGTTCGCGTCTGTGAGCGCTCCAGCGAATGGTGGATCGCGATCGCCCGGCAAATTGGCGCCATCGGCGTCTTGCATGTGTCCTTCGCTTTGGGCAGGTGCCACCAGCCCAGCTGTGCTCGCCTTCAGAGCGCCCGGCGAAGCCGCGGCGTAAGGTGCCGCCGTTTCATGCAAAGTCTGCAGATCGTGGCCCGCCGCGGCTGCTTGAACGGCGAGATCGTCCTCCGTCGCAAGCAGCGCCTCCGCATGGTGACTGTCATCACGCATCGCCTCCTCCGCATTTCCGGGCGGATCATCCGGGATTTCGATGGGGTCAGGCACGGCGTGCACGGCTGCAATTAGCGCGTTGGCGCAGACATCACTCCCCGAAGGGAAGCACCTGGACGCTGTAGCTTGGGTACGTCCCGGGTCAGCAGCTTCACCTGTCGGCGCCTCCTCCTCCGCATTCGCAAGACCTTGATCATCTAGGAATTCGGCTGGATCGGGCGTCCCCGGCATTTCCGCACCGGGCGCGCACGCAGCTATCTCGTCATCCGATGACCCCGTCGCTGGAGTTTGGGTAGACTCTGGGCCTGCTATGTGATCTGTCGGTGCAGCCAGCTGCGGCCGGATTTCAAGCTGCACATCGCGAGTATGGCCGACCGCGGCAGGCTGCACCCACCGCCGGCTGCGCCGGAAAAGGAGCCACAAACCGAGCGCTGCCCCGCCCAAGCTCCCCGAAACGAACAGGAAAAGAAGCGCCCCCGACATGCGAAGCTATTACCCGCTCGCAATAGTGGCACGCGCCAGAAGGCCTTCTGCCGCTCTTGCGACTGCGAACCCCCGCGGCCGCGACACCGCATTGGCGACCTGGTTGAACTGCTGCCATTCGCTTCCGTGGAAGACAAAGCGATCGTGAACCGACCGCAGGCGGGCCGCTTCGCGCACATTGGTCCACCGGTCGATCCACTCGGAGAGATCACGGTGCATCTGCGGCAACATGGCATAGGATGGCTTGTCCGGACTCTCCAGCCGGCCATCCGTGCACCCTCGCAGAATCCGCCGACTCCGCTGGAGGCTAACGAGTTCTCGGTAGCGCCTTGCTTTCTGTATGTATCTCACTCCACCCCGATTCGGCTAAGAAGCTTGCGCCGCTGCTTAATGCTCTGGCGCTGCCTTGTCCCCTCTCAGCAGAAATACCCCTTTTGGCGTAATCGCAAGCGATGGTACAGTTCCGCGTATAAAACCTCAAGTGGCCGAGGGAACGCTCAGCCAACGCCCACTGAGATTGGCTCGCGGCCCTTATGCGGGAACACGGGATCGCACGCCTGCGGAATTCCGACCGGCCGGCATTACCGCCGCGTCTGTTTCCCGCACCTAGAGCATTTGGCGGCGGTTTCATCCATAGTTGGAGCATGTCGCTGGGTCGATGTCGCGGTTCTTGAGTATGAGAACGAATATTTACGGTTGGGCATCCGCCTGCCGAACACTTATCGAGTCAGCCGGTGACTCAGCCCACAGTTTGGGATTTGAGCCGCTTATAGGAGAGCCGCCGTACAGTCTCCTCGAAGGTTTCATGCTCATCTCGATAGGTCGCGTGGCGGGCGGCAATCAGCTTCGCCAAAAGTTCGGCGAACTGGCGCAACTTGACGATGGCCGTCGAGGGGTCGTCACGGAAGTAGCGTTCCGAAGGGCGCAGGCGCGCCTTTGACGAAGATTAACTGACCCGCCTCGTTATCTTCCCGCTGAATTTTCCCGAATTTTTCGGCCGTTGGAGCGGCTTTGTTTTTTTACCGGTTCGGCTCCGTGACGAAATTTGCAGCCGACAACGAAAGGCTTGGCCGATCGTAGAGAGGCATCCCTCTCGGGTGTGTTGGTGGATTGGAACTCAGTCGAAGTGCTGCTGGGCGGTTCATTGTGCCCGATTGGGCCTGCTTTGCCGCATGTTGGATAGGATGTTCGGCGGGAGAAAAGCGAGGCCGGACCAATCGAGATGATCAAAGCAACATGCCAGCTGCGTTGTTGACGAAGAGCTCTCCATCGCGAACGTAACGTAGCAGCATCGCATCGCTGGCATGACCGGTCTGCTGCCTGATCTTCCATGTAGATACCCCTGCCATCGCGGCACTGGTTGCGAAGCCGGCGCGTAGACTATGACCAGAATATCCCGTTGGATCTATCCCTGCTGCGATGAGGCGCTCTTTAACGATTAGTGATACGGCTTCACCTGACAAGCGCTGGCCCCAGCTATGTCCGTGCCTGTTCACGGGCCGAAACAGAGGACCGGTCCTGATTCCTGATTGATCGAGCCATTTATCGAGAGCGTGCACGGGGCACCACCGGCTTCTCCCAAACGGGATCGCGACCTTCCGACCAACTGCAGTCTGATCCGTTTTCGACTTACGCAACGCAAGCACGACCCCTTGCTTGACATGGTCGACGTCTTGGACGTTGAGGCCGACCAGTTCTGACCGCCGGAAACCACCTGCGAACCCGACCAGGAGTAACGCCCGATCTCGCGCACCTTTGAGGTCGTCAGGCGTCCGTTCCAAAAGCAGGAAGAGGTCATCGCGCAGAAGTGGCTTGGCCTCGGCGCGCGCCGTGCCGTGCCGCCGTTTGATCCCCCGTATCGTTGCCTTCACCAGCTCGGAATCGGTAGGGCTACGAAGCCCCTTGGCCGCATGAGCCTTTGAAAGGGTTGCGAGCCGCCGCATCAGTGTCGCAACCGTCAAAGTGTCGGCATGCTCAGCCAAATACCTCGCAACAGTAATGTCGCCGGCGGGTACACTTCCGCCCCACGCTTCGAAATGGGAGAGATCGGCGGCATAGGCCCGACGAGTGTTGTCGGAAAGGCTGCTTGCAATATAGGCTGCCACCCCGTCCGGGAGATGTGTGAAATTAATTTCACTCTCTGCGTTCCGGCCAGCATCTCCCGGAGAAGACTCGAAAGCCGATTCAGATGCCCCATTTGTAAGTCTTGATAAGAGGGGATTATCGGAGGTTAGAAGCTTAGAGGACATGAGCACGCACCTCGTTCAGCAGGGACAAATCATCGCGCAGCATTCCGCCTATTTCCGTCGCATCGGGACAATATGGCCCCTGACTCTCGATTTCTGCTAGGCGGCGCAACTCATCCGCCAGGGGCCAACGAAGGCGCCGGGCCAGCAGACCGCTTTCGACACTGAAGAGGGTGTAGCCGAGGAAATTGACCTGTTGTTGCTGTGGCACATGCGTTCGCACCCAACGCGCGGCGGGGCATTCAGTTGCCAGGAAACGCCTAAGCGCCGTTCGGCCTTCGCGGGAAAACATGTCGATGGCCCAGCTTGGTAGCGGGCCGCACATCATCCACGACGGGAAGTCGTCGTCGCCAGTTGCCCTTAGGTCGCATGGTTTCACCGACCAAAGCAGTGGGAGTAGTGGGCAGTGGAGCTCGCCAACTTTGTGAAACGCTTCCCGCGCCACTTCGACGACGGTGTGGGGAAGATCCGTCTCACAGAGGAAATCGAAGACTGCAGTCGGGGCTCCGCGTCTGCTTCGCAGATGTTCGGACCGGCAGCGCTCCGTCCCGATCGCGAACCAAAGTGCTAGGGCCCGCTCTCCAATCGCAACATTGCTAAGGGCCACCGACATGAGTTCGTTGATCGGGCGGAAAGTGAGGTCGAGTCTCTCCCGTTCATAGGACGGGTGGCGCTCCGCCACCATGACGAGGTCATCGGCGGCGCGGCACTTGGTAGAGGCGACCAGACGTGACACGAGGAAACTGGCAATTGCCCATTCGCCGCCAATTGCCGCACGAGATGTTTTGCTGGCTGCCGCTGTGACAAGCGCCACCGTCTCGAAATCGGCGATACCAACGTCTTCAAAGGCGATGACAATGCAGCGCCGCCAGAAATGGTCTGGATATTTCTGCAATAGCGTTGCTGTCGCCCGGAGCGCAAAGTCGGAACGGCCGCGCCTTATGGCCTTTTGCAGCAGACTCATGGCCAGCCATGGTGAGACGGGGAGCACTTCGGGTTGGGGGGGAATGTAAGATTGGATTGCTGATGCCAGCTCATTTCGCAGACTGGTCAAGATATCGGAGCCGTTCATTGTCTTCCTCCTTGAACTTTCCAAGGGGAGGACAAATCCAATCGGTCCCACTATTATCGTAACACTATAACGTGTAGATGGAAGAAGTATTACGCCTTTACAGGGTATTTCGAGCTTGGCACGGATACTTCACACGAGGAACAGATGCCGCTGCGTTGTCTTGATTCCGATGAAAGCATCCAGGCCTTTAAGCTGGCTGACGAACATTGGAGCGCCTTGCGTGCTGAAAACAAGAAGCGTCGCCATCTGCGGTTACCCTGCTGCGACGCTCTAGTGATCCTGAAAACCTCTCCGCTTGGACTAAGATTCTTTGCTCACGGATCAAAAGGAAATTGCACGACTAAGCCAGAGACAGAGGAGCACCTTCTTCTAAAGTCATTGGTAGCGGAAGCAGTGAGCAAGGCAGGTTGGAGCTGTGCGACTGAGGTCGCAGGATTTGCTCCATCCGGTAACGCGTGGACGGCAGATGTGCTCGCCGAAAAGGGGAAACACAGGATTGCTTTCGAGATCCAGTGGTCAAGCCAAACCGCTGAAGAAACGCTGTATCGGCAGGAGCGGTATCGCGAGTCGGGCATTCGTTGCCTCTGGCTATTTCGGAGGACCGGGTTCCCTATCTCGGAAGCGCTGCCCGCGGTTTGCATTGGCGGAGATAAGATGAGCGGGTTCGATATTCGCATTCCGTTGTATACGCGCGTACCGCCGCGCGAATTCAACAACCCGGCGCGATGGGCGCAGATAGTTCCCCTTGGGAAGTTTTTCGAGGCTTTGTTTGAAAGGCGGTTCCGCTACGGAGCACCCGACGGCGTCACCGCTGAAGCGACCGTGCATTCTGGCGTTCTTGAGTGCTGGAAGCAGCAGTGTCGGGCTCGGACCCGCATCGTCACATTCATCGATGTCGCCGTCGGCCCTCATGAAGTCCAGTTCGACCTTCGAAGTCTTGGAAGGTATCCGGAACTCTTGCGGCAGGTGTTGAAACGTATACCGCCCACTAGACAGTTAGGCGCGATCAAACCACGGTACAGCGGCACGATGGGCGAAAAATATATGAGCAATGGCTGTTATCGTTGCGACGCACTGGTAGGTGCACATTTCGAGCATGACGCTTGGTATTCAGAGAATCAAATACTCGCACGCTTCCCGATAACGATCTCTGGCGCCTGGCGGGAGGCAATCGAAGCGGAATACGGAGATTTCGGCTGGGGGATTCATTGATGCTCGACCGGGCTGAATGTCTCCGCCGGGCGACAGGTTGGCACCAAACAGCTTTGTCATGATCGCGGTACACCCGGCCAATTCCCCTGTGGAATCAAAGGTGATGCGCTCTTCGAATTCCATAACTCACTGAAAATGCACTTTCATTCTTGCAGTTGAACCCCTACCGCCTCCAAGAGCAGACTGTCGCTGTTGTTGTCTCCGCAAGACTGGAGCGACACTTGTAGCTGGGGTAGCCAAATTTGGCCGCCGGAGTGATGAGCCTCGTCTGGGTGCTCGCTCATCGACACTGTTTCTCCCGCTTGCCCAACATCATTCGACGCCAAAACGCGAAGGTCTTTTTCCGCCCCGGCTAGTTCGCGCAACAGGACTCTGAGTCCTGCCATAGTATTCACGCCAAATACTCAGTCACTAATGAACAAATAGAGAGACATCAGCAGGCTTCACTCACTGCTTACGGGGATACACCGGGTGACCCAGAATGGTACCACACGGAAAAATCAGGCTTGCAGCGACGTTATACCATTCCGTACTGTTCCGTGGCGTTCACCAGCGTTCTGGAAAATTGCTATGCCGCAAGATGTACTACAGTTTCGATCTCGTGAGGCAGCCCGCTATCTCGGCATTTCGGCCTCGACCCTGGCAAAGATGCGGATGCGGGGCGATGGGCCAGCCTTCATCAAGGCGGGAAGCCGCATCGTGCTTTACGCAAAGGCAGACATCGACGCCTGGCTGACAACTCGCCGTCGCAGCTCAACGTCGGCGAAAGACCCGAACTGAAGGCCGTCGAAGTTCGACTGCGCCTGTGAAGTTAATTTCACACTCTAAGGACGTCACATCATGACAAGTGCTGCAATCCCCGCAATTGAAACTATCTGCGAACGGGCCTCCCGGGCGATTATGCATCGAATTGCCGTGAATAAAAAAGCAGACGAGCTGAACAGCGACACGGTCATCGGCGATGATGGGATCGCACAGTTGCATGCGGCAGTTAGGAGCTACCGCAAGCAGCTGCGCGCGCTTCACAATGCCGTACAATCTGGAAAGCCGCGACAGGTCAGCGAAGCTAAAAAGAGGATATTCGACAGTTTTGCGGCAAAGCTCATCGCTACTGTCCGCGCCACCCAGGATAACAAGATACACTTGTCATATGCCCAGCTTGAAAAGCGGGCGAACAACCTCTCCCTCCACCAAGTATTTCATGAGACATTGACCATCTTCCCCGATCCGAAATGCGGCAAGCCGGGCGAGTGGAGGCCACTTGGTCGGCCAGGCCAGTACCGCCGGGCACAGCAATTGATTCTATGCGATGTTTTGCTGGTCATGATTGGTGACAGCCCGTGTGACAGCACCGTGGCTGACGCGGGGGGAGAAATTGGTCTCTTCGAAACTCTAAACAGCGCGATAGCTGAAGGCTTCGTCTATTGGACGAGCCTCGACCTTCGCAACTTCTTTCCGTCCCTGAAACCGGGTCATCTGGCGGGTTTTCCATTGTCCCAATGGATCATGGAAAATATCGTGTTCTTACCGCCAGAGACCCCGATCAAATTCATCGACACGACATACGGTCTAGAATTGACTGAAGAGACCGTGTTGAAAGGCGATGCAAATGATCTACCGAAGACCTATCCATATAGCATGGATGATATCAGGTCGAAGCTCAAAATGGTCCGGCAGGGTTTAATCCAGGGCGACGTCTGCGCTCCGCAAATAGCGCGCACGTTTCTGGGACGGGAACTCCAGCGTGTGCTGGGGAAACGGGATGCAGCATTCGGCAGTCATATTGACGACATGCTACTAGGTGCGTGCACCCAGCCCGAGGCAAAGACGTCACTAAAGGCCCTGATCCAACACTTGAAATGCCATCCTGCCGGACCTCTTGAGCTGCATGAACATGAAATTAGACATATCAACGACGACATTTGCTACCTGGGCTACCGCATCAGCTTAGACAAGAATGGCGCCATGCGTGTTCGACCTGCGATGAAACGCTTCGACCGCTTCCGTCACAGGCTCGGGGATAAATTCGAGAATAGCGACGCCTTCACAAAACAAGAGCTGCTCGATACCGGTTTGGAGTATGCTCGGCAGTGGTTCCGGAGCCAACGGGCATGGACGAAGGCAGAGATTGGCATCGGCAGCTCGAAATGCGAAGGACCCAGCTGGGATCACGTGGTTTCCGAGGTAGAGCTAGCGGTTAACCGGTTTATTTACGATGAGTACTTCAAGGGTATTGGCAACTGGCACGACGGCGACATCGATTTTGAAATGTTGAAGCTGGCCGGATGCGTTGACGACCTTCAGTAGACGTCGAAACGCATTGGAACGATCCTCAAGATCCCGTCGCCCCCACCCCGGCCCGAGCACCCGTCGCCCATCCCAGGTAGAGTGGGGGTGTGTGCTCTGGTCGGACGCAAACCAGCCGATCAGGCTCGGCGTCTACGCCAAATAAGGACACGAACTCCGCAAAGTCGGCGAACCAGCTTCTCTTCACTGAAAAAGAGTGAACGAACATCGCGGCCATGTCCGTCTTGAAACGCTTGGCTTCGATTATGGCAGATACTGTGCGATGCAGGAGCTGATAGCGAATGGTATGAGGGAGAGGTTGCCTCAATCCCAATAAATCGCAGATGAAATTAAGCCTTTCACGCTTCCCCGTTGATGCATTGATAAGCCACTCACCCAGTGGCTTGTCGAAACTCTCATCGACCTTCCCTTCAACCATCGCAGCTAAGGTTTGGTCTCCAACGCGTATCAAGGCGAACAGATCGTTTTGACTGTGGCCGCGGTGAGAACCTGGAAGTGGGACCTTATGCTCGGGGAGCGCGAGCAGCAGCTCAGAAGGCGAGCCAAAGGAGGACAAGAGCTGTCCAATTTCATTCGGGAGGCCTTTTGCCGCTTCCCAAGATTCGGCCAATGACACGGCTGAGTATCCTAGGCGCCAGTGTTTCTCGGGATCGGCCAGCAAGCATCTCCAGTCACCTGAACCTCTGCTAGGAACGTATATACCTGCCACATGCCCCTCCATGCGGTGCGCGCCGCGTCCTTGTCCGAAATACCGTAACTGAGACGGCCCCATGCAACCGGGATCCGTCAATGTAAGCCGTAGGACACCTTATCGATATTTTTCTTTAGAATTTGCAGAGTTGGACCACTACCGTACTGGCTATGTACATCCTTGTTCGCATGGCCCATCAGGGCTTTCGCGACATATTCTTGCACCTCAGCCGATTGAAGCGCGTCTTTAAAATTGTGCCGAAATGAGTGGAACGCCGTTTTGTCGGTGTGGAAGCCGATTGCTTTAGAGTATCGCCCCCACCATTTGCTGAAAACCTGAGAATGATAGCCGTCGGTGCCTACACCAAGCTCGTCGAAAATCCTGTTTCCGGCGGGTTTGTTTTTTGTGAGATCAAGAAGACCCAATTCCACCAGGACCTTGTGCACCGGGACGCGGCGTACGCTTGACGCCGTCTTGACTTGCTTGCCCTCGCCCTTCGACACATCGAAATAGGCTATATCACCTTCTTGCTTTATATCGGTTACAAGCAGTTGGATAATCTCTCCCATCCGCATCCCGGAGTAGAGCGCTACCAGCGGGACCCAGTATTTGCCATCCCGGATCATCGACGGCCCTGGTTCGTGACGCTTTTCCGAGTGACCGACGAATAGAGGCGAAGCAAAGATGGCCTTCAGTTGCTCCTTCGAATACGGAAGGCGACCATCGATCGCATTCGCCTTTGTCGCTCCCGCAATTTTTATCCCTTCACCGGGAATTTTTTCGATATAGCCTTCATCCTTCGCGAAGATTAAGAGCTGCCGAAACATCGTAAAATACTTGTCCTGCGTTTTTAGCGCTAGGCAGGCACCGCCGCCGTTTCCTTTGATTGCATCCTGCACGCTGATGCCCTTGCCAGCGGCCGATTTCATATAATTCGGGGGTACCTGCGAAATGGCGTCTCGGACCGCCTTCACGTCTTCAATGCCAAGCTTTGCTATCGGCTTGTCTTTCCCGATAATGCCCTCGGCCAAAGATAGAACACGCTGCGCATCTGCGGCCGTCTTCTTGACCCAGTCGTATTTGGATTTCTGACTATGAAATAGCGCTGCGACGGAGGCCAAAGTGTCTACCTTTGTCGGCGTATTTTCCTCCCCTGGCGGCGGAGGCATTTCCTCGACAAGAATTCCCGCAAACAACGGATCCTTCGGCGAAGTCTCGTCGAATTGGCCGGCCAATTTCGCGGCAAGGATGCGGGCATTTTCGCGGTCTGCGCGTAATAAGCCCTCGCAGAGCCTTTGGAAGAGCTCCGATGCCGGCGACCACAGTCCCGACGCGTTAGCCTTTAGCAACGCGACCGCATCGTCTTGAACCGACGCGTAGGAATGTGAGGCTGCTAAGTCGCCGAGTTGATCAATTCGCGACTTGAGGTATGCGATCTCGCCTTCTCGATCATAGGTCGGATCACGAGGCAAAAGATAAGCAAGCTCGTTGGACCCGCGTAGCGCCTGTCGAAAGTAATCCTGAATGATCTTCTGTACGTCTTCCGGTGCCAGATCTGGCATATGAGGCAGCCTCAGCAGGAACGCATCCAGGTCAACACTAACTCGACGTCCAATCAAATGCGCGGTCGTCGGATCGACGGTGCGCAAAGAGAATTTGATCTCACGCAAACCTATACGACCCGTCAAGTGGCGCGGTACCGCCATTCGAAAATAGAAGGTTTGATTGCGCCTGACGACGCGAGGTGGGCTCCGCCGCATTCGACCCTCCATTCTGGCCCAGTATTCTGTACCAAGGAGGAAGGCGTACTGCCGTCTGATCGAAAAAGTAGGTTTAGATCAATAACCTGTATCGATCATGGCGGAGAGGGGGGGATTCGAACCCCCGATGGGCTTGCACCCATGCCGCATTTCGAGTGCGGTGCATTCAACCACTCTGCCACCTCTCCGCGGGGCCGGTTGGCGCTCATGAAGCGCGGGCGGTACATAGCGGCAAGTTCGGCGGCTGGCAAGGGGCGAAAAGAAGAATATCGTCAGGATCGTGGCTTTCGCCTTGACAAGGGTGGGCGACTCCCGTAATCCGCGCCATGAGGTGGTGTGGCCTGCCCGCACTGCAGCAAAAATGGGCTTTTGCCCGTTCACTGGCGGAGGCAGGGGTTTCCCCGAATGAGGGGTTTCCCGAAGCGCTCCGCTCAACCGAAGCGACTGAATAAAAAGACGGCCTTGTCTCCTTTGGGGCAGAGAGCCGGATCGAACATGAAAGGATAAAAAATGTTCGCAGTCATCAAGACCGGCGGTAAGCAGTACCGCGTGGCGGCCAACGACGTCATCACCATCGAAAAGCTGGAAGGCGTTCAAGGCGACAAGATCGAATTCACCGAGATCCTGATGGTCGGCGCCGGCGCCGATGCCGCCGTCGGCGCTCCGTTCGTCGAAGGTGCCGTGGTCAGCGCCGAGGTCGTGGAGCAGGGCCGCGCCAAGAAGGTCATCGCCTTCAAGAAGCGCCGCCGCCAGAACTCCAAGCGCTCGCGCGGCCATCGCCAGCACCAGACGAAAGTCCGCATCCTGGACATCGCTGCGGCCGGCGGCAAGGCGAAGAAGGCTTCGAAGAAGACCGAAGCCGCCGCTGAAGCTGAAGCTGCAAACTGAGTTCGGGATCGAAGGTTTAAAGGAGAACACCAATGGCACACAAGAAAGCTGGCGGTTCGTCGCGCAACGGTCGCGATTCCGAGTCCAAGCGCCTTGGCGTGAAGAAGTTCGGCGGCGAAGCCGTCATCGCAGGCAACATCATCGTGCGCCAGCGCGGCACGAAGTGGCATCCGGGCGCCAATGTCGGCCTCGGCAAGGATCACACGATTTTTGCGCTTACGGCTGGCAACGTGGACTTCCGTACGAAGGCCAATGGCCGAGTCTACGTGTCTGTAATGCCGAAAGCGGAAGCAGCGGAATAAGCCGGTAGCGCTCTAAAACAGCCGGCGTCTCATCGACCCGGCTGAAGCGCCCACAAGGTTCCGAAGCCAGACTTCAAAGGGGAGATGGGGCAATACCCAACTCCCCTTTTCGCATGTCTGGAGGAAAGAACCATGCAAACCGAGCTCCTGAGGGAAGACCAGTCCCGGTCTCCCGAACAAAGGCTGAGGCCCAAGAGGTCAAGGACCGACTGCCCGATATTGTTATCGCCCCGGCTCGTTCTGCGCGCGCCGCATGAAGACGATATCGACGCCCTTGCCCATCTTGCCAACAACGCCAACATCGCCACCATGGTCTCGCGCATGCCGCACCCCTATACCACGGCGGATGCGGCCGATTTCGTGCGACGCGCAAAAGCCGGCACGACTGCAGGCACGATCGGCAAGTGCGTCTACGCGATCACGAAGGCGGACAATGGCGCATTCCTCGGCTGCTGCGGGATCGAGCCGCATGAGGACGGCAAGACGGTCGAGCTCGGCTACTGGCTGGGCCAGCCCTACTGGAACCAGGGCTATGCGACGGAAGCGGCGCAGGCGCTCACCGACATGGCCTTCCGCACCCGCGACATCGACCAGATCGATGCGCGCTGCCGGGTCATGAACGTCGCCTCGCGCCGGGTCATCCAGAAGTGCGGCTTTCAGTTCCAGGGCTCCGGCATGGTCGGCAGCCTCGCGCTCGGCGGCATGATGGCGGTCGAATGGTACCGGCTCGACCGCAAGACCTGGGTCTCGCTCAGAAGCTGGGGAGGAAACCGATGAACGCGCTCGTTCAAGACCGAGCGCGCCTCGTCGCGCGGCCCGACCCTGGCCCTTGCCCGGTGATCGAAACCAAGCGTCTGGTGCTCCGGCCGCACCGGCTTGCCGATGCGCCGGCGATCGCCGAGTCGCTTGCCGATTTCCAGGTGGCGCGCATGCTCATGCGCGTGCCGGCGCCCTATCACCAGCAGGACGCGCTCGACTGGCTGAACCGCCAGACGGCCCTCCAGGATTGGGCGCTCGCGATCACCAGCGGCGACGACGTCCATATCGGCTGCGTCGGCATCGAGCTGAGAGAGGGCCAATGGCATGTCGGCTATTGGCTGAACCGCTTCTATTGGGGCAGGGGCCTCATGTCCGAGGTGGTTTATGCGGCGGTCGAGCGCTTCTTCCGGCGCATGCCGGGGGCGACGCTCCATTCGGGCGTCTTCGCCGACAACCCGGCCTCGCTCAAGGTGCAGGAGAAGCTCGGCTTCAAGATCACCGGCTGCAGCCAGGTGTTCGCGCGCGCCCGCAATGCCATGGTCGCGCATATCGAAACGCGGCTGACCGCCGGAGACCTCACCCGGCCGCACTGAACGACAATAAGAACCCCCGTGTGTCCGCTGGCGGG
Organism: Sinorhizobium alkalisoli; assembly: GCF_008932245.1. Taxonomy (NCBI): domain Bacteria; kingdom Pseudomonadati; phylum Pseudomonadota; class Alphaproteobacteria; order Hyphomicrobiales; family Rhizobiaceae; genus Sinorhizobium; species Sinorhizobium alkalisoli. The sequence goes on along the minus strand of NZ_CP034909.1, from coordinate 3,129,877 downwards.
GTTCTTTTTGCATGATAGTCTTTGACCTTGGCCGGAAGCGCCTATATCGAAGGCGGCAAACGCGGCATCTCTAGATTGGCGAAGCGATGAAATTCCTCGATGAAACAAAAGTCTATATCCGGTCCGGGGATGGCGGCGCCGGCGCCGTCTCCTTCCGCCGCGAAAAGTTCATCGAGTTCGGCGGCCCGGATGGCGGCGACGGCGGCCGCGGCGGCGATGTCTGGGTGGAGGCAGTCAACGGCCTCAACACGCTGATCGATTTCCGCTACCAGCAGCACTTCAAGGCAAAGACCGGCACGCACGGCATGGGCCGCAACCGCACCGGCGCGAAGGGCTCAGACGTGACGCTGAAAGTGCCGGTCGGCACGCAGATCTTCGAAGAGGACAACGAGACGCTGATCGTCGACATCGTCGAGGAGGGGCAGCGCTACCGGCTCGCCGCCGGCGGCAATGGCGGCTTCGGCAATGCCCATTTCAAGTCCTCCACCAACCAGGCGCCGAACTGGGCCAATCCCGGCCTCGAGGGCGAGGAAAAGACGATCTGGCTGCGGCTGAAGCTGATTGCCGATGCCGGCCTCGTCGGCCTGCCGAATGCCGGCAAGTCGACCTTTCTGGCCGCCTGCACCCGCGCCCGGCCGAAGATCGCCAACTATCCCTTCACCACGCTCCACCCCAATCTCGGCGTCGCCACCGTCGACGGCCAGGAATTCATCATCGCCGACATTCCGGGGCTGATCGAGGGCGCCCATGAAGGCGTCGGCATCGGCGACCGATTCCTGGGCCATGTCGAGCGCACCCGCGTGCTGCTCCATCTCGTCTCCGCGCAGGAGGAGGACGTCGCCAAGGCCTACCGGACCGTGAAGCACGAGCTCGAAGCCTATGGCGGCGGGCTCGAGGACAAGCCGCAGATCGTCGCGCTGTCGCAGATCGACGTGCTCGACGAGGCGGAACTGAAGGCGAAGGCGAAGGCGCTGGCGAAGGCCTGCGGCTCGCCGCCGCTGCTCCTCTCCGCCGTCACCAACCGGGGCATGACCGAGGCGCTCAGGGCGCTGCGCGACGTCATTTCCGCCGCCAAGGCCGGCGAGGAGCAAGCCTGACATGGCCGCCACGCGCAAACCGCTCGAGAAATACCGGCGCATCGTCATCAAGATCGGCTCGGCGCTGCTCGTCGAGCGCAAGTCGGGGCTGAAGAAGGCCTGGCTCGATGCGCTCTCGGCCGATATCGCGGCGCTGAAGATGAAGGGCGTCGAGGTGCTGGTCGTCTCCTCCGGTGCGATCGCGCTCGGCCGCACGGTGCTGAACCTGCCCGCCGGCGTCCTGAGGCTCGAGGATAGCCAGGCGGCCGCCGCCGTCGGCCAGATCGCGCTTGCCCGGGCCTGGTCGGAGAGCCTCTCGGCCGATCAGATCATTGCCGGCCAGATCCTGCTGACGCTCGGCGATACGGAGGAGCGCCGCCGCTATCTCAATGCGCGCGCGACGATCAACCAGCTGCTGAAGCTCGGCTCCGTGCCGATCATCAACGAGAACGACACGGTCGCCACCACCGAAATCCGCTATGGCGACAACGACCGGCTGGCGGCGCGGGTCGCGACCATGGTCGGCGCCGACCTGCTCGTGCTGCTCTCCGATATCGACGGGCTCTATACGGCGCCGCCGCATCTCGATCCGGAGGCCCGCTTTTTGGAGACGATCGCCGAGATCACTCCGGAGATCGAGGCGATGGCCGGCGGCGCGGCGTCGGAGCTTTCGCGCGGCGGCATGCGCACCAAGATCGATGCCGGCAAGATCGCCACCACCGCCGGCTGCGCCATGATCATCGCCTCCGGCAAGCCGGAGCACCCTTTGAAGGCCATCGAGGCGGGGGCGCGCTCCTCCTGGTTCGCGCCGTCCGGCTCGCCGGTCACCGCCCGCAAGACCTGGATTGCCGGCCAGCTTCTGCCCGCCGGCTCGGTGACGGTCGATGCCGGGGCCGAAAACGCGCTGCGCTCCGGCAAGAGCCTGCTTCCGGCTGGCGTCCGGCAGGTGACGGGCAGCTTCAGCCGCGGCGATACGATCGCCATCCTCGGAGCGACGGGCCGCGAGATCGCCCGCGGCCTTGCCGGCTACGACGTCCATGAGGCGCGCCAGATCGCCGGCAAGAAATCGGCCGAGATCGCCGCGATTCTCGGCTATGCCGGCCGCGCCGCCATGGTGCATCGCGACGACCTGGTGATGACGGCGCCTCCTGGCAAGCGCCCCGAGGGTGAAGCGCCCGGGCAGGATGAGGACGAGAGAAAGGGCAAGCTTCATGCTTGAGACGGCGAAGAATGGCGAGGACGTCAACGCGATCATGCTGGAGATCGGCCGGCGCGCGAAGGCGGCCGCCCGTCCGCTCGCGGTCGCGAGCGCCGAGCGCAAGCACGCGGCGCTGATCGCCATGGCGGATGCGCTGCTTGCCCGGAGCGGCGAAATCCTCGCCGCCAATGCGATCGACCTCGACAATGCCGAAAAGACCGGTGTGGCCAAGGCCTTCATCGACCGGCTGACGCTGAACGCGGGCCGCATCCGCGACATGGCCGACGCCATTCGCGCGATCGCCGAGTTCAAGGATCCGGTCGGCGCGGTGATCGCCGAATGGGACCGCCCGAACGGGCTGCATATCGAGCGCGTGCGCACGCCGCTCGGGGTCATCGGCGTCATCTACGAAAGCCGCCCGAATGTGACGGCGGATGCCGGCGCGCTCTGCCTCAAGGCCGGCAATGCCGTGATTCTCCGCGGCGGCTCCGACAGCTTCCATTCCTCGCGGTCGATCCATGCCTGCCTCGTCGAAGGCTTGAAGGCGGCGGGACTGCCGGAAGATGCGATCCAGATGGTGCCGGTTGCCGACCGCGCCGCCGTCGGCGCCATGCTCACCGGCCTCGAGGGCGCGATCGACGTGATCGTGCCGCGCGGCGGAAAGAGCCTCGTCGCCCGCGTGCAGAGCGAGGCGCGGGTGCCGGTCTTTGCCCATCTCGAGGGCCTCTGCCATATCTATGTCGACGCGTCGGCCGATCTCGACATGGCGACGAAGATCGTCGTCAATGCCAAGATGCGCCGCACCGGCATTTGCGGCGCCGCCGAAACGCTGCTGATCGACCGGAATGCCGCCGACCGGCTGGCAAGGCCGCTGCTTGAGGCGCTGCTCGAGGCCGGCTGCGAGGTGCGCGTGTCGGAAGAGCTCTCCGGCATGCTTGCCGGGCTGAAGTCCGCGAGCGAGGAGGACTGGGCGACCGAATATCTCGACGCGATCATCTCGGCAAAGCTCGTCGACGGCATTTCCGGCGCCATCGAGCACATCAACCGCTGGTCTTCCGCCCACACGGAAGCGGTGATCGCCGAGGATCCGGCCGTCGTCGAGCGCTTCTTCTCGGAGATCGATTCGGCGATCCTCTTGCACAATGCCTCGACGCAGTTCGCCGATGGCGGCGAGTTCGGCATGGGCGGCGAGATCGGCATCGCCACCGGCAAGATGCACGCCCGCGGCCCCGTCGGCGTCGAGCAGCTGACCTCGTTCAAATATCGCGTCCGCGGCACAGGACAGGTGCGGCCCTGACGACGGCAGCCGAAGTCAAGCCGGCCCATCTGCGCATGCCGCATGTCGAGCGCGGCATGGCCGTCGGGCTGTTCGGCGGCTCTTTCAATCCGCCGCATCAGGGCCATGCCCTCGTTGCCGAGACGGCGCTGCGCCGGCTTGCCCTCGACCAGCTCTGGTGGATGGTGACGCCGGGCAATCCGTTGAAGGACAACCACAATCTGGCGCCGCTTGGCGAGCGCATCGCCGCCAGCGAGAGGCTCGCCGAAAATCCGCGCATCAAGGTGACCGCCTTCGAAAAGACGCTCGGCCAGAGCTATACGGCCCGCACCCTGGAATTCGTCCGCGCCCGCAATCCCGGCGTGCGCTTCGTCTGGATCATGGGGGCGGACAATCTCAAAAGCTTCCATCGCTGGCAGGACTGGCGGCAGATCGTCGCCACCTTTCCGATCGCGGTCGTGGACCGGCCGGGGTCGACGCTCGCCTATCTTTCGTCGCCGATGGCGCGGACGTTCAGCCATGCGCGCATCGACGAGGATGACGCCTCGACGCTCGCTTTTCGGCCTGCGCCGGCCTGGACCTTCATTCACGGGCGGCGCTCGCCGCTGAGCTCGACGGCGCTGCGCTCTGCAGCGCCGCGCTGAATTCCGGCGTTTTCGTCGCCCATGTCTCTAGCCATCTCTTGAAACCGCAAGGGTTTGATGCCTACATTTAGTTACGGTTCGAAGAGAATCACGAACCGGAAGTGCTTGTTCTGTTCATTCGGAAAGGAAAAACCCTGACAACAGCACACGCCAAGGGATATGCGATCTCCGCAATCCCGCGCAGCACGGAACCGAGCGACGAAGCCGCTGTCCGTGCGCTCAAGCTGGTCCTCGAAAGCCTAGAGGACTCGAAGGCAGAAGATATTGTTACCATCAACATTGCCGGAAAGTCGGCGCTGGGAGACTTCATGGTCGTTGTCTCCGGGCGATCGAACAGGCATGTGATGGCGATTGCCGACCATCTGACGACAGACCTGAAGGACGAGGGACTTGGCACCCCCCGTGTCGAAGGTCTCGAAGGTGGTGATTGGGTGCTGATCGACACCGGCGATGTGATTGTCCACATCTTCCGGCCCGAGATCCGGGAGTTCTACAACATCGAAAAGATGTGGGCCGCCCCGGACGTCGAGGAGAGCACCCTGCACTGAGACACGCCGCCCGTACCTGACCCGTTAGCCTTGGGACGGAGCGCCGACCGGTGCCGAATTTTGAATTGCGGCTGTCATGGCTCAAGGGCGATGACAGCAGGAACGGTATTTGCCGGCCGAACGACCGGCCGTCCCGGGGGACCAAACGGGCATGCGTATCGGACTTTTTGCAGTCGGCCGCCTGAAGGCGGGGCCGGAAAAGGAACTTGCGGCCCGTTATCTCGACCGCTTCGCCAAGACGGGGCCGGCCGTCGGCCTCGAGCTTTCGCGCCTCGTCGAAGTCAACGAGAGCCGGGCGGCCAATGCCGAGACGCGCAAGCGCGAGGAGGCGGCCCAGCTCGAAAAGGCGCTCGCCGACGGCAGCCTGCTGGTGCTGCTCGACGAGCGCGGCAAGGCGATCGACTCGGAGGCCTTTGCGAGTTTGCTCGCCACCTTCCGCGATGGCGGCAAACGCGATCTGATGATCGCCATCGGCGGCGCCGACGGGCTCGATCCGGCGCTCCACGCGCGCGCCGACGCGGTGCTCAGCCTCGGCAAGATGACCTGGCCGCATCAGCTCGTGCGCATCCTGATCGCCGAACAGCTCTATCGCGCCGTGACGATCCTCTCCGGCCATCCCTACCACCGGGCTTAGATCAAACCCTCCCCATCCCCTCCCCACATGGGGGAGGGGCTCGGTGCTCGCGGCGATCTCCCGCGATTTCAACGCCTTAGCGTCCGTTGCGAGGTAGGGAATTGGCGGGGAGGGGCGCGGCATCGTAAGCCCCTCCCTTGTGGGGAGGGGGTGGGGAGGGGTTTGTTCCTGTTGCGGGCGAATTCGCGAGCACCCTCCCGGAGCGATAACGCGATTATGTGTTGGTGGCCCGGCCAAATCGGATTAGGGTCTGCTACCTTTTTTGATGCATGGGACTGGATGAGACGCCGAGGGAAAGCAGCCGCGAATCGGGGCCGGAGCGCACTTGGCGTGCGGCGGTTGGGCGGCGGTGCCGCGCTTGCGGCGCTGCTGCTGGCGACGGCTGCCCCGGTGCTCGCCGAAGACTCGCCCGCCGGCGCGGTGACCAAGGACCAAGGGGCCGCGGATCCGGCGGCCGGTCTTGCGCTGAGGCGCGACAGCACGCGCAGCGAACTCGAGGCGCTTTCCAGGACGATCACGCTGTCTAAGGAGCGCGCCGAGGCGCTCGAGCGGACGATCGCCGAGATCGACAAGAGCAATGCGGCGTTGCGCTCGGCAATCGTCGAGTCGGCGAAGAAGCGCCAGGACCTGGAGCGGCAGATTGCCGGTGGCGAGACGAAGCTCGGCGACTTGCGCGTCAAGGAAGACGCGGTCAAGCACTCGCTCAGGGCCCGGCGCGGCCTGCTCGCCGAGGTATTGGCGGCGCTTCAGCGCATGGGGCGAAATCCGCCGCCGGCGATCCTGGTGACGCCGGAGGACGCGCTCGCCTCCGTGCGCAGCGCCATCCTGCTTGGCGCCGTCGTTCCGGGCATCCGCAAGGAAACCGAGAGCCTCGTCGCCGATCTCGCGGCGCTCGCCGAAATCCGGCGCGGAATCGGCCGTCAGCGCGACGAGCTGACGGCGGCGATGGCCGCCAATCTCGAGGAGGAGCGGCGCATGGCGATGCTCGTCGCCGAGAAGGAGAAGCTGCGCCGGCAGAATGCGGCGGACCTGACCGCCGAGCAGCGCAAGGCCAGCGAACTCGCCCAGCAGGCGACCAATCTCGAGGGCCTGATCTCGTCGCTCGAAACCGAGATTTCCTCGGTGCGCGATGCCGCGGAGGCCGCGCGCGCCGAGGCCGAGGAGCGCCGGCGCATGAGCGAGGCCGAACGCGAGACGGCACGGGAACTCGCCAGGAGCGCCGTGCCCGACAAAAACCGCATTGCGCCCGCATATGTTTTTTCCGAATTACGGCAGAAGCTCAGCTATCCCGTCGCGGGTTCGCTGCTGCGACAGTTTGGCGATGCCGACGGCACGGGGCATTCCTTGCAGGGGATCATGCTGGAGACCAATGCGGGCGCGCTGGTGACCACACCGGCGGATGGGTGGGTTGTCTATGCCGGCAAGTTCCGCAGCTATGGGCAGATGATCATCCTCAATGCGGGTGACGGTTATCACATCGTGCTTTCCGGAATGGAGAGCGTCGGTGTCAGCCCGGGGCAATTCGTGGTGGCCGGCGAGCCGGTCGCGACAATGGGGGCAAAAAGAGTGGCGAGTGCGGCGGCCTTGACGCTGGAAACGGACCGGCCGACACTTTACATTGAGTTTCGAAAAGACGGGAAACCGGTTGATTCCCGACCGTGGTGGACCGCAGCAGAGGTTGGAAGGGCGCGAAATGATACGTAGAGCTTCACTTGTTCTGGTCGGGGCGCTGATGGGGGCGACGGCAATGGGCGTCGTCTATTCGGCGGCGATTCCGGCCGTGGCGGCCAACTCGTCGACATACCGGGAGCTGGCGATTTTCGGCGACGTGTTCGAGCGCGTGCGCGCGCAGTATGTGACGCCGCCGCAGGACGACAAGCTGATCGAAAATGCGATCAACGGCATGCTCCAGTCGCTGGATCCGCATTCGAGCTACATGAACTCGACCGACGCCGAGGATATGCGCACGCAGACGCGGGGCGAATTCGGCGGCCTCGGCATCGAGGTGACGATGGAGGAAGATCTCGTCAAGGTGACGAGCCCCATCGACGACACCCCGGCCGCCCGCGCGGGCGTGCTTGCCGGCGACCTGATCTCGAAGATCGACGGGCAGGATGTCCGCGGGCTGAAGCTCGAGGAAGCGGTCGACAAGATGCGCGGCGCCGTCGGCACGCCCATCAAGCTCACCATCCTGCGCCAGGGTGCCGAGAAGCCGATCGAAGTGACGATCGTTCGTGACGTGATCGCCGTGCGTGCGGTGAAGTTCCGCGTCGAAGGCGATGTCGGCTACCTGCGCGTGATCTCCTTTACCGAAAAGACCTTCGAGGACCTGAAGAAGGGCATCGACAAGATCAAGGCCGAGGTCCCGGCGGGCAAGCTCAAGGGCTATGTGCTCGACCTGCGCCTCAATCCGGGCGGCCTGCTCGACCAGGCGATCAATGTGTCGGACGCGTTCCTGGACCGTGGCGAGGTCGTTTCGACCCGCGGCCGCAATCCGAACGAGACCCGCCGCTTCAATGCGACGCCGGGCGATCTGGTCGACGGCAAGCCGGTGATCGTGCTCGTCAATGGCGGCTCCGCATCGGCATCGGAAATCGTCGCGGGCGCGTTGCAGGATCTGAAGCGCGCGACCGTGCTCGGTACGCGCTCCTTCGGCAAGGGTTCGGTGCAGACGATCATTCCGCTCGGCGACGCCGGCGCCTTGCGCCTGACGACGGCGCTCTATTACACGCCGTCCGGCAAATCGATCCAGGGCACCGGCATCACGCCCGACATCAAGGTCGAGCAGCCGCTGCCGCCGGAGCTCCTGGGCAAGGTGGAGGCGCAGGGCGAGTCCGGTCTGCGCGGACATATCCCGGGGCAGAACGAAACGGAGGAAGGCTCCGGCTCGATCGCCTATGTGCCGCCGGAGACCAAGGACGACATCCAGCTCAACTATGCGCTCGACCTGCTTCGCGGCAACAAGACCGATCCGGCCTTCCCCGCCAATCCCGAGCAGGCCGAACTGCAGAAGTAAATCTGCCCGCAGGGCAGGAGATGATGGGCGCCGGGCTGTTCAACCCGGCGCCTTTATTTTGCAGCGCCGCGCGTCTTTTCAGACCCGCAAACGTCGCTTCGGCTCGCATCGAGCTTTCCGAAATAGGTTCCGATTTTCGGGCCGATGCGCTAAGGATCGGCGAAGCGGCCGACTTCGGGTGATTCTTCGCCGGGCGGCGCACCTCACCGGCAATATCCTGGAGCGGGACGAGGCCGGCTCGAGCGGTTCTCCGCTTGCATTGCGCTCCAAACGATTGGATTCGAGGCGACCGAGGCTCCGTTTGGGAACTGATCTCAATGCCCCCCTTGGCCAAGGCCGCCGGAAGCGCGCTGCGCGCCGGTTAAATCCGCGCCGCATCGTCGCCCATGCGCTTCTCGCTACTTGCGTCTTCGCCGTCCTCGGGCTTTCCGGCTGGAGCGCTTTTGCACCCGACCGCCTGATCCGCACGCCTGCCACCACGAAAGACGCCACGGCCGTGGCGGTCCCCGGCACGGAGGGGCCGTCGGAACGAAGCGGCGATGCCAAGCATGGGACGTTGCGCGCGAGCGGCGCGCTTTCCGGAGCGCGTGTCGAGGAAATGGTGACGGGCGATGGCGCGACCGTCACCAAATACACGCCGCGGCCGCGCGGGAGTGACGGCCCCGCTTTGATCAGCGCCGGGCCGACGCGCGGTCAGGATCCGCGCATGGCGGCGCTTCCGAACGAGGATCTGCTCGAAGCCACGCCGGAAGGCCGGTTGCCGATCGTCGGTCCGGAGGGCTTGCGGCCCATGGATCAATATGCGCGGCCCTGGTCCGGGACCCGCGGCACCCGGATAGCCCTGGTGGTGGGCGGCCTCGGCCTCAGCCAGACCGGAACGCTGCGTGCGATCCAGGCGCTGCCGCCGGACGTGACGCTCGCCTTCGCCGCGGCCGGCAACAGCCTGCAGCGCTGGATGCAGGAGGCAAGGCGCGACGGCCACGAAATCCTCCTGCAGATTCCGATGGAGCCGTTCGACTATCCGAGCAGCGATCCCGGACCGCAGGCGCTGCTCGTTTCCCAGTCTCAGCGGAAGAATCTTGCCGAACTGCACCGGAGCATGGGCCGGATCACCAATTACACCGGGATCATGAACTATCTCGGCGGGCGGTTCCTCTCCGACGCGGATGCGCTCGAACCGGTGATGCGTGACCTCGGCAAGCGCGGTCTGCTTTTTCTCGACGACGGCACCTCCGCGCAGTCGCTATCCGGCACGCTGGCCGGCGCCTTCGACGTGCCGCACGGCTTCGCCGACATGGTCGTCGACGGCGAGCTCAGCCGCGGCGCGATCCTGCGCAGGCTGGATGAACTCGAACGCGTCGCCCGTCGCAACGGTACCGCGGTCGGCGTCGCCTCGGCCTTCGAGGAAAGCGTGGCGGCGATCGCGGAATGGATGGAAGAGGCCGGCGGTCGGGGCATCGAATTCGTCGGGGTTTCGGCCGTCGTCAAGGATCCGCAACAAAACTGATCTACACAGCAGGCGGAAAGCAAGGGAATTCGACATGGGCAAGGACAAAGGCAAGGTGTTGAAGGCGGAGGATCTGCCCTATCGGCCCTGTGTCGGCGCCATGGTCCTCAACCGCGAAGGACTGGTCTGGGCCGGACACCGGCTCGCCGTCGGCAATTCGGAATATGACGGCTCGCCGCAGCTTTGGCAGATGCCGCAGGGCGGCATAGACGAAGGCGAAGACCCGCTCGAGGCGGCCTATCGCGAGCTCTATGAGGAGACCGGGATCCGCTCGGTTTCGCTGCTCGCGGAGGCGCCTGACTGGATCCATTACGACCTGCCGCCGCATCTCGTCGGCATCGGTCTCAAGGGCAAATATCGCGGCCAGGCGCAGCGCTGGTACGCCTTCCGCTTCGAGGGCGACGAGAGCGAGATCGCCATCAACCCGCCGCCGGGCGGCCATGATCCGGAATTCGATGCCTGGGAATGGAAGCCTATGCACGAGCTGCCCGGCCTGATCGTGCCCTTCAAGCGCAAGGCCTATGAGGAGGTCGTCGCCGCTTTCGCGCATCTGGTGCGATAGGGCCGGAGCGGGCGTGCAAGGGGCCTATTTGATCTCAGCGGGTTGCAAAAGCTGCGCCGCCTATTCGGCCTCATTGGCCGGGGCCGCGTTGAGCTGGCCGTATTTCTCTTCGCCGATCGAGTCGAGCAGCTGCAGCTGCGATTCGAGGAAGTCGATATGGCCCTCCTCGTCGGAGAGCAGCTCCTCGAACAGCCGCATCGAAATATAGTCGCCAGCCGCGTGACAGATGTCGCGGGAGTTCTTATAGGCATTGCGGGCGTCGTATTCGCCGGCGAGGTCGGCCTCCAGCACTTCCTTGACGTTCTGCCCGATGCGCAACGGCGCGACCGTCTGCAGATTCGGATGGCCCTCGAGGAAGATGATGCGCGCGATCAGCTTGTCGGCGTGGTGCATCTCCTCGATGGATTCTTCGCGCTCCTTCTTCGACAGGAGCGTGTAGCCCCAGTCTTCGAGAAGGCGGTAATGCAGCCAGTACTGGTTTACGGCACCAAGTTCGAGAAAGAGCGCTTCGTTAAGCTGCTCGATGACCTTTGCGTCGCCTTTCAAGATCCGCCCTCCGACTCTCTTCATGGAATTGTCTGAGCCGGGTCATGAAATCAAATATCTGGGCTTCCGTCGAGTCGCGGCGGGCGTGATAGGCTTCCGTGGTGCGGATGATGATGTCGACGACGTTGGGGAAACAGCCGCAGCAGCGGCCGCGCTTTTCCATCGCATGATAGACTTTCGCCGGCACGATCAATTGCCAGCAGTCCTCGTCGAGGAGGCTGACGATCGTGTCCTCGATCTCTTTTTCCGTGATGTAATTGCAGCTGCAAACCAGCATGTCGCCTTGCCTGTCAAACGCAACGTCCTGAATTGCCTCATAAAGCAAAAGAGGACGTTTAGCGTCAAGAAAAAACTCTTGGGCGCGTAGCGGGCCGATTTGTTAGAGTCGTTCTAAACGTGATAAAAAGCTTCGTATTTTCATTCCATTAGCGGATTCTAAGGTTCCTGTTCCCGGGCATGAATCCTTTCGCTTCGTTCGGGATGCTGCGACATTTTTACGCAGCCTGCGTCGGTAGAGCCCGTTCTGCGGGTGATGGGCGGATCGGTTGCGGTTCAATGGAAATTGCGCCCTTTCGGCATCACCTCGGCCGCCTCGCCCGCCGCGTCCACCGGCGGATCATAGGCGGATTGGCCCAGCTGCTGCTGCCGGAGCCGCCGCTTGTCGCGGGCATCGGCCGTCGGCCGCAAGGCCGCGTCCGCACGGTCGCTGGCGCCGAAGCGTCTTGCCTCCTTGCGCAAGAGGCCGAGCATCGGCGTCATGTCTTCGATATATTCGGCGACCACATGGATGACATCGCTTTCGCTCTGCAGGCGGCCGCGGATCTTCACGAGCCGCGATCCCATGACCTCCGCCCGGTATTTCCGGAACGTCCTATCCCAGACGATGATGTTGGAAACGCCGGTCTCGTCCTCGATCGTCATGAAGATGACGCCATTTGCCGAACCCGGGCGCTGGCGGACGAGCACGACCCCTGCCACCGTCACCCGTCTTCCAGCCGGCGTCTTCATGAGGTCGCGATTGCAAGTGATGCCCATGCGCGCAAAATCCTGCCGCATGAAGGAGACCGGATGGGCCTTGAGCGAGAGCGTCAGGGTGCGATAGTCGTGGATGACATGCTCGCCCTCGGGCATTACCGGCAGCGTGACTGCGGGTTCGGCCTGCAGGTCCTCGGCGCCTGCGCCGTCGAACAGCGGCAGCCGCTCGACCGCAGACGCTTCGTCGAGCGCCTTCACCGCCCAAAGTGCCGCGCGCCGGTCGAGGCCGATCGAGCGGAAGGCATCGGCATCCGCGAGACGCTCCAGCACGGGACGGGTCAATCCGGAGCGGATCCAGAGCTCGTGAACGGAGCGGTATCCATCATCGCCGCGGTGCTCAACCAGCGTTTCCATATCCGTCCGGCGCAGCCCCTTGACCAGCCGGAAGCCCAGCCGGACGGCTTTTCGCGACCGGATGACATCCCGCATGGCCTCGTGGCGCGGATCGATCGCATCCCTGTTGAACAGGTCCGCGCCTTCGAGCAGGGCGTCCCAATCCGAATGGTTGATGTCGACCGGCAGCATCTTGACCCCGTGCTCGCGCGCGTCGCGCACGAGCTGGGCGGGGGCGTAGAAACCCATCGGCTGCGAATTCAAAAGCGCCGCGCAGAAGATATCCGGATAGTAAGCCTTGAACCAGGACGAGGCATAGACGAGCGAGGCGAAGGAGGCGGCATGGCTTTCGGGAAAGCCGTATTCGCCGAAACCCTTGATCTGGTTGAAGCAGCGCTCGGCGAATTCCGGCTCGTAACCGTTTGCGACCATGCCGTCGATCATCTTGCGCTCGAAGGTATGAATCGTGCCCGTCCGCTTGAAGGTCGCCATGGCGCGGCGGAGCTGATCGGCCTCGCTCGGGGAAAAGCCGGCGGCGGTGATTGCGATCTGCATCGCCTGTTCCTGGAACAGCGGCACGCCCAGCGTCCTTTCAAGCACCGCCCTCAATTCCGCGCTTGGATAATCGACCGGCTCGCCCCGGCGCTGCGCCTCGCGCCGTTTCAGATAGGGATGCACCATGTTGCCCTGGATCGGCCCGGGGCGGACGATCGCGACTTCGATCACCAGATCGTACATTTCGCGTGGGCGTAGGCGCGGCAGCATGCTCATCTGCGCCCGGCTTTCGATCTGGAAGACCCCGACCGTATCGGCGCGGCAGATCATGTCGTAAACGGCCTCCCGCTGGTCCTGGTAGAGTTCGGCCAGTATCTTCGGCTCGCCGTAATGCGTCTCCAGAAGCTTGAAGGCCTTGGCGAGGCAGGTCAGCATGCCAAGCGCCAGCACGTCGACCTTGAGGATCTTCAACTGGTCGAGATCGTCCTTATCCCATTCGATCATGTAGCGATCGGGCATGGCCGTGTTCATGATCGGCACGACCTCATCGAGCCGGTCGCGGGTGATGACGAAGCCGCCGACATGCTGGGAGAGATGGCGCGGGAAGTTCATGAGCAGGCTCGCATAGGCAAGGACGCGCCGCGTCAGCGGATCGGCGATGTCGAGACCGGCGCCTCTGGCCTGCTCCTCGGTGAAGGGCGAGGTTCCCCAGCCCCAGATGGAGCTTACGAGCGCCGATTGCACATCTTCCGAAAGGCCGAAGGCCTTGGCGACCTCGCGCCCGGCGGAGCGCGAGCGATAGCTGATCACCGCGGCGGTGAGGCCCGCATGCTCCCTGCCATAGGTCCGGTAGATATATTGGATGACCTCCTCGCGCCGCTCGTGCTCGAAATCGACATCGATATCGGGCGGCTCGTCGCGGTCCTTCGACAGGAAGCGGTCGAACAGCAGCGTGAATTTCTGCGGATCGACATCGGTAATGCCGAGGCAGAAGCAGACCGAGGAATTGGCCGCCGATCCCCGCCCCTGGCAGAGGATGTCCACGCTGCGGGCGAATTTCACCAGCTTGTGGACGGTCAGGAAATAGGGCTCGTACTTCTTCTCGTGGATGAGTTCGAGCTCGTAGTCGATCTGGCGCTTGACCTTGTCCGGCACACCGCCCGGATAGCGCTCGATCGCCCCTTCCGCGACGAGCCTGCGCAGGCTTGTCGCCGGGCTCTCGCCTTTCTCGTTTTCATCCGGATATTGATGGCTGAGCTCGTCGAGGCTGAAGGAGAGCCGCTCGAAAAACCGGCGCGCATTGGCGATCGCCTCGGGATAATCGCTGAAAAGCCGCGCCATTTCCTTCGGCCCCTTCAGATGCCTTTCGGCATTCTTCTGGAGGAGGAACCCGGCGCTCATGACCGTCACATGCTCGCGGATCGCGGTCACCACATCGGCGAGCGGGCGGTAATGCGGGTCGTGGTAGAGCGCGTCGTTGGTGGCGAGAAGCGGGACGCCGGTCTTGCGGGCGACGGCGGCCAGAGCGGCGAAATCGTGCCGGTCGAAGCCGTCATAGCGCGGCGTCAGGCCGAGATGGAGCCGGTTGCCGAGAGGCTCCTGCAATGTCTGCAGAAGCGCGTCCAGAGTTTCGGGTTCCGGCCGGCCGTCCTTCGGCAGGACGATCAGGAGAAGCTCTTCCTGCCATTCGAGGAGATCGGCGAAATAAAGCGTGCAGTCGCCTTTCTTCGAACGCAGGTTCCCGGCGCTGAGCAGGCGGCAGAGATGCCCCCAGCCGCGCCGGTTCTGGGGATAGGCAAGGATGTCCGGCGTGTCGTCGGCAAAGGCGAGACGGGCGCCCGGCTGGAAAGGATAGCGTTCCAGCTTCGCCTTGGCATGGGCCCTGACAACGCCGGCGACGCTGTTGCGGTCGGCGATGCCGAGGCCGGAAAGTCCGATCTTCTTGGCGAAGACGACCATCTCCTCTGCCGGCGCCGCCCCTTCGAGAAAGGAGAAGTTCGTGCGTGCGCCTAGCTCATAGAAGATGGGGAGCTCGTAGAAGCTGGGTTTCTCGCTCATGCGAAAACTCCATGCATGAACCAGCGGGCCGAGGAGACCTCCCGTTCATAAAGGCCTTCGCGGAACAGCCAGAACCGCCGGCCCTCCTGATCCTCGACCCGGAAATAGTCGCGGGTCGGGTGGTCCTCGCCATCGATCCACCATTCGGCGGCGATGCGTTCCGGCCCCTCGGCGCGGGCGACGCGGTAGCGGGTCTTGCGCCAGTTGAAGCTGCGCGGAGGCCCCTCCGGCACTTCGGCCGTCGCCTCCACCGGTTCGGGATGGGCGAAAATCCGTAAAGGACGGTTTTCAGGAAAAACCCCGCCTTTCAGGCCTGGGGCATCCAGGAGTGCTGCGACGTCCCGCAAGGGGGCAAATCCGCCCGCCCGCTCCGGCAGATGGCTTTCGGCAAAGCGCGCCTGCATCAGGCAATCGGGCCCGAAGCGGGCGGAAACCTTGTCGACGAAGGCGGCAAGCGGCTGGCTTTCATCGGGGACGCCGGAAAAATCCTGCTGGGCGGGATCGAGCCTCTCGCTCCTGAGCACGGCAAGCCGGAGGATTTCGAAGCCGTATCCGGCATCGAGATCGTCATGGATCGCCTGCAGCCGCTCGCGAAAGAGTGCTGCGATCCGCCCGGCGTCATTCAAGGCAACGGCGGCGTGGGCCTGAACGCGGAATACCCGACCATCGACACGGAACAGCAGGAGCTCGAACAGCCGCCCGCCTTCGCCCTGCCGCTCGAGAGAGGCGCGGACGTCCTTGGCGAGATGCCGGGTCAGTTCGAGAATATACGCCTCGTCCTGCAGCGGCTCGGCAAAGCGGCGCTCGGCGGAAAAGCTCGGCACCGGCAGGCGCGGTGAGAGCGGCTCGTCCACCCGGCCCCTTGCCTGATCGAGCCTGAGGAGAAGTTGGGCACCGAAGCGGCGGGCAAGCGGCGCGCGCGGCGCCTTGAGAAGATCGCTGATCTCTCTCAGCCCGACGCGTTCGAGTGCGGCGGCGGTTTCCGCCGGCAGGCGGAGCGCCGCGACCGGCAGGGGCGCCAGGATCCGATCGGCCTCCTCGGGGCCGATGACCGCGTCATGGCCATGGCGGGACGCCGCCCAGGAGAGGCCGGCGGAAGAAGAAATGGTCGCGCGCGCCTCAACCCCGAGCGCAAAAAGCCGGGAGAGCACATCGCTGACCAGCGCCTTTTCGCCGCCGAAGAGATGCGCGCAGCCGGTGATGTCGAGGAACAGGCCATCCTTGCCGTCGAGCGCGACAAGCGGCGTATAGCGGTCGCACCAGTCGGCAAGCCCTTCCAGAAAGGCCTGGTCGGCCGCCGGGTCGGCGGCGATCACGTCGAGCGCCGGGCACATGGCGCGCGCCTCCGCCGCCCCCTGGCCGCGCTTCAGGCCGATCCGCTCCGCAAGCGTATCGAGCGCGACGAGGCGCATGGCATTGTCGATCTTCGCGGCGAAAACGACGGGCGGGTGATCAGGACGCCCGCGCGAAAGCCAGGAGGCGCCCCAGCGGCTCCGCGCGACGCGATCGGCCGGCAGATGCGGAAAGTGGATCGCCAGGATTCTCTGGCGGGTCGTTTGCCTGAAGAGCGGCGCTTCGGCGCTCATTGAGGGGAGAGAAGCGGCGGTCATGGGCGTTCCATTCGAGAAAGATGTCGTGAGGGGCAGACGCCCTGTTTTTTTCGACAAGGAGGTGAAAGCTTGGATGGCCGACGCTGCCGCAAAGCATCGAGCCATCGGGGAGGGGACGTTCGCCGGCCGGCGCCGGCTTGATCTGGAAGCGGAAAAAGGCGCTGCTCGCCTCCTCATGCCCCGCCTGCCGGAAGAGAAGAAGCGGAACCTGGCCGGCCCGCGCCTTGACGTGCAGGCGCCGGCTCTCGCTCAAGGCGAGAGAGGCGGGATTGCCGCGGATTTCCAGCACGATCGTGGCGAAGACCGGCACCGAAAGCGCCGCCTCGGCGATCCAGAGCGCATCCTTGACCTTGCCCGCGGACACGAAGAGGAGCCGTTCCGCATCAAGCCCGTAGCTCCTCAGTCCGGGGGCATAAGGATTGCCGGCCTCGCGCGCAGCAAGCGTCTGGCTGATCCACAGGACCGGGGCGAGATGCCCCTTTTCCCTTCTCCGCTGCTGGTAGAGAACGGCAAGCGCCATGACGAAGCCGGCCGCCGCGCCTGCATCGCGGGTTTCGGCATTGCGGATTTCCACCAGGCCCTCGAGCGGCAACCCGCCTTTGAGCACATCGTCGAGCGAGGCAATTCCAAGGGGCATGACCTGGCGGTCCGGCGCGCTCTCCCTGCCGCGGCGAAAGCCGCCGCGATCGGCATCCCGGATCGCCGGCACGACAGCGGACGAGCAGCCGTTCTCAATCCGTGCTATGCTTTCACGAAGGGAAAGAATGGTTTGCCGTTGCACGGCGTTCTCGGCCATGACGGTCAACTCCGATCATATGTTCACGTTATGTTCTTATGGATTCCAGAGCTTGCGAAAAGAGTCAACCGTCATGATGTAAGAATTTATTCCTTGCCTCGTCCGGGTGGAATTCAACACTCGAAAAACAAAGGCGAAACCGCTATATGAGGGCGACAAGGAGTGCCCATGGCCCGCATAGACCAGACCGAAGATTGGCGGGAACGCCACGCACCGACGCTTACGACATTCGAACAGCTTGCGTTTGAAGCCTACATCCATCTGCCGGAGGAATTCCGCAAGCTGACGACGGATCTCACCATCGAAGTTGCCGATTTCCCGAGCGACGACGTCTTCGAAGACATGGCGCTGGAGACGCCTTTCGACCTGCTCGGCCTCTTCGAAGGCCGCGGCATCGGCGAACGCTTCACGCTCGAAACCGGCGAACTGCCGAACCGGATCATTCTCTACCGTCGCCCGATCCTCGATTATTGGGCGGAAAACGACGAAACGCTGGGCGACATCATCACCCATGTGCTGATCCACGAGATCGGCCACCATTTCGGCCTGTCCGACGACGACATGGAGCGGATCGAGGCGAGCGTCGAACATCTGGGCGGCTAGCGCATCGGCCCGAAAATCGTACCCGATTTTCGGAAAGCTCAATGCGCCGATTCAAAGAGTTACAGCGACCTTTGCGCGTCTGAAAAGACGCGCATTTCACCGCGGCAGGGATCGCAGCTGTTTACGCTTGCCCGTCGGCGACCGGACCATTTTCGCCTCGATTCTGAGCCATACTGCCTCTTCTTGGCTGGTCCTTCGGGCGAGGAGGTCGACCATGTCTGAGCACTATCCAGACCATCCGCTACAGCCGGGCGACCAGGCCCCCAACATCGTGCTGGACGCGATATCCCGCGAGGGGAGGATCGCGCTTGATGATTTTCGCGGTCGAAGCCCCGTGTTGATCGGGTTGTTTCGAGGGCTGCTTTGTCCGTTCTGCCGACGCCATGTGGCGGCGATGGCCCGGCTCAACCCGGCCCTTAGCGAGAAAGGCGTCGCCTCGCTGGCGGTGGTCAACACCCCGGTGGAACGCGCACGCCTCTATTTCCGCTACCAGCCTATACCCGGCCTGCTCGCCGCATCCGACACCGAGCGCGCTTCGCACCGCGTCTTCGGCTTGCCTCTCATCGAGTTTACGGAAAATGAGACCAACTGGCCGCAGAGGGTCGGAATGGACGCGGTCTCGGCGATGCGGGTCGATTGGCCGGGGGAGTTGCCCGAACCGATGAATCCGGCGAGCGGCGGCGATCTTCTCAGCAGCAAGGACGGGTATGAAGTCACGGAAGCCGATGAGCAGGTGCGGATACCCGGTCATATGCAGCTTGTCGGCCATTTCCTGCTCGACCGCGACGGCGTGGTACGCTGGAGTTTCACCGAAGTCGAAGAGGATGGCCGAAACGTATGCCGGGCGTTGAATCCCGAAGAACTGATGTCGGCCGCTTCCCAACTCGCATGACACGGCGACAAGTCGTCGTCGGCCGCCGCGCGTTCTCGATTGACCTCTCGCTACAGGGAGACGATCGCGACGTTGCGCTCACTCTTCCGAGAGCTTGACGTCCGGATGGTAATCCTTGCCCGACACTTCCTTCACCACCGCCTGGCCGCACTGCATATGCTGGGTGTCGGCGTTGAAGGCATAGGTCGGATTGCCGTGGAGCTCCCATCCCTGGTTCAGCGCCGCCGTCACCTTATGGCAGAAGGAGGCGTCGTCGGGGCCGGTGAGAAAGCGATAGAGTTTCACGATCTTGCCTTTCGTGTTTCGATGATATCCGCCTTGGCGGCGAGTTTCTGCGCTTCGTCCAGATGCAGCCGCTCGACCATGCGGCCGTTGAGACTGATCACGCCTTTGCCGGAATTTTCCGGAAGGGCAAAGGCGGCGATGATCGCGCGCGCCTCCGCGAGCGCTGCGTCATCGATGCCGAAGGCGTCGTTGGCGAAAGCAATCTGGGCCGGGTGGATCAGCATCTTGCCGTCGTAGCCCATGTCGCGTCCCTGCCGGCACTCGGTTTCGAAACCTTGCGCATCGCGGAAGTCGTTGAAGACCGCATCGACGGCATCGAGACCGCTGCCGCGGGCGGCAAGGAGGATCTGCATCAGCCAGGACAGGAGATAGGGGCGGCTCGGGAGGTCGGCGACGCCGGTCGCCTTTCTCATATCATTCAGGCCGACGACGAGGCAGTCGAGCCGGCCGGCGCGCGTGCGCCCGGTCTCGGCGATCGCCGGCGCATTGATCACGCCGCGCGGCGTCTCGATCATCGCCCAGAGCCTCACGCTTTCCGGTGCGTCGTTTTCCGCGAGCCAGTCGAGAGCGGCCTGAATGTCGGCGGGGACTTCGACCTTGGGCAGGAGGACCGCATCGGCACTGACGGCGAGTGCGGCGGCAAGATCCAGTTCGTCGAACCCCGCCTCCGTCCGGTTGATGCGGATGACCGTTTCGATCTCAGGCCGGTCCTCGGAAAGATGCCGTACCAGCGCGTCGCGCGCCTCTCTCTTGCGCTCGGGCGCCACGGCATCCTCGAGATCGAAGATGACGGCATCGGCGGTCAGAACCTTGACCTTGGCGAGCGCACGGGGGTTGTCCGCCGGAACGGAGAGCACGGAGCGGCGCAGCCGCACGGGATGGTGGTCGGTCGGTCTCGTCATAGGCGTCGTTGTGCCCCCCTTTGCGCTTTCGCGCAAGCCGGCGCTCTTGCAGCTCTCCTGCGCCCCTTGCAAGCGCGCGGGCGCACACCCACATGCGTGACAGAAAGGTAGTCCTATGCGCAGCATCCGCTCTGTTCTTTTCATGACCGCGGCCATCGTCCTCTCGCTGGCCGCTCTCGTCTTCACCGCTTCCCTCGCGCTGGCGCTTGCCGGCATCGCCGCCGCGATCGCGATCGGCAGCGCGATCGCCGCAAGACTCGGCCCGCGGCCGCGGCCAGCGCATACCCGCGCGGCTTCCGCCGGTCGAGAGCGGGAAATACGGATCTGGAACGACGGCCGCGGCACGATCATCGATCTGTGATCTGCCTTCAACGACCATTGCGCTCGGTTACCCGAGTCCGGCAAACGCAGATTCTCCTTCAATTCAGCGCAAAACTGATCTAAACGCTTCTGCCAACACTTCCCGCTGAAATCGAAGGCCAAGACATGGAAAAGTTCGTCAAGCTTACCGGCGTTGCCGCGCCCTTGCCCGTCGTCAACGTCGACACGGACATGATCATTCCGAAGGACTACCTGAAGACGATCAAGCGCACCGGCCTCGGCAAGGGGCTTTTCGCCGAATCCCGCTACAACGAAGACGGCACGCTGAACCCGGACTTCGTGCTCAACAAGCCGGCCTACCAGGACGCCAGGATTCTCGTCGCCGGCGACAATTTCGGTTGCGGCTCCTCGCGCGAACACGCGCCCTGGGCACTCCTCGACTTCGGCATCCGCTGCGTCATCTCGACCTCGTTCGCCGATATCTTCTACAACAACTGTTTCAAGAACGGCATCCTGCCGATCGTCGTCAGCCAGGCCGACCTCGACAAGCTGATGGACGACGCCAGCCGCGGCTCCAATGCGGTGCTCACCGTCGATCTCGAGGCGCAGGAGATCACCGGCCCGGATGGCGGTTCGATCAAGTTCGAGATCGACGCCTTCAAGCGCCATTGCCTGCTGAACGGCCTCGACGATATCGGCCTGACGCTGGAGAAGGCGAGCGCCATCGACAATTTCGAGACGGCAACCGCTACCTCCCGGCCCTGGGCATAAGCGCCCAGTGGCGGCCAGGCTTATTTCCTCCGGTTCGCCCTTCGAGAAGGCGGCAGGCTATTCGCGTGCCGTCGTCAAGGGCGACTGGTGCTTCCTCTCCGGCACGACCGGCTACGATTATGCCACCATGATCATGCCGGAGACGGTGGAGGAACAGGCGCGCAACTGTCTGAAGACGATCGAGGGCGCGCTCAAGGAGGGCGGCTTCTCGCTCTCGGATGTCGTGCGCAGCCATTGCTACGTCACGGACGCCAGCTTCGCCGACCGCGTCTTTCCGATCTTCGGCGAGCTGTTCGGCGACATCCGTCCGGCCGCGACGATGATCGTCTGCGACCTGATCCGCCCGGAAATGCTGATCGAGATCGAGGTCACGGCGTTCAGAGGCTGAGGAGAACGACGAGCCGATGCACTATGTCGCCGACCACGACCTGAGGATCGCTCGACCATGGAACGCAGGATCGCTTGGCGCAATTCGGTAGCCGGCTCATTAATGCGCGCGTCCTTCCGCGCGTCCTTCTTTGGCCATCCGGAATCGTTTTTCGTTGACCATACGGCAGTCCTCGCGCTATCAAACGATCCGTGGTGATTTGGCCGGCCGGCTTGCAGCCACGTTAAAGAAGTCGCTAAAGGGCCGAGGAGAACGATTTCCGAGGACCGGTCGCGATGATCTCGCCGCCGGTTTTTTTGTATTGATCGAGTGGAGCCCATGCCCATCAAGATTCCCGACGCGCTGCCCGCCTTCGAGACCCTGGTCAACGAGGGTGTGCGGGTGATGACAGAGACCGCGGCGATCCGGCAGGACATCCGCCCGCTCCAGATCGGGCTTCTCAATCTCATGCCGAACAAGATCAAGACCGAGCTCCAGATGGCGCGGCTGATCGGCGCCACGCCCCTGCAGGTCGAACTGTCGCTGGTGCGGGTCAACGGCTATCGGCCGAAGAACACGCCGGAGGATCATCTGCTCGCCTTTTATGAGACCTGGGAGGAGGTGAAGGGCCGCAAGTTCGACGGTTTCATCATCACCGGCGCGCCGGTCGAGACCCTCGACTACGAGGAGGTCACCTATTGGGACGAGCTTAAGCGCATCTTCGACTGGACGGCGACCAATGTGCATTCGACCATGAATGTCTGCTGGGGCGCCATGGCGGCGATCTACCATTTCCACGGCGTCCCGAAATATTCGCTGAAAGAAAAGGCCTTCGGCGTCTACCGGCACCAGAACCTGAAGCCTTCGTCGGTCTATCTGAACGGCTTTTCCGATGATTTCGCCGTGCCCGTCTCGCGCTGGACGGAGGTGCGCCGCGCCGATATCGAGCGGGTGCCGGGGCTCGAGATCCTGATGGAATCGAAGGAGATGGGCGTCTGCCTCGTGCACGAACGGAAGGGCAACCGGCTCTACATGTTCAATCACGTCGAATATGATTCCACCTCGCTGTCGGAGGAATATTTCCGCGACGTCGATGCCGGCGTGCCGATCAAGCTGCCGCACGACTATTTCCCGCACAACGACGCGGCGCTGCCGCCGCAGAACCGTTGGCGCAGCCATGCGCATCTCTTCTTCGGCAACTGGATCAACGAGATCTACCAGACGACGCCCTACGAACTCGCGAAGATCGGTGCCGAGCCTTAATGTTCATTCCCTTCTTCCTCGAACTGAAGACGGAAAAGATCACGGTGACGCACGCCGGTCTGCAGGCGGCGACCAAGCAATTGCCCCGCTGAACTTTCCCGTTGCCGCATGGCTGGAAATGACGCAGTTTGGCGCCGGCATCGGGATAAGGAGCGAGGGACAGAAAATGAGCACCGACACGGAAGTCTTCGGCCACCTGCCTTCCGGCGAACCGGTCCACCGCGTGACCCTCAGCGGTGGCGGGCTGACGGCGAAGGTTCTGAGCTGGGGGGCCGTCATCCAGGATCTCAGGCTCGAAGGCCATGCGCCGCCGCTCGTGCTCGGATTCGAGGATTTCGACAGCTATCCCGCCTATTCCTCCTATTTCGGCGCCACCCCCGGCCGCAATGCCAACCGGATCGGCGAAGGACGCTTCACCCTCGACGGCAAGGTCTATCAGCTCGAGCTCAACGAGAAGGGCGTCACGCATCTGCATGGCGGAAGCGACAATATCGGCAAGCGCAATTGGACGATCATCGCGAGGACCGGGGACAGCGTCACGCTCAGGATCACCGATCCCGACGGCCGGGCCGGCTATCCGGGCAACTGCACGATCACCTGCACCTATCGCCTGAAGCCGGGCGGCACGTTGAACGTCCTCTACGAATCGGCCACCGACGCGCCGACGCTCGCCAATTTATGCCAGCACAGCTACTTCAATCTCGACGGCAGCGTCGACGCGCTCGGGCATGACATCATGATCGCCGCCGACCACTACCTGCCGGTGGACGAGCATCTTATCCCGACCGGCGAGATCCGTCCGGTTGCAGGCACCGTCTTCGATCTCCGGGAAATGACCTCGATGCGGCGGCAGATGGACGGCAACGGGATTGCCTATGACCACAATTTCTGCCTCTCGCCCGAGCGCATGGAGAAGCGCTCGATAGCGCTGGTGCGCAGCATCGGGTCCGGCGTGACGCTGGAGGTGCTGACCACCGAGCCGGGGGTCCAGCTCTATACCGGCAGCAAGCTCAACGTCTCGGCTCCGGGTCTCGAAGGCCGCCCCTATGGCCCCTTCGCCGGCTTCTGCCTTGAAACCCAGATCTGGCCGGACGCCATCAATCACGACGGCTTCCCGAGGGCGGTGCTGCGCCCGGGCGAAACGCTCCGCCAGGAAACCGACTACGTTTTCACGAAAAGCTGAGCTTCAACCGGCGATCATCTCGCCCGCGAGCGGCACCGCCATGCGGGCGCGAATGTCCTCGGGCGGCAATCCCTCGGCGATTAGCACGTGCAGCTTGGCAAAGGCCGCCTCGAGCGTCATGTCGGCGCCCGACACCGCGCCGATGCGGGCAAGCGCGGCGCCTGTGGCATAGGTGTCCTGCGCCACCGCGCCGATCACGCATTGCGTCGTGTTGACCACCGTGACGCCGCGCTTGAGCGCCGCGCCGAGGGCGGCGAGCAGCCGCGCGTTTGCTTCCGGCACATTGCCGACGCCGTAGCTGCGCAGCACAACGCCTTTGAGCATCGGATCGGAGAGCACCGCCTCGACGACGCGCGGCGAAAGGCCGGGGTGGATGGTGATGACCGCCACGGCCTCCGGATCGAAATGGTCCGGCAGAAAGAAGGCCTTGGGCTCGGCGGCGAGCAACAGCTCCCGGCGCAGCACGATGTTGATGCCGGCCTCGGCGATCGCCGGATAATTGGGCGAGTCGAAGGCATCGAAGCGGTCGGTCGCGATCTTGCGGCTGCGGTTGCCGCGCAAGAGCTTGCGGCCGAAACAGAGGCCGACTTCGCGCAGCGGATACTGCGCGGCGAGGATCAGCGCCATCTCGAGATTTTCGAGCCCGTCGCTGCGCGGCGCCGTCAGCGGAATCTGCGCGCCCGTCAGGATCACGGGCTTGTCGAGGCCGCGCAGCATGAAGGAGAGCGCCGAAGCCGTCCACGCCATCGTGTCGGTGCCGTGCAGCACGACGAAGCCGTCATAGGCATCCCAGCGGCGGACGAGCTCGCCGGCAATGACCGGCCATTGCGCCGGCTGCAGATTGGCGCTGTCGATCAGGCTGTCGAGCTCGACGACATCGCAATCCGGGAGCGGCGTCGCCGAGGCCGTTTCGCCGAGCCTGCGCTTGAGCAGGGCGCCAAAGCCGGCCATCGGCTTGAGGCCGCCGGGCGCGGCTTCCATGCCGATGGTGCCGCCCGTATGCAGGATGAGGACGCGCCGGCTCATGCGATACCTGCTGCGGGACTGAGCATTGCCTGCGGGCTCAGCAACCGGTCGAGTTCCGCCGGCGTCAGCAGCCCTTCGGCCGCCACCAGTTCGCGCACGGTGGCGCCACTTGCAAGCGCCTCGGCGGCGATGCGCGTGGCGTTGGCGTAGCCGATATGCGGCACGAGAGCGGTCACGATCCCGATGCTCTGTTCCACGTGCCGGCGGCACTGCTCGCGATTGGCGCGGATGCCGCGGATGCAGCGCTCTTCGAGGATGCGGCAGGCGGTCGCCAGCATCTTGATCGATGAGAACAGGTTATAGACGATCAGCGGTTCCATGGCATTAAGCTGGAGCTGGCCGGCTTCGGCTGCCAGCGTCACGGCAAGGTCATTGCCGATGACCTGATAGGCAACCTGGTTCACCGCCTCGGGAATGACCGGATTGACCTTGCCGGGCATGATCGATGAGCCGGGCTGCATCGCCGGCAGCACGATCTCGCCGAGCCCGGCGCGCGGTCCGCTGGACAGGAGGCGCAGATCGTTGGCGAGCTTCGAAAGCTTGATGGCCAGCCGCTTGAGCAGGCCGGAAAAGAGCACGAAGGCACCCATGTCCGAGGTCGCCTCGATCAGGTTGGCGGCCGGCACCACCGGCTTGCCCGAAATCTCGGCGAGATGGCGAACCGCGAGAACGGCGTAGTCCGGGTGGGTGTTGAGGCCGGTGCCGATGGCGGTGCCGCCCAGATTGACCTCGCAGAGAAGACGCAGGATCTCGCCGATGCGATCGACGTCCTCGCCGAGATTGACGGCGAAGGCGTCGAATTCCTGGCCGAGCGTCATCGGCACCGCATCCTGAAGCTGGGTGCGGCCCATCTTGATGACGTCGGCGAACTCCCGCCCCTTTTCCGAAAGCGCCTGCTGCAGCGAAGCGATCGCCGCCACGAGCGGCTCGGCGGCGAATTGCAGGCCGAGGCAGACGGCGGTCGGATAGGCGTCGTTGGTCGATTGCGACCTGTTCACGTCGTCGTTGGGATGCAGATGCGCGTAGGCGCCCTTGGGGTGACCGAGCTTTTCGAGCGCGAGGTTGGCGATCACCTCGTTGGCGTTCATGTTGGTGGACGTGCCGGCGCCGCCCTGGATCAGATCGACGACGAATTGATCGTTGAGGCGGCCGGCGACGATCTCCTTGCAGGCGGCGATGATCGCCTCGGCCTTCTGCGGCGCGATGAGGCCGAGATCGCGATTGGCGCGAGCCGCCGCCGCCTTGACCATGGCGAGTGCTGCGACGAAATGCGGAAAATGGCTGATCGGCACGCCGGTGATCGGAAAGTTCTCGACGGCCCTCAGCGTCTGGACGCCGTACCAGGCGTCCGCCGGCACCTCCCGGTCGCCGAGCAGATCATGTTCGATACGCGTCATGTTCATGGGATTCGCTCGCGATGGATTGAAACGACGGGCCGGCGGTCCCGGCCCTGCACCAGTTTTAGAGCGGGAAACGGAAAATCGTCTGCGGTTTTCCGGCGCTTTCCCGCTCTACCTGCTCGTTTCGGTTGACGCTTAGGCGCGCGCGCTTCCGCCCGCTGCTACGGCTTCGGGTTCCTCGCGCCATGCCGTGCCGCTCCAGGCTTTGCGGTCGATGCCGGCATAGCCGAACCTTTCCGGATCGAAGACCGGCTCGCCGGCGTTCTTCGCAAGCTGGCTGTCGTAGTCCTGCATCAACTTCAGAGCGGGCTTGAAGAGCATGACGAGCGCGAAGAGATTGACGAGCGCCAGCAGGCCCATCGTGACGTCGGCAAAGGCGAAGATCGTGCCGAGGTCGGAGGTGGCGCCCCAGCCGCAGAGGCCGATCACCGCAATGCGATAGACGATGATCAGCGGCCTGTTCTGCCCGCCGAGCCAGGCAAGGCTGTTCTCGCCCAGATAGTAGTTGTAGATCATCGTGGTGAAACCGAAGAGCATCATCGCAATGCTGACGAAGACCCGGCCCCCTTCGCCGATATGGCCGGCCAGCGAGGCTTGTGCGAGTGCGATGCCGCCAACCTCCTCGGCACCCGGGCGATAGACGTCGCCGAGCAGGATGATGAAAGCGGTGCAGGAGCACACGATCAGCGTGTCGATGAAGACGGAGAAGGCCTGGACGACGCCCTGCGAGGCGGGATGCGGGACTTCGGCGACGGCCGCGACATTCGGGGCGCTGCCGAGCCCGGCTTCGTTGGAGAAGAGCCCGCGCCTGACGCCCATGACGATTGCCGCGCCGATGCCGCCGCCGACCGCCGGCTCCAGGCCGAAGGCGCTCTTGACGATCAGCATGAGCGTGGCGGGGAGCGCGTCGATGTTGAGCACGAGCACGACCAGGGCCATGGCGATGTAGCCGAGCGCCATCACCGGTACCAGCACGTCGGCAATGCGGGCAATGCGCCGGACGCCGCCGGCGATGATGATGCCGACCAGCACGGCGATGCCGAGGCCGATCGCCATCACCGGCACGCCGAAGGCGTCGTTGAGCGAGGTGGCGACCGCATAGGACTGCACGCCGTTGAAGCCGAAACCGAAAGTGACCAGCAGCAGCACCGAATAGAGGCCCGCAAGCCACTTCCAGCGCTCGCCGAGGCCGTGCGCGATGTAATAGGCCGGTCCGCCGCGATAGGTTCCATCCGGCTCGGCGCGCTTGTAGGCCTGCGCCAGGGTGCATTCGAAGAAGCTCGTCGCCATGCCGATGAGGCCGACGACCCACATCCAGAAGACCGCGCCCGGGCCGCCAAGGGTGATCGCCACGGCAACGCCGGCGATATTGCCGCCGCCGACGCGGCCGGCGACCGAGAGCATCAGCGCCTGGAAGGAGGAGAGATGGCCATCGGATCCGCTGGCGAAGGCCTGCCCGGACCCGAGAATGCGGAACATGCGTCCGAAATAGCGAAGCTGCACGAAACGCGAGGCAAAGGTGAACCACAGGCCGAGGCCGATCAGAACCACGATCAGCACCTTGCTCCACAAGAGATCATTGAGAAAATCGAGCATACATGTCCTCCCATTGCCGCCGGCGCGGGCGGCGCGCTGGATGGCTTCCCGGCCGGCGCCGAAAGCCTGATAGTCTCCCGCAATCGCTATGCCGGTTGAAACCCGGCGTTGCAATTTGCCGGCCTGTTGCCAATTGGCGCATTCTGGTGCAGGTTCCGCGCTAGAATGCGCTTTCGCTTTTTGGCGCTGGGGGAGGGAATGCATCAGGATTTCGCCGCCAATCTCCGGCTTCTGTGCAGCTATCGTGGCTCCATCGCCGAAGTCTGCCGGTTATTGAAGATCAACCGGCCGCAATTCAACCGCTATCTCGGCGGCCGGCACCTGCCTTCCGCGCATATCCTGCGGCGGCTCTGCGACTTCTTCGGTGTCGAGGAATATGAAATCCTGCTTCCGGCCGCCCGCTTCGCGGAACTGGTGCGGCTGCGCCCGCGCGCACCGCGCATCGACGCCGCCGCCAGTTCTCCCGAGGCCGCGCATTTCGGCCGGCTGAAAGCGATCGGCAGCGCCGGGCTGGAGAAGTATCTCGGCTATTATTTCGAGACCTATTGCTCGATGGCCTATCCGGGCAGGGTCCTGCGCAATCTCGTCCGCTTCGAGCAGCGCGAGGGCGGTGTCTTCTACCGCCGCAGCGAACGGCTCATCGAGCGGCCGGGCGAGAGGGCCTATCGCGCCGTCTATCGCGGCATGGCGCATTTCCTGACCGACCGCATTTTCCTCGTCGATTATGAAACGCTGACGGGATTGGAAATCAGCCAGACGATCCTGTTCCCTTCCTTCAAGAACCGGATCACGCGGCTCACCGGCCTGAAACTCGGCGTTTCCGGCAGCGGCGAGCGCATGCCCTGTTGCGCCCGGGTGGTCTACGACTATCTCGGCCACTCCGTCGACCTGCGCCAGGCGCTCTCTCTCTGCGGCCTCTACGCGCCGGACGACCCCCGCCTCGACGGCGCGCTGCGCACCGCCATCACCAACGACATCGCCCCCGGCGAAGCGCTGTTTCGGGCAAGGTTCGTTTGAAATACATCCCGGGAAGCCGCGGATTTCCAAGGGTTGCCTTCTTGGCAGGAGACAGCCAGGGCCAACAATGCTGAATGCAGGGGAATGCGCTGGCCAGCGGCAGCTATCACAATGATCGGTTGTGCCGCAGACATCGTTGCCACTCTTGCGCAATCGCTGTTGCCTCGCAATGCCCAGTTCAATAAGTTCCACGCGGGGCTAGCGTATCGGCGCGAGAATCGTACCCGATTTTCGGAAAGCTCGATGCGCGGATCAAAGTTGCAGCGACCTTTGCGCGTCTGAAAAGACGCGCGGCGCTGTAGGCGGCAAGGGGGCAATCATGTCGATCAAGGCGATAGAACATTCCGGAATCCAGGAGACGATCTCCGTCGTCCCGGCCGGAGAGGTTCCCAAGAAGATGGGCTCGTCCTTTTTCCGGGGCAGTGCCAGCAACTTCAATCCATACGGCTCCGATCACGTGAAGGACGGCTTCGCGTCGCGATTCCTCTTGAAGGGCTGGACGCCGGACAAGCCGTTCATCTCTCCCACCACGAATGTTACCGCCTTCGGGTCGTGCTTTGCCGAGAACATCAGCAAGCATCTTGCGAAGCTGGGATTCGACGTATCCAAGAACCGCGATCGCGACATCTACATTTCGTCGATGGGTGAGGGCCTGGTCAACGTCCACTCGATCACCCAGCAGTTTCGCTGGGCGCTCGAAGGCATAGCGCCGCCGACCAATCTATGGCACGGCTACAAGGCCGAAGAATTTGATCTGACGGAAGAAATCCGGACGCGCACCCGCGACGTGTTCCTGAAGACGGACGTCTTCATTCTGACATTCGGCCTGTCGGAAATCTGGTACGACGAGTTGACCGGCGGCGTTTTCTGGCGGGCCGTTCCGATGAAGCACTACGATTCGAGCCGGCATAAGTTCCGTGTTTGCACCTTCGACGAGACCAAGGCCTGCATCCAGGAGATCGTCACGCTCATCGGCGAACACGTGCCTCAGGCGAAGATCGTCGTCACCGTATCGCCAATTCCGCTAATTGCTACATTCCGGCCGATCGCCTGCCTGACGGCCAACTCGGCATCCAAGGCGATTATTCGGGCCGCCGTCGACGAGACGATCCGCGAGCGCGGCGATGAATGGGCGGACCGCCTTTATTATTTCCCCGCCTACGAGATCGTGAACGAGGCGTTTCCGAACCGTTTCGTCGAAGATGGCAGGCACCTGCAGAGCATGATCGTACCTGCGGTGATGCATTTGTTCCAGGCGACCTTTTGCGACACCGACCTCACGATCGAGCAAGCCGAGAAGATGCTGAAGCACGCCCGACTGCAGTCGGCCAATACTCTGGACGACCATGCGTTATTTTCACAGGCAAGATTTGCCTCGAGGTTCGGCGCGGCCGTCAGGCGTCTCCTCGGGCGCAAGAGGGTGGCCAAGTCTCGCTAGAGACGGGCATGCCGCGCTCAGGGGGAACAGAGTTTGCTCAACCGTCGCCACAAAGGCGAAGCGGAAGCGCGCTGTTGGGCCAAGCGTTTTCTAGCGCATCGGCCCGAAACTTGTACCCGATTTTCGGAAAGCTCGATGCGCAGATCAAAGAGCTACAGCGACCTTTGCGCGTCTGAAAAGACGCGCGGCGCTGTAAGCGTACGATCTACCGAAGGGGTGCCGGCACCCTCGACGCGGGGCGTGAATCCGGGGGGCATTTGGCTCGTCAGCTTCATGCAATACAAGCTGGGATATATCGACCTGGAGCAGAGGACCTTGCAAACCATCGACAACCCGTTCGGCACGAGGTTGTCACCCCTGTCTTAGGGACAGACTGTTACCTATGTCTTCGGGCTGGACAATGGCCGCTACTGCTACCCCCTGACGATCAGCGACCAGGCATCGCGCTACCTGCTCTTGTGCGAAGCGCTTGAATCGACCCGGGAGGAACCGGTCATCGAGGCCTTTGTCCGCCTCTTCAAGGAACGCGGCTTGCCGCTCGCCATCCGCAGCGACAACGGGCTGCCCTTCGCCTCGCCCAACGGCCTCTACAATTTGTCGAAGCTGTCGGTCTGGTGGCTGCGGCTTGGCATCGCCATCGAACGGATCAAACCCGGCCATCCGCAACAGAACGGGCGCCACGAGCGCATGCATCTGACCCTGAAGCGGGAGACGACGCGGCCGCCGGGTATAAATGCCCTGCAGCAGCAGGCGCGATTCGATGCTTTCCTTAGCGAATTCAATGAAGAGCGCCCCCACGAGGCGCTCGCCATGCGGATGCCGGCCGAGCTCTACACGCCTTCTTCAAGA
Source organism: Sinorhizobium alkalisoli (assembly GCF_008932245.1). NCBI lineage: Bacteria > Pseudomonadati > Pseudomonadota > Alphaproteobacteria > Hyphomicrobiales > Rhizobiaceae > Sinorhizobium > Sinorhizobium alkalisoli. The sequence goes on along the minus strand of NZ_CP034909.1, from coordinate 3,098,630 downwards.
GCCTATGACGGTCTGCCGGAGCTCGACTATCCCTTCCACGATCGCGACGTCCTCGTCACCGCCTGCGGCCGCATCTGCATGCATCGCAAGAAGATCAACATCTCGACCGTCATGGCCGGTCAGAGGCTTGGCATCAAGGAAGTCGAGGACGGAATTTGGCTCGTCAGCTTCATGCAATACAATCTGGGATATATCGACCTGGAGCAGAGAACCTTGCAAACCATCGACAACCCGTTCGGCACGAGGTTGTCACCCCTGTCTTAGGGACAGACTGTTACCTATGTCTTCGGGCTGGACAGAAGAAAACTGGAGCGGGCGAAGGGATTCGAACCCTCGACCCCAACCTTGGCAAGGTTGTGCTCTACCCCTGAGCTACACCCGCTCATCAGACCCAGGTCCGGGGTAGTCGGTGGACCGTGGGTTGCCGCCCCGTCTCGCGGCGACGGGCGGTATATGGACCAAGCCATTTTCAAATGCAACAGGGAAATGACGCCGATGCGAAGATTTTTTCGGCGCGCGGCGAAGCGCCGGGAGCGCCGCTTTTCCCTTCCCGCCTGAGGGCCGCGCTCCCCACAACTCGCGAAAGAACCGCTCGGCAACCGCCTGCATGACGCTCCGGCGCATGGGACCTGCCGCGCTCAAGATTGCGGAAGGCGGGCCTTCTCCGTAAGGAAAGGGAAAACGCAATGTCGAAAGGGAGCGAAACCATGAGCGAGGCACAGCCGAAGAATGCGGAGGATCTGTTCCGCTTTCTCGACGAACTTGGGATCAAGCATACGACCAAACGGCACGCGCCGGTCTTCACGGTCGCCGAATCGGTGGAGCTGCGCGACGAAATTGCGGGGGGACATACAAAAAACCTGTTCCTCAAGGACAAAAAGGACAATTATTTCCTCCTGACCGTCGAGGAGAATGCGACGGTGGACCTGAAGACCATTCATCAGACCATCGGCGCAGCAAGCAAGGTCTCTTTCGGCAAGCCGGAGAAGCTGATGGAATTTCTGGGCGTCATTCCCGGAGCGGTAACCGCGTTTGGTGCGATCAACGACACGGAAGGCAGGGTGAAGTTCGTTTTCGACGAGGCGCTGATGGAGTTCGATGTGATCAACTGCCATCCGCTCGCCAACGACCAGACGACCTCGATCGCGTCGAAGGACATGTTGCGCTTCATGGAGGCGACCGGCCACGAAGCGCTTGTCTTGAAAGTGTCGGCCTGACATACGATCTTTGGCGCGGAACGCATGACGTCGGGCGAAGCCCGCAAGGAGAGAAGAATGGGCGGTAGCGACAATCCCTATGCAGGATCTTTCGGCAACCAGATGACGGCTTCGGCCTCGTTCGGTGGCCAGCCGGCGCCGAGCGGCGCGGGCGACCTCATCAAGGAGACGACGACCGCCACCTTCGCCCGCGACGTTGTCGAGGCGTCGCGCCAGCAGCCGGTCCTGGTCGATTTCTGGGCGCCCTGGTGCGGGCCGTGCAAGCAACTGACCCCGGTGATCGAGAAGGTGGTCAAGGAAGCCGCCGGCCGGGTGAAACTCGTCAAGATGAACATCGACGACCATCCCTCGATTGCCGGCCAGCTCGGCATTCAGTCGATCCCGGCCGTCATCGCCTTCGTCGGCGGCCGTCCGGTCGACGGTTTCATGGGCGCCGTGCCGGAGAGCCAGATCAAGCAATTCATCGACCGGATCGCCGGCCCGGCCGTGGACGACGCCAAGGCCGAAGTCGAGGCCCTGCTTGCGGAAGCCAAGACGCTGATCGATGCCGGCGATGCGCAGAACGCCGCCGGTCTCTATGGTGCCGTGTTGCAGGCTGATCCGGAGAACCCGGAGGCGATCGCCGGGATGATCGAGTGCATGATTGCCCTTGGGCAGCTTGCCGAAGCGCGCCAGGCGCTTTCGCAATTGCCGGAAGAGCTCGCCAAGGCCGCTGCCGTCTCCGCCGCGTCGAAAAAGCTGGACCAGATCGAGGAAGCGCGCAAGCTCGGCGACCCCGTGGCGCTGGAGCACCGGCTTGCCCTCGAGCCGGACGATCACGCGGCAAGGCTGAAGCTCGCGAAGATCCGCAACGTCGAGGGCGACAGAGCTGCGGCCGCCGACCACCTTCTGATGATCATGAAGCGGGATCGCGACTTCGAGGACGACGCCGCTCGCCGCGAGCTCCTGAATTTCTTCGAGGTATGGGGGCCGAAGGATCCGGCGACGATCGCCGCCCGGCGCAAGCTTTCGGCGCTGCTCTTTTCCTGAATGGAAGCAGCGGCGTCGTTGAGCTGTTTTTGCGCCTTCGATGCCCGTTTTTCCCTTGAGATTTTCGAGGGGCGCACCATTTGTTGAGCCTGGGGACCGCGCGGGAATCACGAGGAGGCGCGGCCGGGCAGTTATCTGCAGGGTCCGGAAGAATGCATGTCGGAAATGCGCGTTACCTCGGTCCGCAGGACTTGCCGGATATAATTCCGGTATTTCCGCTGACGGGTGCGCTCCTGCTTCCAGGCGCACAACTTCCGCTCAATATTTTCGAACCGCGCTATATCGCCATGTTTGACGACGCTCTCGCCGGCGATCGGCTGATCGGCATCGTCCAGCCCTCCTTTTCCGGGGGGCGCAGCGATATCGCGTCGGGCCCGGTTCCGGCCCTTTGCCAGGTGGGCTGCATCGGCCGCATCACCTCCTTCGCGGAGACCGGTGACGGGCGCTACATCACTTCCCTCACCGGCGTCTGCCGTTTTCGCCTCTTTGCCGAAGTCGCTGGAGCCCGCGGCTATCGCCGCTTTCGCATAGGTCCGTTCGGCGCCGATCTCGAAGGTCCGGAGGACGAGGGGCTCGTCGATCGTGAGGCTCTTCTCGCCGCCTTCCGCGCCTATCTCGATGCCAACAAGCTGGAAGCGGACTGGGAAAGCGTCGAGCGGGCGAGCAACCGGACCCTGGTGAATTCCATGGCGATGATGTCCCCCTACGGGCCGGCGGAAAAGCAGGCGCTGCTCGAGGCTCCGGACCTGAAGACCCGCGCCGAGACGCTGATCGCCATCACCGAGATCGTGCTTGCCCGCAATTTCGGCGATCCGGACAACATTCTGCAGTAACGTGCAACCATGGACATCAACGCCAGCAAGGTCGACCCGAAACTGCTCGAACTGCTTGTCTGTCCGCTGACGAAAGGGCGCCTCAGCTACGACGCGGAAGCCAATGAACTGGTCTCGGAAAAGGCGCGCCTCGCCTATCCGATCCGCGACGGCGTGCCGATCATGCTGGTTTCCGAGGCGCGCAAGATCGAGGGCTGAGGGCTGCTCTGCAGCTGGAATTTCCCCTATCGTCGGTTGTAATTTGCCCCTCTCCCCGGGTTTAACCGGAGGCCGAGCGGGCGCCGCTTGTCCCTTCTCCCCGCTTGCGGGGAGAAGGTGCCGGTCCACCCTCCGCAGCTGCTGCGGAGGACGGGCAGGCGGATGAGGGGCGGACCGCGACACACCCCCATGTTTTTCCTAAATCGGCTCGCCGGCGAGCAGGCGCGGGTCGCTGCGGCCGGCGGTGCCGGCGGCCTGGCGGATGAAGAAATTCTTGAGCGGCGGCAGGCGATCGACCAGGCCGAGGCCGACATCGCGGGCGATCCTGACCGGTATGATGTCGTTGGAGAACAGCCGGTTCAGCACGTCCGTGGTGACCCCCATGCGGAACGTGTCGAAGCGCCGCCAGGTCTGATAGCGCTCCAGCACCGCGAGCGAGCCGATGTCGAGCCCGAGGCGGTCGGCCTCGACGATGGTTTCGGCAAGCGCCGCCACATCCTTGAAGCCGAGATTGAGCCCCTGGCCGGAGATCGGGTGAATGCCATGGGCGGCGTCGCCCGCCAGCGCAAGGCGGGGCGCGACGAACTCGCGCGCGAGCGTCAGTCCGAGCGGAAAGGCCCGGCGGCCGCCGACGACCTTGAGGTGACCGAGCTTGTGGCCGAAGCGCCGCTCCAGCTCCTCCTGGAACAGGAAATCGTCGCCCTTGACCAGGCGTTCGGCATCGAACGTGCGCTCAGTCCAGACGAGCGACGATCGGTTGTTCTTGAGCGGGAGGGTTGCGAAGGGACCGGCCGGCAGGAAATGCTCCTCCGCGGTGCCGTTATGCGGGCGCTCGTGCTCGACGGTGGTGACGATGCCCGACTGACCGTAGTCGAACTCGACGACCTTGATGCCGGCCGCTTCCCGGAGCTTCGAGCGCACGCCGTCACAGGCGACCAGAAGCCGCGCCTCCAGTTCCTCGCCACCGCCGAGCGTCACCGCGACCGCATGATCGCTCGACTGGAAGCTTTCCACCATCGTCGATTGCCGGATCGCAACGCCGAGATCCGCGCAGGCGTCGCGCAGCGCCCCCACCAGGGCCGTGTTCGGCACCATATGGGCGAAGGGCCGTCCTTCGCCGCCGTCGCCTTCGAAGGTCAGAAAGACCGGGCGCACCGGATCGGCCGCTTTCGAATCGGTGATCACCATCTTCAGGATCGGCTCGGCCTCGGGCGCGATTGCGCTCCAGACGCCGAGAATGTCGAGCATGCGCTCGGCGGCCAGCGCAACCGCGGAAGCGCGCTCGTCCTTTTCCCAGGCGCCTTCCGGCGCGCCATCGGCGACCAGGACGTCGAGATGGGGCGCGGACTTCTTCAACGATACGGCAAGCGACAGGCCGACATAGCCGCCTCCGGCAATCAACACGTCGATCATCCCGTCACTCCCATCGCACTTGAGCATCATCTCTCGCCTATATAGATCAATGCAATCGCTGTTCCTACCATCGGAGACCGCCGAAATGTCGCGCCCAGCCGAGACCGTCACCCCCATGGACGCGCTGCTTCAGATCCTCGATCTGGAGAAGCTGGAAGAAAACCTGTTTCGCGGCTTGAGCCCGCAGGTTGGCTGGCAGCGTGTGTTCGGCGGCCAGGTGATCGGCCAGGCGCTGGTCGCCGCCCAACGCACCGTCGACCAGCGGCGTTATGTCCATTCCCTGCACGCCTATTTCATGCGGCCCGGCGATCCGTCCGTGCCGATCATCTACGAGGTCGACCGCATCCGCGACGGATCGAGCTTCGCGACCCGGCGGGTGGTGGCGATCCAGCACGGCAAGGCGATTTTCTCGATGTCGGCCTCCTTCCAGTACGACGAGGACGGTTTCGAGCATCAGTTCAAGATGCCGGACGTGCCGATGCCGGAGGACCTGCCGGGTGAAAAGGAGCTGAAGGAGAAGTACCTCGTTCAGGCGCCCGAGGCGATCCGCCGCTACTTCGAGCGGCCGCGGCCGATCGAAATCCGGCCCGTATCGCTGGAGGACTATTTTTCGCGCCGGAAAACGCCGAGGAACGAACCGCTGCAGGACGGAGCGCTTCCGACGCAGCGAGTCTGGGTGAAGGCGGTGGGCGCCGTGCCCGACGAGCGCCATCTGCAGGCGGCGATCCTTGCCTATCTCTCCGACATGACGCTCCTCGACACCTCACTCTATGCCCACGGCACGTCCGTGTTCGACCGCACGCTGCAGGTCGCAAGCCTCGACCACGCCATGTGGTTCCACCGTCCCTCCAAGATGGACGATTGGCTGCTTTACGCCCAGGACAGCCCGAATGCGCATGGCGCGCGCGGCATGACCCGCGGCAGCCTGTTCGATCGCTCAGGCGTGTTGATCGCCTCCGTGGCGCAAGAGGGATTGATTCGCAAAAAGGCAATTGAATAAACAATATGCAATTTTGAGATTTTGCACATTTATTAGTCAAAATGACTGGCGTCTTTTTTAGCATTTAGCGGCCGAAGCCGCGCGAAATGCGGTTTTTTCGTGTCTTTTCCGCCCATTCGTCCTTCGTCTTCGAATCTGGCACGCCCCTTGAATGTAGCCTTTCGGTTGCCCGGCGCTTCAGCGCTTAAGCAGCAAGGAGAGACGGCCTCCGACCGGAGGCAGACAAGGATGGGAAACCGATGAAAATTGTGATGGCCATTATCAAGCCGTTCAAGCTCGATGAGGTTCGCGAAGCCCTCACTGCCGTTGGCATCCAGGGTTTGACCGTAACCGAAGTGAAGGGTTACGGCCGCCAGAAGGGGCATACCGAAATTTACCGTGGTACCGAATATGCCGTGAGCTTCCTGCCGAAGCTGAAGGTCGAGATCGCGGTTCCGTCGGAGATCGTCGACAAGGCCGTGGATGCGATCGCCTCGGCAGCCAAGACGGGTCAGATCGGCGACGGCAAGATCTTCGTCTATTCGATTGACCACGCCGTGCGCATCCGCACCGGCGAAACCGACTCAGAAGCGCTGTAAGCCACGCCGTTCAGGGAGCATTATTCGATGTCCTCACATTACCTTTCCACCTCTCTTCGACGCGTGGGCGCAACCGCTGCCGCCTTGCTCGCGCCGGTCGTTGCCTTCGCCCAGGAAGCGGCTCCCGCCGCCGCCGAGGCCGCCGCTGCCGCACCGGTTCCGGACAAGGGCGACACCACGTTCATGTTCATCTCGACGCTGCTCGTTCTCTTCATGCTGATCCCGGGCCTTGCGCTCTTCTACGGCGGCCTCGTGCGCGCAAAGAACATGCTCTCCGTGCTGATGCAGTGCACCGTCGTCGGCGCCGCGATGATGATCGTCTGGGTGATCTACGGCTACTCGTTCGCCTTCGGAGGTTCTGAGAGCGCCTATTTCGGCGGCTTTGCCAAGCTCTTCCTCGCAGGCGTGACGGTCGACAGCACCGCTGCGACGTTCACCGACGGCGTCGTCATCCCGGAATACATCTTCATGCTGTTCCAGATGACCTTCGCCGCGATCACTCCAGCGCTCATCGTCGGCGCCTTTGCCGAGCGCATCAAGTTCTCGGCGGCGGTCCTCTTCTCCGTCCTTTGGGCGACCTTCGTCTATTTCCCGATCGCCCATATGGTCTGGGACGGCAATGGTCTCCTGTTCAACATGGGCGCGCTCGACTTTGCCGGCGGCACCGTCGTGCACATCAATGCCGGGATCGCCGGGCTCGTCGGTGCGATCATGGTCGGCAAGCGCACGGGCTACGGCCGTGACATGATGGCACCGCATTCGATGACGCTGACCCTCGTCGGCGCGGCCATGCTGTGGTTCGGCTGGTTCGGCTTCAATGCCGGCTCCAACCTCGAGGCATCCGGCGGCGCAGTGCTTGCGACGGTCAATACCTTCCTCGCGACCGCCGCGGCAGTCCTGTCCTGGTGCGTCGTCGAAACCCTGACCCGCGGCAAGGCTTCCATGCTCGGCGCCGCTTCCGGCATGATCGCCGGTCTCGTCGCCATCACCCCGGCCGCCGGCATTGCCGGGCCGATGGGCGCAATCATCATGGGCCTCGCCGTCTCGCCGCTCTGCTATTTCTTCGTCTCGGTCATCAAGAACAAGTTCGGCTATGACGATACGGCGGACGTCTTCGGCGTGCACGGCGTCGGCGGCTTCTTCGGCGCACTGGCAACCGGTATCTTCGCCTCCTCGTCGCTCGGCGGCATTGGCTATGCCGAGGGCGTTTCCATGGGCGGCCAGTTCATGACCCAGCTTACCGCCGTCGTCATCACGATCGTCTGGTGCGGCATCGTTTCCGCCATCCTCTACAAGGTGGTCGACGCGATCGTCGGTCTGCGTGTGACGGTCGAGGCGGAACGCGAAGGTCTCGACCTCTCCTCTCACGGCGAGGCCGCCTACCACGTCAGCTAAGCGGATCGCGGCGCCGGCAACGGCACCGCCGACAGTCCCGTCGCGGTCCGCATTCCTGCGGATCGCCCTTGGCCCGGATCCTCGCGATCCGGGCTTTTTTCTGGTCAGCACGTCCTCCACCGCAATCTCGTTCGCACACGCGCATGGTTAATGTCGCATTAACCGACCTCCGCTTAGGTTGCTCCCATGGCACGCAATGTGTCCGGAGCGTTCCGATTCGGCGCCGATGTCGGCAGGACGGGCGGCATGTTCCGGAATCAACATCGACCGGAACGGTGTTCCCCGACCCGGGGTGGCGCTCCGGCAGATCGAAACGGGCAGCAGGCAACATGAGCAGAAGCAATACCGCAACGCTTGACAGCCGTTCAAACCGGTTTGTGCTGAGCACCTTCCTCTGGCGCCAGCTGGCGTCGCTGGCGGGATTTGCGCTTTTCCTTGCGCTGGCGCTCGCGGTTGCTGCACTCTCGACCTGGAATGTTTCGGATCCGAGCTTTTCCTATGCCACGTCGTCGGAGCCGACCAACCTGCTCGGCTATGGCGGCGCGGCTTTCGCGGACATCTTCATGCAGTTCTTCGGCCTGGCCAGCGTCGTGGCGCTTTTGCCGGTCGTGGCCTGGGCTCTCGTCCTGATCGGCAACAAGCCCTTCGACAAAGCCCTGAAGCGGCTCGGTTTCTGGTTCCTCGGATCGGTGCTGGCAAGCGCGGCGCTGAGCTGCGTGCCGGCACCGGTCACCTGGCCTTTGCCGAACGGCCTCGGCGGCGTGTTCGGCGATATGATCCTGCGCTTTCCGGCACTTTTCACCGGTGCCTTCCCGACCGGCACCTTCGCGACCGTGCTCGCCTGCCTCCTTTCCGCGCCGGCCGCCGGTGCGCTCGTCTACAGCGCCGGCCTCATCGGAGTCAGCGAAGAGGACGAGGAGGAGCCCGTGGCGGAGCCGGCGGCGAGCAAGGCGCGCACGATACGGGACGAACTCGAGGACGAGGATGACGAAGGTCCGCTGACCCTGTTGATGGGCTCGCTCGCCCATATGCGTTTCACCGCACAGGCGCGTCTGCGCCGGGCCTTCGGCATGAGTGGCTCCCGCTCCGCCAAACGGCCGGACGACCCTTATGATTTCAACGACGATGAATTTGGCACGCTGAACGAGCCCGTGCGGCCGAAGGCGGTCGCGGCCGCCGACCGCGTCGAACCGTCGCTCGATCGCACCGAGCGCCGCATCGTAAGGCCGCCGTCAATCGTCATCGACGACGACGATCCGCCCTTCGACATCGACGAACGGCGCCCCGCCGGTATTCTTCCGGACGACGAGGAAGATGTCGCCGCCGACTGGGCACCGCAGGCCGCCCCGCCGAAGGCCTTGATCGCGCCGGCGGGATCACGCGTCGCCGCACCGGTACCGCGGCCGAAGAGCGGCCAGCGCATCGAGCGCGAGGCGCAGCGCTCCTTCGTCGACGACGACGGCGATTTCGCGCTTCCGCCGATCCATTTTCTCGCGGAGCCGAAAAATGTCGCGCGCGATGTCTCGCTTTCGGCGGACGCGCTCGAGCAGAATGCCCGTATGCTCGAAGGTGTGCTCGAGGATTTCGGCGTCAAGGGCGAGATCATCCACGTCCGCCCCGGCCCCGTCGTGACGCTCTACGAGCTCGAGCCCGCGCCCGGCATCAAGTCATCGCGCGTCATCGGCCTCGCCGATGACATCGCCCGATCGATGAGCGCGATCGCCGCCCGCGTCGCCGTCGTGCCGGGCCGCAACGCGATCGGCATCGAACTGCCGAACCAGCGACGCGAGATGGTGTATCTGCGCGAACTGATCGGCTCGCGCGACTTCGAAACGACCAAGACCAAGCTCGCCATGGCGCTCGGCAAGACCATCGGCGGCGAGCCGGTCATCGCCGACCTTGCCAAGATGCCGCATCTGCTCGTCGCCGGCACCACCGGTTCCGGCAAGTCGGTGGCGATCAATACCATGATCCTGTCGCTGCTCTACCGGCTCACCCCGGAGCAATGCCGGCTGATCATGATCGATCCGAAGATGCTGGAACTCTCCGTCTATGACGGCATTCCGCACCTGCTCTCGCCGGTCGTGACCGACCCGAAGAAGGCGGTCGTGGCGCTGAAATGGACCGTTCGCGAGATGGAGGAACGCTACAAGAAGATGTCCAAGATCGGCGTGCGCAACGTCGACGGCTTCAATAGTCGCGTGGAGCAGGCGCTTGCCAGGGGCGAGGCAATCACCCGCACGGTCCAGACCGGCTTCGACCGCCAGACCGGCGAGGCGATCTACGAAACGGAAGAGTTCGACCTTTCGCCAATGCCCTACATCGTCGTCATCATCGACGAGATGGCCGATCTGATGATGGTTGCCGGCAAGGACATCGAGGGCGCCGTGCAACGGCTTGCCCAGATGGCGCGCGCGGCCGGCATTCATGTTGTCATGGCGACGCAGCGCCCTTCGGTCGACGTTATCACGGGCACGATCAAGGCGAACTTCCCGACCCGGATCTCCTTCCAGGTGACGTCGAAGATCGACAGCCGTACGATCCTCGGCGAGCAGGGGGCGGAGCAGCTGCTCGGGCAGGGCGACATGCTCTACATGGCCGGCGGCGGGCGCATCCAGCGCGTGCACGGGCCCTTCGTTTCCGACATGGAGGTCGAGGAAGTCGTCGCCTATCTGAAGACTCAAGGGACGCCGCAATATCTCGACGCGATCACCGAGGACGACGAGGAGGACGGCGAGGGCGGCCCGGCGGGAACATCCAATCTCGCCGATTCCGAGGACCCCTACGACCAAGCGGTGGCGATCGTGCTGCGCGACGGCAAGGCCTCGACGTCCTACGTGCAGCGGCGGCTCGGCATAGGCTATAATCGGGCCGCCTCGCTGATCGAAAGGATGGAGCAGGAGGGGATCATCGGTCCGGCGAACCACGCCGGCAAGCGGGAGATCCTGGTGCCGACGGAAGCGGAGATTTCCGGCCGCTGACCCGGACTTCCTCCCGCCGGTCACGATCATTTGAACATGTAGCGTGCCCAGGTCCGCCAACGCCTTGAAGAGGCCCCACTTGCGCTCCACATGACGCTGATATGAAGGAGACTGCGATGACAGAGAGAAAAACCGTCGACGGCGGAAATCTGGCGATCTCGCGGCGCGTCTTCGTTTGCGGCCTTGCGGCATTCGCCGGAACGGCCGGCACATTGCTCGACGCGTCGCACGCCTCGGCGCAGGCGTCGAGCGTCGCGCAGAAGATCGCCGATCATTTCTCGTCGGTGAAGACGATGGCGGGCGAGTTCGTGCAGTTCGGGCCGCGCGGCGAACAGACGGGCGGCAAGTTCTACATCCACCGTCCGGGACGTATCCGCTTCAATTATGAAGCGCCATCGCCGATGCGCGTGATCGCTGATGGCAAATCGGTCGTCATCGGCAACATGAAGCTCAAGACCTGGGACATCTATCCGCTGTCGAAGACGCCGCTGAACCTCCTGCTCAGCGAGAGGATAGATCTCAGCAGCCGGATGGTGCGCGCCGTTCGCGAAGAGTCCGACCTCATCACCATCGTACTAGGCGACCGTTCGGTCTTCGGCGATTCGACGATCACGATGATGTTCGACCCGAGGACCTATGATCTCAGGCAATGGACGATCACCGACGCGCAGAGGAAGGACACGTCCGTGATGATATTCAATGTCAGGACCGGGCTGCAACTGGACGACAAGGTCTTCCGCATTCCCTATGACGAGGTGCGCAACAAGGGTGGCGGCTAACGAATCGGTGCGAAAATTGGACTCGATTCGCGGGTCCGAATAGTCGCAGCGGCCTTTGCGCGTCTGAAGGACGCGCGGCACTGTCACCGTCTGCTGCGCCGAGTTCACTCTTCGGGCCGCCTTTGGGCGGCCTTTTTTCATGACTTGTCGGAAGGCGCCGAAGCTGTTTAAAACGCTCCCGTGCTGCCGGACACCGACCCCCCACCGGCGACATTTCCAAAGGAACGAGGAATGGCCCTTTCCATCGCCACGTGGAACATCAACTCCGTCCGCCTGCGAATGCCGCTGGTGGCGCATTTTCTGGAGAAATGGCAGCCGGACATCCTCTGCCTGCAGGAAACCAAGTGCCCGAACGAGCAGTTCCCCTCCGGCCCGCTGAAGCGCCTCGGCTACGACTATATCGAGATGCACGGGCAGAAGGGCTATCACGGCGTTGCGACCATTTCCCGCCTGCCGCTCCATGAGTTGACTGACCGCCGCGACTATTGCGGCGTCGGCGATGCGCGTCATCTCTCGGTCGTCTTCGAGGTCGGCGGCAAGAAGATCCGGCTGCACAATTTCTATGTGCCGGCCGGCGGCGACGAACCGGACCGGGCGATCAATCCCAAGTTCGGCCACAAGCTCGATTTCGTGGACGAGATGAGGCTCCTGCATGCCGAGGCCGAGGCGGGGATTTCGTCGATCCTCGTCGGTGACCTCAACATAGCGCCGCTCGAGCACGACGTCTGGTCGCACAAGCAGCTCCTGAAGATCGTCAGCCATACGCCCATCGAAACAGAGGGTCTGACCGCGGTGATGACCGGCGGCGCCTGGATCGACCTGATGCGCCAGCACACGCCGCCGCCGGAGAAGCTTTACACCTGGTGGAGCTATCGGGCGAAAGACTGGTCCGCCGCCGACCGCGGCCGCCGGCTCGATCACATCTGGTCGTCCGCCGACCTCGCGCGCCAGCTCGCTCGCGTCGACATCCTGCGGGAAGCGCGCGGCTGGGACCGCCCGTCGGACCACGTTCCGGTGATCGCACATTTCGATTTTTGAGGGGTTTGCCTCCCGCTCCTGACTCCAGACGCGCATCGGGGGAGGCGCACGCTGCATTCTGCTTCGCCCGCATGCGGGCGAGGGGCCATCAGGCGAAACGTCCGGCGAGCGCCTCGACGCGGCGGATCATCGCCTGGATATTCTCTCGGATGCGGGCCTCGACCATGGCGGTAACTTCCGGATATTCCTCCAGCATGCGGCGGAAGAGCGGCCGGTTGATGCGGATCACCTCGCTATCCTCATCGGCTGTCGCCGTGAACTTGCGCTCGACCATGGATATCAGTGCCAGCTCCGAAAGCAGCGTGCCGCGAGCGGCGGTGCCGATGGGCTGCGGCTTGCCTTCGGGGCCGTCCTTAGTCAGCGAAAAACGTCCGGATGCAACCGCATAGGCGCAATCGGCCGGCGCCCCCTCGCGGAACAGTTCGTGCCCCCTGGCGACGCGGCGGCGCTCGGCGCCGAAGGCGATCAGCCGCAGCTTGTCTTCGCCGATATCCGCAAAGAGCGAGACGTTGGACAGAAGCGCGATGTCGTCATTCAGCCCCAAGCGACGATACTCCCAGTTCGGTGGAAAAGCGGACTGCGGTCCTGATCCCAATGCATGTCGCCAAAAACTGTGCCGCGGTTTTGGGACAACGACGCGCATGAAAGCAAAGAACCAAAGCGCGTTGCACGAATACCATTAAACGCGACGCTTCAGGGAACGATCTTGTAACCGCCGTTCTCTGTGACCAAGATCTCCGCATTGGAAGGGTCGCGCTCGATTTTCTGGCGCAGCCGGTAGACATGCGTTTCCAGCGTGTGCGTCGTCACGCCGGAATTGTAGCCCCAGACCTCCTCGAGCAGGACGTCGCGGGTCACCACCTTCTGGTCGGCGCGGTAGAGATAGCGGATGATCGCCGCCTCCTTCTCGGTCAGGCGGATTTTCTGGCCGTTTTCCATGGTCAAGAGCTTCTGACTCGGCTTGAATGTGTACGGGCCGACGCTGAAAGTGGCGTCTTCGCTCTGCTCGTGCTGACGAAGCTGAGCGCGGATTCGTGCCAAGAGCACCGCGAAGCGGAAGGGCTTGGTGACATAGTCGTTGGCGCCGGCCTCGAGGCCGAGAATCGTGTCCGAATCGGTGTCGTGGCCGGTGAGCATGATGATCGGCGCCTTGAAGCCGCCCTTGCGCAAAAGCTTCACGGCCTCGCGTCCGTCCATGTCCGGTAGTCCGACATCCATGATCAGCAGATCGACCTGGCGGGAGCGTGCCGTCTGTATGCCCTTGCCGGCGGTTGCCTCCTGCAGAAGCTCGAACTCCTCGTAGAGGGAGAGTTGCTCGATCAACGTCTCACGCAGGTCATTGTCATCGTCGACAAGGAGTATGGTACGGGTCGCCATGGGGCAATTCCTGTTTGCTTCCTGATTCGAAACTAGCTCAAATACCGCTCTTGGCAAAGCGCGACGCCGCTCACTGCCCTTATATATGCAATCATGCCTTTGGTCGCGACGGTATCACGGCTGCTGCATGTCTCCTCTAACCGACCTCGATTTAAGGACAAAGACATGCAGCAGTTCAAAGTGCTACAGCGACCTTTGCGCGTCCAATAAGACGCGCGGCGCTACTGCATGTCTCCTTTAAGCGATCTCGATTAAAGGACAAAGACATGGAGCAGTTCAAAGTGCTACAGCGACCTTTGCGCGTCTAATAAGACGCGCGGCGCTACTGCATGTCTCCTTTAAGCGATCTCGATTAAAGGACAAAGACATGGAGCAGTTCAAAGTGCTACAGCGACCTTTGCGCGTCTAATAAGACGCGCGGCGCTGTAGGCAATAAACCGTGAGGATGATGCGCAAGAAAAAGTCGGAAGCGCGGTCGGAAAAATCGGTGATCCTCGTGAGAGCGGCGCCGCGCGACCGCAGGCGGGCGCTCGTGCAATTCGGCGGCAGCACCGTCGAGGCGGCGATCGGACGAAGCGGCGTGAGCTCCCTCAAGCGCGAAGGCGATGGCGCGACGCCGCGCGGGTCGATGAGGCTGATCGGCGGCTATGTACGGCGGGATCGCGTTCGCCTGCCGCCGACGCGCCTGCCGCTGTTGTCGACCCGAGGCGACATGCTTTGGTGCGACGCTGCGAAGCATGCCTGCTACAACCGGCCGGTCAGGGCTCCGTTTTCCTCGAGTCACGAGGCGATGATGCGGGACGATGGGCTCTATGATGTCTGTCTCGTCATGGACTGGAACATCTCGTCCCGACGCCGCCATCTGGGTTCCGCTATCTTCTTCCATCTCATCCGCGCCGGCTATGAGCCGACGCAGGGTTGCGTTGCCGTCAACCTGCCGGCGATGAAACGGCTGCTCCGCCACATGCGCCGGGGCACGGTGGTGAAGGTTCTCTGACGCTCTCCTCACAGCGCCGCGCGTCTTTTCAGACGCGCAAAGGCCGCTGCAGATAGACGGCTGGCGCCGCGGTCATTTCGCATCGAGCAGGCGCGGTGTGACGAAGCGGACAAGGCGGCCTTTGCGGGGTGCCACATCCGACCATTTGCCGACGTCGAAATCGATGACGGCCAGCCCGGCCGTCGGAAATTTCTCCCGGAGGCGCGGTAAATCTTCGCCGCCGCCGGCGAGCAGCAGCGCCAGTTCCGCCATTCCCGGATTATGTCCGACGAGCAGAAGGCAGCTGACCCAAGGTTCCACGTCGCGTATGACCTTGAGTATGGCCGGTGCCGCCACCTCGTAAATCCCGACGGCATCGCGAGCTGCGACGCTTACCGGCAGTGCCTCGGAGACGATCTCCCAGGTCTCCTGCGCGCGCCGCGCGGTCGAGACGATCGCGAGGTCCGGGACGAGCCCGTGCTCGGCCATATAGGCGCCGATGACCGGCGCCGTCCTTCGTCCGCGCTCCGCAAGGGGTCGGCGGTGATCGGCCACGCCCTCCGGCCAATCGGATTTGGCGTGACGCAGCAGCATGAGGCGGCGCTTTGGCGGCAAGGGGCGATCGGACATGGCGCTCTTCATGTGTCGTTGGCGGGCCTGACGCATCAGGTCATTTTGTGATGCATGTCGCCGACCCGGGACAGTTCCTGTTTCGGGCGACATGAACCACATTGTCGCACCGTTGCGCAGCCTTGTCTTCCACGGATGTCCGCAAAGGCAATAACAGAAGGCCGCCCCGAGGGGCGGCCACCATACAGCGCCGCGCGTCTTTTCAGACACGCAAAGGTCGCTGTAACTCTTTGGATCTACGCATCGAGCTTTCCGAAAATCGGATACGATTTTCGGGCCGATGCGCTAGCGTCCTTTGCGCGTCCCAAAGGACGCGGCGCTGCAAAAGCGAGCGAAGCCGAAGAGGCTATTTCCACTCGCGAATGTCGACGAAGTGGCCCGCCACCGCAGCCGCCGCAGCCATTGCCGGCGAGACGAGATGCGTGCGCCCCTTGAAGCCTTGACGTCCCTCGAAATTGCGGTTCGAGGTGGAGGCGCAGCGCTCGCCCGGCTTCAGCCGATCGTCGTTCATCGCCAGGCACATGGAACAGCCGGGCTCGCGCCAGTCGAAGCCCGCTTCCTTGAAGATCCTGTCGAGGCCTTCCGCTTCCGCCTGCTCCTTCACGAGGCCGGAGCCCGGCACGATCATCGCCGAAACGGTCGGGGCGACCTTGCGGCCCTCGACGACCTTGGCGACGGCGCGCAGATCCTCGATGCGGCCATTGGTGCAGGAGCCGATGAACACCCGGTCGATGGCGATATCGGTGATCTTGGTGCCCGGCTTCAGGCCCATATAGTCGAGCGCGCGCCACTTCGACGTACGTTTCGTCTCATCCTGGATGTCGTCCGGGTTGGGCACGGCGCCCTGGACGGAGACGACGTCCTCCGGCGACGAGCCCCAGGAGACGATCGGCGGCAGGTTGGCGGCATCGAGCACGACGACGCGGTCGTAATGGGCGCCTTCGTCCGTGTTGAGCGTCTTCCAATAGTCGAGCGCCATGTCCCAGGCCTTGCCCTTGGGCGCGCGCGGCCGGTCCTTGATATAGGCGAAGGTCGTCTCGTCCGGTGCTATCAGGCCGGCGCGGGCGCCGCCTTCGATGGTCATGTTGCAGACGGTCATGCGGCCTTCCATCGACAGCGAACGGATCGCTTCGCCGGCGAACTCGATGACGTGGCCGGTGCCGCCGGCCGTGCCGATCTCGCCGATGATGGCGAGGATGATATCCTTGGCGGTGACGCCGGGCGGCAATTGCCCGTCGACGCGCACCAGCATGTTCTTCGCCTTCTTCTGGATCAGTGTCTGCGTCGCCAGCACGTGCTCCACTTCCGAGGTGCCGATGCCGTGCGCGAGCGCGCCGAAGGCGCCATGCGTCGACGTATGGCTATCGCCGCAGACGATCGTCATGCCCGGCAGTGTGAAGCCCTGCTCGGGGCCGACAATGTGCACGATTCCCTGGCGCTTGTCGTTCTCGGAATAATATTCGACGCCGAAATCGGCGGCGTTCTTCGCGAGCGCTTCGACCTGGATGCGGCTTTCCTCGTTCTTGATGCCGAGGTGGCGGTCCGGCGAGGTCGGCACGTTGTGGTCGACGACGGCGAGCGTCTTTTCCGGTGCACGGACCTTGCGGCCGGCCATGCGCAGGCCTTCGAAGGCCTGCGGACTGGTCACCTCGTGGACGAGATGACGGTCGATGTAGAGAAGACAGGTGCCGTCGTCCTGGCTGCTTACCAGATGGTCGTCCCAGATCTTGTCATAGAGGGTACGCGGTGCGCTCATGGCGATATGTCCATCGAATTGTCAGAATACGAAAAAGCCGGCGGCAGTGCGGCCGGAAACATGACTGATCGAGCGATCAGGATAGGCGGCTCGTAAGCGCGCCGCAAACACGCGCGAAAAAGCGTGCCGGCAGACGCTTGTGGTCCTGCAGCACGACGATTTGCTGTTCGCGACATCCGAATTTGGATTCCATGGCCGGTGCTCATATCAATTTTCCGATGGTTTCGCAATCGGCGTGATCGCGGCGGACCGCATCGCTTCCCCGGTTCGGGCGTCCCCGATTTTGCTGTGTGTGTCTTTTGCGGCCGGGTTGCGGATAAAGTTAAAAAGGCGTTAACCTTCCATTGGGTGCCGTCAAAGTTGCCTGTGGGTTAACGCCGCGCAGCGGCTTGGGCGGGATTCCGGTTCGCCGCACCGTATGTTTAGAGTCGAGTCATGAAGACTGTTTCGATCGAGGTCAGGCCCGGGGAGCCACGCGAGGCGGCGGCGATCGCCGACGTTCATCGCGCTTCCTGGCTGCAGGCCTATGGCGGCCTGATCCCGCACCGCCCGCTGATCCGGATGGTCAATCGCCGCGACGAAACGTGGTGGCGCAAAGCCACGCGGGGACCGGCGACACTGCTCGTCATCGATGTCGCGGGAACGATAGCCGGCTATGCGACGCTCGGCCTGAGCCGCGCGCGGGCGCTGCCGCAGGAAGGCGAGATCTACGAGATCTATCTTCGCCCCGAATATCAGGGCATGGGCCTCGGGCGGGTGCTGTTCGGGGAGGCCCGGAGCCTGTTGAAATCGCTCGGCTGCGAGGGCGTCGTGGTCTGGTGTCTGGAGGACAGCGACCAGGCCTATCATTTCTTCCAGTCGGCCGGCGGCCGCGATATTGCCGAGGGCATGGAGGATTTCGGCGAGAAGCACCTGAAGAAGGTCGGCTTCGTCTGGACGTGAGCGCGCCTTTTCGCGTGTCTCTCTCTCTCTCTCTCTCTCTCTCTCTCTCTCTCTCTCTCTCTCAGGGTGACCGGGAAATTTTCCGACGTGCCTCTATTTAGCCGCGGGGGCTGCCTACTGCATGTCTCCTTCTGCATGTCTCCCTAAATCGACCTCGATTTAAGGACAAAGACAGGCAGCAAGCCAAAGCGCTACAGCGACTTTGCGCGTCTGACAGGACGCGCTGCGCCGTAGAGCAATTCCATCCCTCGGACGAAAGTCATGTTGCAATGCGGCATGTTTCCCTTTATCCGACGGGGCGATTTTTCTGTTACCCTGGAGGTGCTCATGCGGATCGACGCGATTTCCATCGGAAAGAATCCACCGGAAGATGTCAATGTGATCGTGGAAGTCCCGGTCGGCGGGCATCCGATCAAGTATGAAATGGACAAGGAAGCCGGCACGCTGGTCGTCGACCGCTTCCTCTACACGCCGATGACCTATCCGGGCAATTACGGTTTCGTGCCGCACACCCTTTCCGATGATGGCGATCCGATCGACGTGCTCATCTGCAACACGCGGCCGCTGGTGCCGGGCTGCGTCATCAATGTCCGCCCGATCGGCGTGATGATGATGGAAGACAATTCCGGCAAGGACGAGAAGATCATCGCCGTGCCGTCGGGACATCTCACCAAGCGCTACGACAAGGTGGACGACTATACCGATCTGCCGGAAATCACGCTCAAGCAGATCGAGCACTTCTTCGAGCACTACAAGGACCTGGAGCCCGGCAAGTGGGTGAAGATCTTCGGCTGGAAGGATGCGAGCGTCGCCCGCCAGCTGATCGTCGAGGCGATCGAACGCGCCAAGGCGCAGAAGTAACAAGCGAAGTAGCAACTATTTCGTCTCGCCGACGATCTCGGCAAGACGGTTCTCGATTTCCTCCGGATTGGCTTCGATCCGGAGGATTTTTTTGCGCTGCGTGTCTCCCGAAAGAAGCGAAATCCTGTTCTTCGCCACGCCGAGCGTCTTGGCAAGGAGCGCGATCAGTGCCTGGTTCGCCCTGCCCTTCTCCGGCACGGCGCGAACCCTGACCTTCAGGTGCTCCTCTCCGTCGGCCGCCGTCGCGAAGCCGTCGACCGCGTCGCGCCCGCCATTCGGCGTCAGCCGCACGGTAAGGCGCGCATGGTCCCCGAAACTCGTGAGGGCGCCGTGCGTCACCTTACAGCGCCGCGCGTCTTTTCAGACGCGCAAAGGTCGCTGTAACTCTTTGAATCTGCGCATCGAGCTTCCCGACAATTGGGTACAATTTTCGGGCCATGCGCTAGCCGAGCAGCGCCGAAGCGACGGTCGTGTTCAGGAAATACCAGATGAAATAGAGGATCACCAGAACGATCAGCGGCGACAGATCGATGCCGCCCATGTCCGGCAGGTACCGGCGGATCGGCCGGTAAAGAGGCTCGGTCAACTGATAGAGCGATCGGCCGATCATGTTGATCGCCTGATTGTTCACATTGATCACGTTGAATGCGTAGAGCCAGGAGAAGATGGCCGATGCGATGATCAGGAACCAGGCGATATTGATGATGAGGTTCAAGGTTGCGATGACTGCGAGCATGCCGGTCTCCAATTCGTAGTTGACAGACATGTAGACATTGGGAACTAAACGGGCAAGTACGTCGCTTCGCCGGGCTCCGTCATGTTTAACGGCGCCGGCCTCCAGGTCTCTCCGAGGAGTGCTTTCACCATGTCGGCCGATTATGCTGCGCATCGCTTCGCCGCCTTCCGGCATGTCGGCTACCGGCGCTATTTCCTCTCCCGCTTCCTCGCCTATTTTGCCGTCCAGATCATGTCGGTTGCGGTCGGCTGGCAGATCTACGACCTGACCCGCGACCCCTTCGCGCTCGGGCTCATCGGTCTCTTCCAGTTCCTGCCCTCGCTCGTCCTCATCCTCGTCACCGGCAGCGTGGCGGATCGCTACAATCGCCGCGTCATCATGGGGCTCTGCATGTTGCTCAGCACGCTCTGTGCCGCGGCCCTCCTGGCACTGACGGTGACGGGCTTGTTTTCGCCCTGGCCGGTCTATGCGATCCTGATCGTCTTCGGCATCGAGCGGGCGTTTCTTGCACCGGCCTCGCAGTCGCTGGCGCCCAATCTCGTGCCGGCCGAAGACCTGGCGAATGCGATTGCCTGGAATTCCTCGTCCTGGCAGACGGCGACGATCGTCGGGCCGGTGGTGGGCGGGTTGATCTACGGACTTGGTCCGACGGTGCCCTATACGGTCAGTCTCTGCTTCTTCGCCGCGGCGGCGCTCATGGTGCTGGCGGTGCCGAAACCCGCCCAGCGTTCGGCGCAAGCGGGGCAGAGCTGGCAGACGATCACCGCCGGCTTCCGCTATATCAGGGCCGAAAAAGTGGTGCTCGGAGCGATCTCGCTCGACCTCTTCGCCGTCCTGCTCGGCGGCGCAGTGGCGCTGATGCCGGTCTTCGCACGCGACGTTCTGGCGCTCGGGCCGTGGGGCCTCGGACTTTTGCGCGCCGCGCCGGGCATCGGCGCCGTCGGCATGGCCATCTGGCTCGCCGCCCACCCCATTCGAAACCGCGCCGGCTTCTATATGTTCACCGGCGTCGCGCTTTTCGGTCTTGCCACCATCGTTTTCGGCCTTTCCACGACGGCCTGGATCTCGATCACCGCGCTCATCGTCATGGGGGCTGCGGACATGATTTCCGTCTACGTGCGCGAGATCCTGATCACTCTCTGGACCCCGGACGAACTGCGCGGCCGCGTGAATGCCGTCAACATGGTGTTCATCGGCGCCTCCAACGAGCTTGGCGAATTCCGGGCCGGAATGATGGCTTCAGGCTTCGGCTCCGTCTTCGCCGTCGTCTTCGGCGGCATGGGCACCTTGCTCGTATCGGTTCTTTGGGCGATCGGTTTTCCGCAACTGCGCAAGATCGACACGCTCGACGTGCCGGCGGAGCACCGGAGCGTTTGAGCTGCGGTGAGCAACCTGTCTACATCCTTACCTGACTGGAGGCTCCCTGCCGTTGCGGCGGCTTCTCCGTCTTGCCGCCGCGCAGGAAGATGAGCTCCAGGAAATTCTCCATCCAGGTCCGCAAGGGGCGGTCGTGGAGCATGCGACCGTCGAGATGGGCCTTGCCCATCTGGGCGCCAGGCAGCACGAAGCGGTGGGCGCCGTGGACGACCCAACGATGCATCATCGCCCGCGTCAGCTCTCCGTGAAACTGGATGCCCCAGGCATTGTTGCCATAGCGGAAGGCCTGGTTCGGATAGGTATCGCCGGTCGCCAGCAGCTCTGCGTCCTTCGGCAGATCGAAGCCTTCGCGGTGAAAATGGTAGACCATGGCCGGCCAGTCGATCAGCGCCCGGCCGACTTCCGTGGCCTTGAGCGGGTACCAGCCGATCTCGGTCATGCCCTCATGATGGGGCGCAACCTTGCCGCCGAGATTGCGGGCGAGCATCTGCGCACCAAGGCAGATCCCGAGATAGGGCTTGTTCTCCTTCAACGGCACCGACAGCCAGTCGATTTCGCGCCGAACGAACTCCTCCTCATCATTCGCGCTCATGGGCCCGCCGAAGACGATCGTGCCCGAATGGTCGCTCAATGTCGGCGGCAGATCGTCGCCGAGCGCCGGCCGGCGGATATCGAGGCTGAAGCCTTTCTGCTCGAGGATATGGCCGACACGTCCGGCGCTCGAGCGCTCCTGATGGAGGATGATGAGGATCGGTTTCTTGGTGTCGCAGCCCTCTCGCGGCATCGTCAGCCTTCCTGTTGCTCGCTTGCGGCCTCCTCCCCGTCGATCCTGGCGGCGGCTTCCCGCCGCTTCAAGACACGGTCGCGCCCCGAAACGCCGAGAAGATCGGCGATCCGCCAGATCACGTGGTCCTCCATCTCGCTACGCGCGCCATCGGCATAGACAATGTCCCAGAGCATGCCGACGAGCTCAACGCGCTGTTCCTCCGCAAAGTGGCGTTTGATCTCGGCGGTAAACTGGTAAAAGTCGATCGCCTCGCTTTCCGCCGTTTCGCCGGCCGCCACCAGGGCATTGAGGGCGCTGTCGTCGAGTTGATAGTACTCCTTGATGATCGCCCGCATCTTGCGGCGCTCGGAAAAGCGGATCTTCCCGTCCGCTTCCATCACCTGGAAACAAAGCCCGATGACGGCAACGCGGGGATCGCCCCTTTCGATCTGAGCAGCCGAACCCGTCAGCCCCTCGAGGAAGGCTCGAAACCGTTCAAACATCTCTTATGCCCATAGCCCGTCGAAACATCAGATCCATAGCTAGAGCGGAGAAATCTCCGCGCCAGTCTTCAGAAAAGCCGGAAATTGGCCTTGTCCCTGTCCCCTGCCATGGAGTCGCGAACGCCCGGATCGTCCGGACGACGGCCGAAGAAGGGGGCCGGTTCCTCGTCGCCGACCGGCTCCTTACTCTCGGCCGGCGCTGCGGCTTGTTCCTTTCGCTCCGGCAATTCGATCGGCGCCTCGGCTTCGGCCGGCGCAGCCGGCGCCTCCGCTTCCGTGGGCTCCGGCGGTTCGGCTGCGGCCGCCGGTATCCCGGGCGCCACCGGTGGCAGGCTGCGGATTGCCGCGTCGGGGTCCGGCCGGCCCTCTTCCGTCGTGGCCGCAAGCTGCGTTGGCGGCGCCTTCCATTCGAAGGCATCGAGCCGGCCGCTGACCGGCGAGACCGGCAGCCAGGAGGGTGAAATCACCCCATCGGCGGTCCAGGCCGGATCGCGCGGGCTGCGCAGCGCCTGCGCCATCCAGTGGCGGATGCGGCCCTCGTCGCCGGTGTCCGCCTCCTCGATATCCGCAAGCAGCATGAAGATGCTCTCGGCCGGCGCGAGCCGGGCGGCGGCCTCGGCCTTTTGCCGGGCAAGGTCGAGTTCGCGCGCCTCGAGCGCCGCCTCGGCCACGGTCGCCAGCGCAACGGCGTTGTTGCCGCGCAAGGTTTCGAGCCTCTTCGCACGCTTCAACCGGTCGAGCGCGGTATCGCCACCGCGTGCCCGCACGTAAAGGCGCGCCACCTCGGGATGCGGTTCCAGCTTCCAACTTCTTTCGAGGATCGTGGCCCCCTTGCGCAGATTGTCTTCGCGAAACAGTGCCTTGGCGGCGATCAGCGCCGCCGGCACCAGCCGCTCTTCGAGCTTCAGCGCCGCCAGCGCGTCGTCGCGCGCCGATTTCGGATCCGCTTCGAGCTTGCCCATGGCGCGTGCCGTCAGCAGTACGGCCTTTTTCCGGTTCGCCTCCTTCTTGCCGAGGACATTGGCGGAGCGGCTCTGGTCGAGGAGACGGATCGCCTCGTCCCATCGGCCCGCCTGGCTACGATCGTCAAGCGTCGCGAGCGTGGCCCAGGCCAGATGCGGTGCCTTCTCGGCGGCGCGCTCGGCATATTGGCGGGCAGCCTCATGGGCACCGAGGCGCTTGGCCTCGAGGTAAAGCCCGCGCAGGCCGAGTTCGCGCGTCTCCGGGTCGTCCGCCATCTGTTCGAATTTCCGGCGCGCGTCGTCATGCCGGCCCTCGATCAGTGCCGTCTGCGCCTCGAGCAGGTGGATCAGCGGCTCCTGGTCCACCCGGATCAGGCTGCGCGTCCGGCTCACCATCTTGCGGGCGAGAATGGCGTCGCCGGCGCCGGCGGCGATCAGCCCGGTCGAAAGCGCCTGGTAACCCCGGTCGCGCTTGCGGGCGCGGAAATAGCGGGTGACGGTGTGCGGCGACAGCCATATCGCCCGGACCAGCCAGATCGTGATGAGGACCAGCGCAAAGAGCGAGATCAGGATGGTGGCCGCTCGCATCAGGCTCATTTCGATGAGCTGTCCCTGCCAGATCAGCGAAAGCTCGCCCGGCCGGTCCGCAAGCCAGGCAAAGCCGAGGGCGAGAGCGAGGACGAGCAGGATGAAGAACAGTATCCGGATCATGTAGTCTTCTTTCTTCCCTTACGGCGCCGCGCGTCCCATCAGACGCGCAAAGGACGCTGTAACGCTTTAAATCTGCGCATCGGGCTTTCCGAAAATCGGTCAGGATTTTCGGGCCGATGCGCTAGCCTTGCGTGCCGCTGCGCGCCATGGCCTCGGCCATGGCGGCATCGATGACCGTTTCGACATGCAGCCGCCGGTCGAGCTTCCCCTTGAACGCCTGCCCGGCGGACTTCGCGGCCTCGGGAAGATTGGCCCATTCGAGCGACGCGCCCTTGAGATCGCCATTGTCGAGCTTGTCCTCGATGCGGGCGATTACCGCTTCCGGCGTGTCGCCTTCGACGCTGCCCACCGGACGCACCCGGATGCCGGACATCGCGCTCGAAACGAGGCGGTCGAAAATTCCCTCGTCCGGAGCGGGCTGGATGAGCGCGTCCAGCATCGCCGAGGCTGCCGCCGGGAATTCCGTCCGCAATTGCGTGCGCGTGGCAACACCCGTCGGGGCGTCGTCGGCCAGTTCCGTCACCGTCTCATCCTTCGGCGCGACGCTGCGCAGCTGATCGAGCTCGGCGAGGAAAGGTCCACCGCGATCGATCGCCGTCTTGAGCGCCGTGATGGCAACGGCCTTTGCCATCCGGATATCGTTAGCCGGCTCATTCAGCTTCTGCTCCGCCTGATCGATGCGGGCCGCCAGTTCGGATCTTTCGGTCTCCGCGGTCTGCCTGGCGTCGGCGAGGCCGCTCTTCAGCGTGGCGATTTCCTGGGTCAGATTGTCGACCTCGGCCTGAAGAGCCGCCACGGCCGGCGCACCCTCGCCAGCCGGCGTCGCGGGCGTCTGTTCCAGCGCCGCGACGCGGTCCTCCAGGGGAGCGATGTCGACCGGTGCCGGCTGCGGCCGGGCTTGAAGCTCCGCCTTCACGGCCTCGATTTCGCTCCTGAGTTCCTGCTCCGCCGTGCCGTTGCCGCGTTCCGGTCCGAGAGCGGGGAGGTAGCCGGCATATTGCAGCACCCCGGCGCCGGCAAGCGCCACCAGACCGCCGAGGATGCCGGCGGCGAGCGCGCCGGAAGCGGACGGCCGTCTGGTCCTGGTTTCCGATGGCGCCGTATTGTCCAAGTGCGGAGGCTCCTCGTCGAAGGCGGCGGCGGCCGCGGCGGCCCGTTCCGCCTCCGCTTCCTCCTGGCGCTCTGCCTCCCGGTCCCCTGTCCCTTCGTGCTCTGTCTCAGGGCGCTCCGCCTCGTCCTGGACGGGCGTCCGGCTCGAGGCCGCCGGCTCGTCGGTGACCGGCTCCCGATCAGCGTCAGCGCCAGCTTCGGTCACCGTCCGTTCCGCCTCGAGGTCGATCGTCAACGGTTCCTTGTCCGGTTTCGACCGGCGCGGCGGCTTTTCCGATACCATGGTGATCCCTTCGCGTTTTCTCGCCTTTTGGCAAATTCTTCGTCGGAGCGGCGGCCAGTCCCGTATTCCTTGTCCCGCTCACAACCAAACCTAATCAGGGAAGCGCTGCAGGGAAAGCCCCGAGTTCCGTTTTCGCGCCGAAGCAGGATTTCGTGAGGACTCCGCGAATGCTGCTTGCTTGCCAGGCTCTAATCGCGAAACCGCGGCACGCTCTTTCGAAACCTGCCCAGATGACCTTACGCGGGTCCCGAAAGTCCGCCGGAAAATCGGCGTCGGCTTTGCTGATTCCGCCCATAGCGTGCCACGCGCTTCCGTGCATGCCGTTGACCAAACCATTGCACTGACCCGAGTGACATGCATCAGGCGGGCGGCAGGCTTCTCTCTCCGTTTCCAAGCAGCTCAAACAGATGCTCCTCGTCGGGCGCCGCGGCGACATCGGCAATGGCGCCGGACGGCAGCTCGTCCTGAACTGCCGCGCTCAGGCAGAGATAGCGCCCGGAGAAAGCCGCCGCATCGAGGCCGCCTTCCGCAAGCAGCGTGGCGAAGTGCCGCGCCGTCTGACGCGAATAGAGAAGCACCGCGTCGAAAGAGCCGCCACGCAGGAGATCGGGCAGGATTTGCGGCCCGTAGGCGATGGGAACCATTCGGTAGCTTTCGACGGTCACGTGCTTGACCTTCCTCTCGGTCAGCACCTGCTCGAAGCCGAGGGCACGCGGGGCGCCGGCGAGATAGACGAGCGTTCCGGTTTCCGGGGGTATCCGGGCGGCGAGCGCCTCACCGGTTCCCGGCCCGATGCGAATATCGGTGAAGCCGAGCGCTGCGGCGGTGCGTGCGGTTGCTTCGCCGACCGCGAAGAGCGGTGTTGCCAGATGGGGGTCAAGTGCCGGGCCGAGCGTGGCGAGAGCCCGGATGGCCTCGGCGCTGGTGACGGCGAGGGCATCGTGGCGCCGATCGAGTGACGCCTCGAGAGCGTCGGGGTAATGTTGCGCCTGCATTAGCGGCAGGACGGCCACTTCGTGTCCCAGCGCTTCCAGCTTCCGCGCCGTCCTCTCGGCGGCCGGCTGCGGGCGGGTCACGAGCAGGCGCACGGATCAGGTCCAGCTCGAAAAGAAGCCGGGGCCCGCCTTGGCCCGGACCTCTTCGCCGGCCCTGCGCCCGAGCTCTGTCGCCTCGGTCGCCTTGCCCTCGATTTCGATGCGGTGGCAGGTGGCACCGTCAGGCGTCAGGATCATGCCGGCAAAGCGGATATGCGAGCCCTCGGATACGGCATAGCCGGCTATCGGCGTGCGGCAGGAGCCGTCGAGCGTCGCCAGGAAACCGCGCTCGCAGGAAACCGCCTGATGGGTGCGCTTGTCGTCGATCGCCGCCAGCAGGGTGTCGACGCGGTCGTCGCCGATGCGGCTCTCGACGCAGATCGCGCCCTGGGCAGGCGCCGGCGGAAACTCTTCTGGATCGAGCAGTTCGGTTGGCACGTCCGTCATGCCGAGTCGCTTCAGCCCGGCATAGGCGAGCAGGGTGCCGTCGACCTGGCCCTCGGCAAGCTTGCGCAGCCGCGTCTCGACCTGGCCGCGATAGGTGATGACGTTGATGTCGGGCCTGAGGCGCCGGATCAGCGCCTGGCGGCGCAGCGACGAGGAGCCGACGGTTGCGCCTTGCGGCAGGTCGACGAGTTTCGCCGCCGTGCGGCCGATAAAGGCGTCGCGAATGTCCTCGCGCGGCAGGAAAGCGGAGAGGGTGAGCCCATCGGGAAGCTTCGTCGGCATGTCCTTCGAGGAATGTACGGCGAAGTCGAGTTCGCCGGACAGGAGCTGCTGCTCGAGCTCCTCGGTGAACAGGCCCTTGCCGCCGATTTCCGCCAACGAGCGGTCGGTGATCCGATCGCCCTTCGTCGAGAGGACGACGATCTCGAACATTTCCGGCGGCAGGCCATGGGCGGCGGCCAGCCGGTCGCGCGTTTCCTGGGTCTGGGCCAGCGCCAGCGGACTGCCGCGCGTGCCGATGCGGAAAGGTTTCGTTTGCATCATCGGTCATCCATTGTTACTGCGTGGTTCCCTGAATAGGGTTCTTTTCAGGGATCAAACCATGCAGCACTTCAAAGCGTTACAGCGTCATTTGGCGGGCTGAAAGAAGCGCGGCGCTGTCGAGTTCGGTGTACCCACCTTTCGGCGCGACCGCAATCATTGAGTAGACGACGTATGTCCACGCCCCTGCGCATCCTCGGCATAGAGACAAGCTGCGACGAGACCGCGGCTTCGGTCGTGCTGCGCGACGAGAAGGGCAGCGGCCGGATTCTGGGCGACGTGGTGCTCAGCCAGTTGGAAGAGCATAGCGCCTATGGCGGCGTGGTGCCGGAGATCGCGGCGCGCGCCCATGTCGAGGCGCTGGACACGCTGATCGAGGAAGCGCTTTTGCGCGCCGGCGTGACGCTGAAGGACATCGATGCGATCGCCGCGACGAGTGGTCCCGGCCTGATCGGCGGGCTGATCGTCGGGCTGATGACCGGCAAGGCGATTGCCCGGGCAACGGGAAAGCCGCTCTATGCCGTCAATCATCTCGAAGGCCATGCGCTGA
Organism: Sinorhizobium alkalisoli; assembly: GCF_008932245.1. Taxonomy (NCBI): domain Bacteria; kingdom Pseudomonadati; phylum Pseudomonadota; class Alphaproteobacteria; order Hyphomicrobiales; family Rhizobiaceae; genus Sinorhizobium; species Sinorhizobium alkalisoli. The sequence goes on along the minus strand of NZ_CP034909.1, from coordinate 3,070,608 downwards.
CGGCACGGCTGACGGATGGGCTTTCCTTTCCATATCTCATGCTACTCGTCTCCGGCGGCCATACGCAGCTGATTCTGGTGAAGGGCGTCGGAGACTACGAGCGCTGGGGCACGACGATCGACGACGCGCTCGGCGAAGCCTTCGACAAGACGGCGAAGCTGCTCGGCCTTCCCTATCCCGGCGGGCCGGCGGTCGAGCGGGCGGCGGTGGCCGGCGATCCTGAGCGCTTCGATTTTCCGCGGCCGCTCGTCGGCGACGCCCGGCTCGATTTCTCCTTCTCAGGCCTCAAGACAGCCGTCCGCCAGGCGGCGCAATCGCTGGAGCCGGTGACCGAGAACGATATCGCAGATATCTGCGCCTCGTTCCAGCGCGCGATCTCGCGCACGCTCAAGGACCGCGTCGGCCGCGGGCTCAAGCGCTTCAAAGAAGACTATTCGTCGGTCGCTCAACCCGCATTGGTCGTCGCCGGCGGCGTGGCCGCCAACCAGGCGCTGAGAGCGACGCTCCAGGCGCTTTGCGACGCGCACGGTTTTCGCTTCGTTGCGCCGCCGCTCCAGCTTTGCACGGACAATGCGGCAATGATCGCCTGGGCGGGGGCGGAAAGGCTGGCGGCGGGGCTGCCTGCGGACGGGTTCGAGGTCGCGCCGCGCTCACGCTGGCCGCTCGACGGCGGGGCCCAGGCATTGATCGGCTCCGGCAAGCGCGGCGCCAAGGCATGATGGACGGAAAATGAGCGGCAATCCCAAGATCGTGGTCATCGGCGCGGGCGCCTTCGGAACGGCGCTCGCCGCCGTCGCGGCGGCAAGGGCGAACGCCAACGTCCTCTTGCTCGCACGCCGGGAGGAAACGGCCGCGGAATGCCGCCGGACCGGGCGCAACGAGGCGGCATTGCCCGGCATTTCGCTGCCTAAGGGGCTTCAATTTTCCGCCGATACGGCAGTGCTCATGGATGCCGATATCGTGCTTTTCGCGATGCCGTCGCAGGAGCACAGGGCCGCCGCCCGCAGCTACGGTGCCTCTATCGGTGCCGGCGCAACGATCGTGACCTGTGCCAAGGGCATGGAGCAATCGACGGGCCGGCTTCTCACGGATGTTCTCGACGAGGAACTGCCGGGCCACAGGATCGCCGTGCTGTCCGGCCCGGGCTTTGCCGCCGACATTGCCAAGGGCCTGCCGACGGCAATGGTGATCGCGGCATCCGACATGACGCTGGCGAAGAACCTCGCCGCAGCGATTTCCGGACCGACCTTCCGGCTCTATCCGTCGACGGACCGCATCGGCGTGCAGCTTGGCGGAGCGCTGAAGAACGTGCTGGCGATCGCCTGCGGCATCGTCGAGGGGGCCGGGCTTGGCGATTCGGCGCGCGCGGCGCTGATTGCGCGCGGCCTTGCGGAAATGTCGCGCTTCGTGACGGCAAGAGGTGGCGAGGCGGACACGGTGCGCGGGCTGTCGGGCCTCGGCGATCTCGTGCTGACGGCGACGAGCCACCAGTCGCGCAACCTGCGCTTCGGCATCGCGCTCGGCCGGAACGGCCGCGCGGACGGCAGCGGCGAACTCGTCGAAGGCGCCTTTGCGGCCTCCGTTGCGGCGCATGTGGCCGGCGAGCTTGGCGTGGAGATGCCGATCACACAGGCGGTCGCGGCGATCATCGACGGCAAGCTCGATGTGCGCACCGCGCTCGAACAGTTGATGTCGCGCCCGATCACGCAGGAATGATTTCCGCGAGCGAAACGAGAAACGGTTGGGCGGATCTCCGCCTCCATCACTTCGATCGATAATTTCAGGAGGAACGATGCTCTTCGCACTTCTATGCACGGATAAACCGGGGGCGCTCCAATTGCGGCTCGACACCCGCCCCGACCACCTTGCCTATCTCGAGGATCTCAATGCCAGGGGCATTCTCAAGGTTGCCGGGCCATTCCTCGGCGAGGACGGCAAGCCGACGGGCAGTCTCGTGATCGTCAAGACCGAGACGATCGAAGAGGCAAAAGCGATCGCCGAAGCGGACCCCTACGCAAAGGCAGGGCTTTTCGCCAATGTCGAGGTCAAGGCCTACAACTGGGTCTTCAACAATCCGGAGGCTTGAGGCGGGTGGCGTACTGGCTCTACAAATCCGAACCGTTCAAGTGGTCCTGGCAGATGCAGAAGGATGCCGGCGAGGCGGGCACCGAATGGACCGGCGTGCGCAATTATCTCGCCCGCAACAACATGCGGGCGATGCAGCTCGGGGAAAAGGGCTTCTTCTACCATTCGAACGAGGGGCTCGAGATCGTCGGCATCACCGAGGTCTGCGCCCTTTCGCATCCGGATTCGACGGCGGAGGGCGATCCGCGCTGGGACTGCGTCGACATCCGCGCCGTCATGGACATGCCGCTCCCGGTTTCGCTCAAGGCGGTGAAGGCGAACCCGAAGCTCGCCAATATGGCGCTCGTCACCTCTATGCGGCTTTCCGTGCAGCCGGTGACCGAGGAGGAATGGATCGAGGTCTGCCGCATGGGCGGACTCGACGATCCGCCGAAGTAGTTTGTTTTTGCCGCGTGATTTGTCCGAAAACCAGTACCCACTTTTCGGGTTACGCTCTGAGAGTCCCTTATCTTGAAGACCGATCCCGAAAGCTTCATCCGCGCCAATACGGGCATTCTCTCGCCGCCGCATGTGCCGGAAATCCGGCTGCATCTCGCGAACGAAGCGCATGATCTGTGGCTGAAGACGGAGGAGGAACTGGAGGAGATCGGGCTGCCGCCGCCGTTCTGGGCCTTTGCCTGGGCGGGCGGGCAGGGGCTGGCGCGCTACGTCCTCGACCATCCGGAATGCGTGCGCGGACGCCGCGTCGTCGATTTCGCCGCCGGCTCCGGCCTTGTGGCGATTGCCGCGAAGATGGCCGGTGCGCAAGACGTCGTCGCGGTCGACATCGACCCCTGGGCGGGGACGGCGGTGCGGCTCAATGCGGAGTTGAACCGCGTCGCGGTCGACTTCCTCGGCAGGAACATCATCGGCCGGGAACGAGAAGCGGAGGTCTATCTCGCCGGTGACGTTTTCTACGACAAGGAATTTGCCAACCTTCTTCGACCGTGGTTCGGCGCACTGGCGCAAGCCGGTGCTGCCGTTCTCGTCGGCGATCCGGGTCGAAGCTATTGCCCGCGCGAGATGATGTCGGCGCTTGCGACCTATGAGGTGCCGGTGACCCGGGCGCTCGAGGACAGCGAAGTCAAACGGACGACGGTCTGGCGGTTCGCCGAGACCGGATGACAGAGTTCACGGCCGGACGACGCACACGCCCGATTCGAAGGAGCAGGCGCTGGCATTCGTTCCGGGCGTGACGACGATGATTTTCGCGCGCTTGCCCGGCGCCTGGGGATAAAAGCCGTTCTCGGCGATATAGCCATAGCTGCTCGCCCGGCTGAAATAGATGCCGTTGCCCTCGTCGCGATAGGCGGAGAGATTGCCGGCATAGGTTCCGATGCCCGGGATCACCGAAGGCACCTCATAGCTGTCATAGCTGTCATAGCCGACATGGCTGCCATAGGAGAGGGGCGCATAGCCGCCGATGACGATGACGCGAGGAAGCGCCTTGCGGTCTCGGCGTGAGAAACGGTGCCGACGGTCCTTCAGCCGGATGTGCCGGGTCTTGGTGTCGACGCTGAACAAATCCCGCGAGCCGATCGACGAAAAGCCGATGCTGGTCGTGACCGAGCGCTGGCGCCGTTTCCCGGCAAGGAAGCGATGACGATCATGCGGCTTGCGAAATGCGTGGTGCAGCGGGCGGTGCTTGAATTGGTTATGGCGTACCCGCGTCTGGACTTGCGCGAGGCCATCCCCCGCCGTCGCCGGCAGGCCGACCGGCATGGCAAGGCTTACCGCCAGTACTAGCACTTTGGTCGCATGAACCGCTCGCAGCAGAAACATCCTGCCCTCGCCTCCCGATCACCGTTAACGAAACGTTAACCGCATCCTGCGGCAATCGCGGGCAAATGTCACGGAAATGATTGGCTTTTTCGCCGCATCGTTAACGGCGGCGAATGTCTCGCCCGGACGTAAAAATGCCGCTTTTCGTCTAATCGATTTTATTTATTTTGCACTGCAAACATACTTGTCGTTAAGCAATATGGTGATTAAAGGTCCGGAGGACTGAATTGCGCACAATCGGGTGCGATACCGGATAAGCATGGATTTCGGGGGTTTATCCGGCCATTTCGTGAGGTTCCGATGACGGATGTCACAAGAAGCCGGCCGCTTTCGCCGCATCTTCAGATTTACAAACCGATTCCGACGATGGTCATGTCGATCATGCACCGCATCACGGGCGGTGCACTCTATTTCGGCACGATTCTGGTTGCCTGGTGGCTGATCGCCGCTGCCTCGGGTGCGGCCTATTACGACTGGGTCAGCTGGCTGTTCGGGACGCTGATCGGCAAGATCGTGCTCTTCGGCTACACCTGGGTGCTGATGCATCACATGCTGGGCGGCATCCGCCACTTCGCCTGGGACCTCGGCTACGGTTACGAGAAGCACTTCGCGACGAAGATGGCCAAGGCGACGCTCGCCGGTTCGGTGACGCTGACGCTTCTCATCTGGATCATCGGTTTTCTGGCGCGCTGAAAGGGATTCACCATGAATATGCGCACGCCGCTCGGCAAGGTCCGCGGTCTCGGTTCGGCCAAGGAGGGCACGGATCACTTCTGGCGCCAGCGCCTGACCGCCGTCGCCAATGTTCCGCTGCTGATCTTCTTCGTGTTCTTCGTTGCCCGCTATGCCGGGGCCCCGCATGCGGAAATCGTCGCGGCGCTTTCGAACCCGTTCGTCGCCGTGGTCATGGCTCTGGTGGTGACCTCCGCGCTCACCCACATGCGGATCGGCATGCAGGTCATCATCGAAGACTATGTTCACGCCGAGGGCGCCAAGATCGCACTCCTCATGCTCAACACGTTTTTTGCGATCGCGATCGGCGGCCTCTGTCTTTTCGCCATCCTGAAGATCGCTTTTGCAGGATAATTTCGTCATGGCATCGATCAGTTCAGCCGCTGCAAACGGCAAGACCTATCAATATGTCGACCACGCCTTCGACGTCGTCGTCGTCGGCGCCGGCGGCGCGGGCCTGCGCGCGACCCTCGGCATGGCCGAGCAGGGCCTCAAGACCGCTTGCATTACCAAGGTCTTCCCGACGCGCTCGCATACGGTTGCGGCCCAAGGCGGTATCGCCGCCTCGCTGCGGAACATGACGCCGGACTGCTGGCAATGGCATCTCTACGACACGGTGAAGGGGTCGGACTGGCTCGGCGACGTCGACGCCATGCAATATCTCGCCATGGAAGCGCCGAAGGCGGTCTATGAGCTCGAGCATTATGGTGTGCCCTTCTCGCGCAACGAGGAAGGCAAGATCTACCAGCGGCCCTTCGGCGGCCACATGCAGAACTATGGCGAAGGCCCGCCCGTGCAGCGCACCTGTGCGGCGGCCGACCGCACCGGCCATGCGATCCTGCACACGCTCTACGGCCAGTCGCTCCGGAACAACGCCGAATTCTTCATCGAATATTTCGCGATCGACCTGATCATGGCCGACGACGGCCGCTGCACCGGCGTCGTCGCCTGGAACCTCGACGACGGCACGATCCACCGCTTCGCCGCGAAGATGGTCGTACTGGCGACCGGCGGCTACGGCCGCGCCTATTTCTCGGCGACATCGGCGCATACCTGCACCGGCGACGGCGGCGGCATGATCGCGCGTGCCGGCCTGCCGCTGCAGGACATGGAATTCGTCCAGTTCCATCCGACCGGCATCTATGGCGCGGGCTGTCTCATCACCGAAGGTGCGCGCGGCGAGGGCGGCTATCTCGTCAATGCCGAGGGCGAGCGCTTCATGGAGCGCTACGCCCCCTCGGCCAAGGATCTGGCTTCGCGCGACGTCGTGTCGCGCTGCATGACGATGGAGATCCGCGAGGGCCGCGGCGTCGGCAAGAACAAGGACCATATCTTCCTGCATCTCGACCACCTGGATCCCGCCGTGCTGCACGAGCGCCTGCCAGGCATCTCGGAATCGGCGAAGATCTTCGCCGGCGTCGACGTGACCCGCGAGCCGATCCCGGTGCTGCCGACCGTCCACTACAATATGGGCGGCATCCCGACCAATTACTGGGGCGAAGTGCTGAATGCCGACGCCCAGAACCCCGAGCGCCTCGCGCCGGGCCTGATGGCGGTCGGCGAAGCGGGCTGCGCCTCGGTGCACGGCGCCAACCGGCTCGGCTCAAACTCCCTGATCGATCTCGTCGTCTTCGGTCGCGCCGCGGCGATCCGCGCCGGGCAGATCATCGACCGCAATGAGTCGGTGCCGGAGGTCAATACGGCTGCCTGCGATCGCATCATGGATCGCTTCGATCGGCTGCGCTTCGCCAATGGCGGAACTCCGACGGCGGTGCTGCGTGACAAGATGCAGCGCGCCATGCAGGACGACGCGGCGGTGTTCCGCACGCAGGAATCGCTCGAATCCGGCTGCCGCCGCCTCTCCGCGATCTGGAAGGAACTCGCGGACGTCAAGGTCACTGATCGCTCCATGATCTGGAACTCCGATCTCGTCGAGACGCTGGAATTGGAAAACCTGATGGCCAACGCCATTACCACCATCTACGGCGCCGAGGCCCGCAAGGAGAGCCGCGGTTCGCATGCGCGTGAGGACTACTCGGAAGGGCCGCTCGGCGGACGCGACGACGTCAACTGGCGCAAGCACACGCTCGCCTGGGTGAATGAAGCCGGCGAGGTCCGGCTCGACTATCGCCCTGTCCACACCGAGCTCATTGCGGACGGCATCGATGCGAAGAAGATAGAGCCGAAGGCGCGCGTCTATTGATCTCGAGGATTAAGGCATATGGTTGAACTCGCTCTTCCCAAGAACTCGCAGATCACCGAAGGCCGGGTCTGGCCGAAACCGGTCGGCGCGACGAATTTCCGTGAATACCGGGTCTATCGCTGGAATCCGGACGACGGCAAGAACCCGCGCATCGATACCTATTATATCGATGTCGACGATTGCGGGCCGATGGTGCTCGACGGGCTGCTCTACATCAAGAACAACATCGACCCGACGCTGACCTTGCGTCGCTCCTGTCGCGAGGGCATTTGCGGTTCCTGCGCGATGAACATCGACGGCACCAATACGCTCGCCTGCACCAAGGGCATGGACGAGGTCAAGGGCGCGGTAAAGATCTATCCGTTGCCGCACATGCCGGTGGTCAAGGACCTCGTGCCGGATCTCACCAATTTCTACGCCCAGCACCGGTCGATCGAGCCCTGGCTGAAGACGGTTTCGCCGACGCCGGCCAAGGAATGGCGCCAGAGCCATGAGGATCGCGCCAAGCTCGACGGGCTCTACGAGTGCATTCTCTGCGCCTGCTGCTCGACATCCTGTCCGAGCTACTGGTGGAACGGCGACCGCTATCTCGGCCCGGCCGTCCTGCTGCAGGCCTATCGCTGGCTGATCGATTCCAGAGACGAGGCAACCGGCGAGCGGCTCGACAATCTCGAGGATCCGTTCCGGCTCTACCGCTGCCACACGATCATGAACTGTGCCCAGGCCTGTCCGAAGGGCCTGAACCCGGCCAAGGCGATCGGCGAGATCAAGAAGATGCTTGTCGAGCGGCGGTTCTGACGGTCGGCATCCGGTCCGGCGATTTGGGCGGCGGGCCACGAAGGTGGCTCGCCGTCTTCTTTATCACGGCTCTCACACCGACGTGTTGCTATGTGATTTGAAAGCCGCGGCCAGGCGGATAGGTATTACAGGGCGGCGCAAAGGTCGGTGTAATGCTTGAATCGGCGCATCGGAGCTTTCCGAAGTCGGGTTCGATTTTCGGCCGATGCGCCAGCGGAGGATGGAGATCGCCTATGCTGCGCCCGTTCATTGGCCTAGCCGCGCTTCTTCTGCTGATCATCCCGGCGCGATCGGCCGAGCCGCAATATGCGATCTTCGCGGGCGGCTGCTTCTGGTGCGTGGAATCCGATTTCGACGCCGTGCCGGGCGTTCTCGAGACGATCTCCGGCTATGCCGGCGGAAAGAGCCCGAATCCGACCTACAAGACCTATGAGCAGGGCGGTCACCGCGAGGTGGTCCGCATCAAGTTCGATCCCGCCCGGGTCTCCTATGCGGAACTCGTCAACATCCTGCTCCGCACGACGGACCCGACGGATGCCGGCGGGCAGTTCTGCGATCGCGGCTTTGCCTATACGACGGCGATCTATGCGCTCGACGACGCCCAGGCGATGGATGCGAGGGCGGAGAAGATCAAGGCCGAGGCCGAGTTGGGGCGGCCGATCGTCACGCCCGTAGAGGGGCCTGCCCGGTTCTGGCCGGCCGAGGAATATCATCAGGACTACGCCGCACGAAATCCGCTTCGCTACTGGTATTACCGGAGCAGCTGCCTCAGAAACAGAACGGTGGAGGCGCTGTGGGGCGAGCGCGCCTATGCCGGGGTCAGGCACTGATGCGCATCGCCGGTCCGGGCCCGACCGGGCCGCCAGGCAAGCGTTTCCCATGCGCAACAGCCGTTGCAGAAATGGCTTGCCTTGATTTGTCAGGTGGATTTGCTGTAATTCGGCCCTTATTATCGCATTGCATCATGATCTGCGAACAATAGCGGGGGTAAAGATATGCGGGTTTATCATGCGGCGGCAGGGCTTGTTATTGTGCTCGCGCTGGCCGGATGCCAGAGAACATCCTTTGGTGGCTTCGGTTCTCAGGAGATTTCCCGCGCTCCTGCTCCCCTGCAAGCGGCGCCGGTGCCATCGGTCTCCTCCAGTCAGCTGCCGGATCCGACGACCAGCACGTCGCAGTTCCCGGCCGCGCCGAGCGGTACGACGCCCGGCGGCTTGCCGGGCGGCACCGACGTTGCCGCCGCGGCCAGTGCTCTGGACGTCACGAAGGAGTCGATGGTCGGAAGCTGGCGTGTCTCGAGCGCCGGCAGCTCCTGCGACATGTTCCTGACGCTGACCAATCTCGGCAGCGGTTCTCGCGGCGGCACTCGCGGCTGCGCCGGTGAGCTGACGACCATGGGGTCGTGGGAAGTGGCCGGCAAGCAGGTCGTGCTCAAGGACCGGAACGGCAATGCGATCGCGCGCCTCTACAAGACCGCGGACGCACGCTTCGACGGGTCGACCAATAGCGGCCAGCCGGTCAGCCTCAGCCGCTAAAGCGCATCGCGTATATGCGTATTCTTGCAACGCGCTCTAGTTCCTTGTTTTCATGCATGCCGTTGCCCCAAAACCGCTGCGCCCTTTTGGGCGACATGCATTACAGCGCCGCGCGTCTTATCAGACGCGTAAAGGTCGCTGTAGCATTTTGAATTGCAGCATGTCTTTGCCCTTTAATCGAGGTCGATTAAAGGAGACATGCAGTAGCGCATTGGCCCAACAGTCGGGCCCGATTTTCGGGCGGATGCACCGTGCTCAATCCTGACGACAGTATTCTTCACAAGCTCGAAACGCTCGTTGCAAGGGGCGAGCGTGAACATGATGCGGCTCAGGCCGCCATCGCGAGGCGGCTCGATCATCTCACGGCGGAGCTGCTTGCGAGCCGCCCGTCGCGCAAGGCCAATGCGCTCGGCTGGCTCTTCGCCGCGCGCAAGAGACACCAGACACCGGTCAAGGGGCTCTACATCCACGGAGGGGTGGGGCGCGGCAAGACCATGCTGATGGACATGTTCTTCGACGCGGTTCCGATCGAGCGCAAACGCCGTGCCCATTTCCATGAATTCATGGCCGACGTGCATGAACGCATCTTCAGGCACCGGCAGAAGCTCAAGAATGGCGAGACGAAGCAGGCCGATCCGATTCCGCCGGTCGCCTCGGAACTGTTCGGAGAGGCGCGACTTCTCTGCTTCGACGAGTTCTCGGTAACGGACATTGCCGATGCGATGATCCTGGCGCGCCTCTTCGGCGAGCTCTTCGCCAAGGGCTGCGTCCTTGTCGCCACCTCCAATGTGGAGCCGTCGGAGCTCTATCGCGACGGGCTCAACCGCGGCCTCTTTCTGCCTTTTATCGATCTCCTGAAGGCGAATACCGAGATCAAGTCGCTCGACACCGAGACGGACTACCGCCTCGGCAAAACGGATGGCCAGCCGGTCTGGCTGTCGCCGCTCGGGCCGGAAACGGAAGCCGCGATGGACCGCGCCTGGTACGTGGAAACGGGCGGCGCGCCGGCCGTCCCCGCCGAGATCGGCCGCAAGGGCCGCAAGATCCATGTGCCGGCAGCCGCCGGCGACAGCGCCCGCTTCACCTTTTCCGACCTCTGCGCCCAGCCGCTCGGCGCAGCCGATTACCTTGCGCTCCTGTCGCGATACCGGACGATTTTCCTCGACCACGTGCCGCATCTCGGGCCGCAGGCGCGCAACGAGACGAAGCGATTCATCATTCTCGTCGATGCCTTATACGACCAGGGCGCCCGTCTCTTTGCCTCGGCCGTCGCCGAACCGCAGCACCTTCTGACCTCGAAAAAGGGCACGGAAGGCTTCGAGTTCGATCGCACCGTCTCGCGGCTCATCGAGATGCAGAGCGCCGAATATGCCGCCCAACACCCTGCAAAATTGACCGTTTTGTGATGGAACAGCAGTGAGAACTCTTACGTTTACGTAAGAATTTTCACGTTTAACCGATTGAATTTGCTTCACCAAAAATAAGCGATTGATATTTTAACCTTTGCCGGTTAAGGGCTTTCCCGAAGGTTTGGCGTTTGCCGCGTTTCAGGCCTCGATCATGGATCACAAAGGAAGCACTTTCATGTCGCGCAACAAGATCGCACTTATTGGTTCAGGGATGATTGGTGGCACGCTGGCGCATCTCGCCGGCCTCAAGGAACTGGGCGATATCGTCCTCTTCGATATTGCCGACGGCATCCCCCAGGGTAAGGGCCTCGACATCGCCCAGTCTTCGCCGGTCGAAGGTTTCGACGCATCGCTGACGGGTGCGAGCGACTATGCGGCAATCGAAGGCGCCGATGTCTGCATCGTCACCGCCGGCGTACCGCGCAAGCCCGGCATGAGCCGCGACGATCTGCTCGGCATCAACCTGAAGGTCATGGAGCAGGTCGGCGCCGGCATCAAGAAATATGCTCCGAACGCCTTCGTCATCTGCATCACCAATCCGCTCGACGCCATGGTCTGGGCGCTGCAGAAGTTCTCAGGCCTGCCGAAGAACAAGGTCGTCGGCATGGCCGGCGTCCTCGACTCGTCGCGCTTCCGCCTTTTCCTCGCCGAGGAATTCAAGGTTTCGGTCAAGGACATCACCGCCTTCGTGCTTGGTGGCCATGGCGACACGATGGTGCCGCTCGCCCGCTATTCCACCGTTGCCGGCATCCCGCTGCCGGATCTCGTGCAGATGGGCTGGACCACCAAGGAAAAGCTCGACCAGATCATCCAGCGCACCCGTGACGGCGGCGCGGAAATCGTCGGCCTCCTGAAGACCGGCTCGGCCTATTACGCGCCGGCGGCTTCGGCGATCGAGATGGCCGAGGCCTATCTCAAGGACAAGAAGCGCGTGCTGCCCTGTGCGGCTTATCTCTCCGGCCAGTATGGCGTCAACGACATGTATGTCGGCGTGCCGACGGTGATCGGCGCCGGCGGCGTGGAGCGCATCATCGAGATCGACCTCAACAAGGGCGAGAAGGAAGCCTTCGACAAGTCGGTAGCGGCCGTCGCCGGCCTTTGCGAGGCCTGCATCAACATTGCACCCAGCCTGAACTAACCGCCGTCCGGCCAATCAGACAGGAAAGAACCCATGAACATTCATGAATACCAGGCCAAGGCCCTGTTGAAGGGCTATGGCGCGCCGGTCGCGGAAGGTGTCGCGATCTTCACCGCCGACGAGGCGCAAGCGGCCGCAAGCAAGCTGCCGGGACCGCTCTATGTCGTGAAAAGCCAGATCCATGCCGGCGGCCGCGGCAAGGGCAAGTTCAAGGAACTGGGGCCCGATGCGAAGGGCGGCGTGCGGCTGGCGAAATCGGTGGAAGAGGTCGTCGCCAACGCCAAGGAAATGCTCGGCAACACGCTGGTGACGAAGCAGACCGGTCCCGCCGGCAAGCAGGTCACCCGCCTCTATATCGAAGACGGCGCCGACATCGAACGCGAGCTCTATCTCTCTATCCTCGTCGACCGCTCCGTCGGCCGCGTTGCCTTCGTCGTCTCGACAGAAGGCGGCATGGACATCGAGGCGGTTGCCGAGCACACGCCCGAGAAGATCGTCACCGTTGCGATCGATCCCAATGCGGGCGTCACGGCCGAGAACCTGAAGACGCTCACCGACGCGCTGGAACTTGAGGGTGAAGCCCGCGCCGACGGCGAAAAGCTCTTTCCGATCCTCTACAAGGCCTTCGTCGAGAAAGACATGAGCCTGCTCGAGGTCAATCCGCTGATCGTCATGAAGAACGGCCGTCTGCGCGTGCTCGACGCCAAGGTCTCCTTCGATGGCAATGCGCTCTTCCGGCACGAAGATATTGTCGCGCTGCGCGACACGACGGAAGAGGACGAGAAGGAAATCGAAGCCTCGAAGCACGACCTCGCCTATGTGGCGCTCGACGGCAATATCGGCTGCATGGTCAACGGCGCCGGCCTCGCCATGGCGACGATGGACATTATCAAGCTCTACGGCGCGGAGCCGGCGAACTTCCTCGACGTCGGCGGCGGCGCTTCCAAGGAAAAGGTCACGCACGCCTTCAAGATCATCACGGCCGATCCGGCGGTGAAGGGCATCCTGGTCAACATCTTCGGCGGCATCATGAAATGCGACGTCATCGCCGAGGGCGTGCTTGCCGCGGTCAAGGAAGTCGGCCTCAAGGTGCCGCTCGTCGTACGCCTCGAAGGCACCAATGTCGAACTCGGCAAGAAGATCATCAACGAATCGGGCCTGAACGTCATCTCCGCCGATGACCTGGACGATGCCGCCCAGAAGATCGTTGCAGCCGTCAAGGGAGCCTGAGGTTTCATGTCCATCCTGATCAATAAAGACACCAAGGTTCTCGTTCAGGGCCTGACCGGCAAGACCGGCACATTTCATACCGAGCAGGCGCTCGCCTATCACGGCACCAAGATGGTCGGCGGCATTCATCCGAAAAAAGGCGGCGAGACCTGGACCGGCTCCAAGGGCGAACAGCTACCCATCTTCGCGACCGTCGCCGAGGGCCGCGAGGTCACCGGTGCCAACGCCTCGGTGATCTATGTCCCGCCGGCCGGTGCCGCTGCGGCGATCATCGAGGCGATCGAAGCGGAAATCCCGCTGATCGTCTGCATCACCGAAGGCATTCCGGTCGCCGACATGGTCAAGGTCAAGGCGCGGCTCGAAAAGTCGTCCTCGCGGCTCATCGGCCCGAACTGCCCCGGCGTCCTGACGCCCGACGAGTGCAAGATCGGCATCATGCCCGGCAACATCTTCCGCAAGGGTTCGGTCGGCGTGCTGTCGCGTTCCGGCACGCTCACCTACGAGGCGGTGTTCCAGACGACCAATGAGGGTCTCGGCCAGACGACGGCGGTCGGCATCGGTGGCGACCCGGTCAAGGGCACCGAGTTCATCGACGTGCTCGAGATGTTCCTCGCCGACGACGAGACGAAGTCGATCATCATGATCGGCGAAATCGGCGGCTCGGCGGAAGAGGATGCGGCGCAGTTCCTGAAAGACGAGGCCAAGCGCGGACGCAAGAAGCCGATGGTCGGCTTCATCGCCGGCCGCACCGCACCTCCCGGCCGCACCATGGGCCATGCCGGCGCCGTCATCTCCGGCGGCAAGGGCGGGGCGGAAGACAAGATCGCGGCGATGGAAGCGGCCGGCATTCGCGTTTCGCCGTCGCCCGCTCGCCTCGGCAAGACGCTTGTCGAGGTCCTGAAGGGCTAAACGATACGATCGACAGGGCGGCGCTGAAGTCGCCCCGTCGGGGCCATGAACGACGCAAAGAAGGCATCGGAGCGGGATGCGGCAAGGGCACCGAGCGGGCGTCCGGCACTCCGCTCCGGTCGACACAGGCCGGAATCGGGACTGTCTCCCGATCATTCGATCACCCGATCCCGGCATCAGGCATGTATGAACGGCCGGGACCACCCGGCATCCCAATCTTCAAGTCAGGAGGCGGATGGAAGTCCGCGAGAAACCATGACAAGGCAAGAGGCCAACGAGCAATTCCAGCTCACTTCGTTTCTAGACGGCGCCAATGCCGCCTATATCGAGCAGCTCTACGCGCGCTATGAAGCGGATCCGTCGTCCGTTTCCGCCGAATGGCAGGCCTTCTTCAAGACGCTTGCCGACCGGCCCGAAGATGTGGTGAAGGCGGCCAAGGGCGCCTCCTGGAAGAAGAGCAACTGGCCGATCGCCGCCAATGGCGAACTCGTCTCGGCGCTCGACGGCGACTGGGGCACGGTCGAGAAGGTCGTCGAAAAGAAGGTCAAGGCGAAGGCCGAGGAGGCCGCCGCCGCCGGCGTTCCGGTGAGCGAGGCCGAGGTTCATCAGTCGACCCGCGATTCCGTCCGCGCCATCATGATGATCCGCGCCTACCGCATGCGCGGCCACCTGCATGCCAAGCTCGACCCGCTCGGCCTTGCCGACCCGGTCGAGGATTACGAAGAGCTCTCGCCGAAGACTTACGGCTTCGAGGAGAAGGACTACGACCGCAAGATCTTCATCGACAACGTGCTCGGCCTCGAATACGCGACCGTGCGCGAGATGGTCGAAATTCTCGAGCGCACCTATTGCTCGACGATGGGTGTCGAGTTCATGCACATGTCCAACCCGGAAGAGAAGGGCTGGATCCAGGAGCGGATCGAGGGGCCGGACAAGGGGGTCGAATTCACCCCCGAGGGCAAGCGGGCCATCCTGCAGAAGCTCATCGAGTCGGAAGGTTTCGAGCAGTTCATCGATGTCAAATACAAGGGCACGAAGCGCTTCGGCCTCGACGGCGGCGAATCGCTGATTCCGGCGCTGGAGCAGATCATCAAGCGTGGCGGCCAGCTCGGCCTCAAGGAAATCGTTCTCGGCATGGCGCATCGCGGCCGACTCAACGTTCTTTCCCAGGTCATGGCCAAGCCGCACCGCGCCATCTTCCACGAGTTCAAGGGCGGCTCCTATGCGCCCGACGAGGTGGAGGGCTCGGGCGACGTGAAATACCATCTCGGTGCCTCGTCCGACCGCGAGTTCGACGGCAACAAGGTGCACCTGTCGCTGACGGCGAACCCGTCGCATCTGGAAATCGTCAACCCGGTCGTCATGGGCAAGGCGCGCGCCAAGCAGGACCAGATCGCCGCCGTCTTCGAAGGCGACATCATTCCGCTGCGCGAGCGCGTCAAGGTGATGCCCATGCTGCTGCACGGCGATGCCGCCTTCGCCGGTCAGGGCGTCGTCGCCGAAATCCTCGGGCTTTCGGGTCTGCGCGGTCATCGCGTCGCCGGCACCGTGCATTTCATCATCAACAACCAGATCGGCTTCACCACCAATCCGGCCTTCTCGCGCTCGTCGCCCTATCCGTCGGATGTCGCAAAGATGATCGAGGCGCCGATCTTCCACGTGAACGGCGACGATCCGGAAGCGGTGGTCTATGCGGCGAAGATCGCGACCGAGTTCCGGATGAAGTTCCACAAGCCGGTCGTCATCGACATGTTCTGCTATCGCCGCTTCGGTCACAACGAAGGAGACGAGCCGGCGTTCACCCAGCCGAAAATGTATCGTGCGATCCGCGCCCACAAGACGGTGGTGCAGCTCTATTCGGAACGCCTGATCGCCGAAGGCCTGATGACCGAAGGCGAAGTGGAAAAGATGAAGGCGGATTGGCGCGCTCAACTCGAGCAGGAGTTCGAGATCGGCCAGTCCTACAAGCCGAACAAGGCCGATTGGCTCGACGGCGTCTGGTCGGGCCTGCGCACCGCCGACAACCAGGATGAGCAGCGCCGCGGCCGGACCTCGGTGCCGATGAAGCAGTTGAAGGAGGTCGGCCGCAAGATCTCCGAGATTCCAGCTGGCTTCAACGCGCACCGCACCATCCAGCGCTTCATGGAAAACCGCGCCAACATGATCCAGACCGGCGAGGGCATCGACTGGGCCATGGGCGAGGCGCTGGCCTTCGGCACGCTGGTGACCGAGGGCACGAAGATCCGCCTTTCGGGCCAGGACTGCGAGCGCGGCACCTTCTCGCAGCGCCATTCGGTGCTCTACGACCAGCAGACCGAAGAACGCTACATCCCGCTTGCCAACCTGTCGCCGACGCAGGCGCGCTATGAGGTCATCAACTCGATGCTCTCGGAAGAGGCGGTGCTCGGCTTCGAATACGGCTATTCGCTCGCCCGCCCGAACGCGCTGACGCTCTGGGAAGCCCAGTTCGGCGACTTCGCCAACGGCGCGCAGGTGGTCTTCGACCAGTTCATCTCGTCGGGCGAGCGCAAGTGGCTGCGCATGTCGGGCCTCGTCTGCCTGCTGCCGCACGGCTATGAAGGCCAGGGACCGGAGCACTCCTCGGCTCGCCTCGAGCGCTTCCTGCAGCTTTGCGCGGAAGACAACATGCAGGTCGCCAATGTGACGACGCCGGCGAACTATTTCCATATCCTGCGCCGCCAGGTGAAGCGCGACTTCCGCAAGCCGCTGATCCTGATGACGCCGAAATCGTTGCTGCGCCACAAGCGCGCCGTTTCCAGCCTCTCGGAAATGGCCGGCGAAAGCTCCTTCCACCGCCTGCTCTGGGACGATGCGGAGGTTAACAAGAACGGCCCGATCAAGCTGCAGAAGGACTCGAAGATCCGCCGCGTCGTGATGTGCTCGGGCAAGGTCTATTACGACCTCCTGGAAGAGCGCGAGAAGCGCGGCATCGACGACGTCTATCTGCTCCGCGTCGAGCAGCTCTATCCGTTCCCGGCCAAGGCGCTCATCAACGAGCTCAGCCGCTTCCGCCATGCGGAGATGGTCTGGTGCCAGGAAGAGCCGAAGAACATGGGCGCCTGGTCGTTCATCGACCCCTATCTCGAATGGGTGCTCGCCCATATCGACGCCAAGTACCAGCGGGTGCGCTACACCGGCCGTCCGGCCGCGGCATCGCCTGCCACGGGCCTGATGTCCAAGCACCTGGCGCAGCTTGCCGCCTTCCTCGAGGACGCGCTGGGGGGGTGATTACGCCCTCCACGTCCGCCAACCGACAGAAACAGATATCTGATCAACGGAACAAAAATCATGGCAACAGAAATCCGCGTTCCCACCCTTGGCGAATCCGTCAGCGAAGCGACCGTCGGCACCTGGTTCAAGAAGGTCGGCGATGCGATCAAGGCCGACGAGCCTCTGCTCGAACTGGAAACCGACAAGGTGACGATCGAGGTGCCGGCGCCGGCCGCCGGCACGCTCTCCGAAATCGTCGTTGAAGCGGGCGAGACCGTCGGCCTCGGCGCGCTGCTCGGCCAGATCGCCGAAGGCGCGGGCGCCGCCGCCGCTGCTCCGGCCGAAAAGAAGCCCGAGCCCGTCGCGGCTGCTCCGGCCGAGAAGAAGGCCCAGCCTGCCGCTGCTGATCCGGAAATCGCAGGACTCGGAGACATATTGGGCGCTGCGATTGCGGCGAGCCGGCCGGCTCCGGCTGCCGCCAAGCTCATCGCCGAAAACAACCTCTCCGCCGACCAGATCGATGGTTCCGGCAAGCGCGGCCAGGTCCTGAAGGGCGACGTGCTTTCCGTGATCGCCAAGGGTACTTCTGCGCCGGCCGCCGCGGAACCCGCCAAGGTCCAGGCCCGCGCACCCGCGCCGACCGAGGATGCTGCACGCGAAGAGCGCGTCAAGATGACCCGCCTGCGTCAGACGATCGCCAAGCGCCTGAAGGATGCGCAGAACACCGCGGCGATGCTCACCACCTACAACGAGGTGGATATGAGCGCGGTCATGAGCCTGCGCACGAAGTACAAGGATGTCTTCGAGAAGAAGCACGGCGTGAAGCTCGGCTTTATGGGCTTCTTCACCAAGGCCGTCACCCACGCACTCAAGGAACTGCCGGCGGTCAATGCCGAGATCGACGGCACAGACATCATCTATAAGAACTTCTGCCATGTCGGCGTCGCCGTCGGCACCGAGAAGGGCCTCGTCGTGCCGGTCGTGCGCGATGCCGACCAGATGTCGATCGCCGAAATCGAGAAAGAAATCGGCCGTCTCGGCAAGGCGGCGCGCGACGGCGCGCTGTCGATGGCCGACATGCAGGGCGGCACATTCACTATCTCCAATGGCGGCGTCTATGGCTCACTGATGTCGTCGCCGATCCTCAACGCGCCGCAGTCCGGCATCCTCGGCATGCACAAGATCCAGGATCGCCCGGTCGCCATCGGCGGCCAGGTGGTGATCCGCCCGATGATGTATCTGGCGCTCTCCTATGATCACCGCATCGTCGACGGCAAGGAAGCCGTGACCTTCCTCGTCCGTGTCAAGGAGAGCCTCGAGGATCCTGAACGCCTGGTGCTCGATCTCTAAGGAAGGGGCGACAGCCCCTTTCGTTCTCCCCCATGCCAGGTTGTCGATGCGCACCGTCGGGTCGCGTACCGGTAGGGGCATCGACAGGCACGGAGCCAGCGGTTAGGGTTCTGAAACGCACGCTCTGCGCGCATCCAATTCTCTCTTCGGCACCATACGGGTCCTCGAACTATCGGTCGCAAACCATGAGCAACTACCTGGTCGAACTGGCATCCCTGATGGCGATCTTCACCTTCGCCATCGTTTCGCCCGGTGCGGATCTCGCCATGGTGATGCGGCAGTCGCTGGTGCACGGTCGGCGTCCGGCAATCATCACCGCCTTCGGCATCGGCGCGTCGCTGATGTTCCATGTCACCTACACGATTCTCGGCCTAGGGCTGATCATTTCGCAATCGATATACCTCTTCAACATCGTCAAATGGTGCGGTGTCGCTTACCTGATCTATATCGGCGTCAAGGCGCTCAGAGCCGGTGAGACGCATATCGCGGTCGAGACGGGGCAGCCCACCGGCGCGCCCAAGGGGCAGTCGGCGCTGAAGGCGTTCGGTCTCGGCTTCGCGGCCAATGCACTCAATCCGAAGGCGGTCTTCTTTTTCCTGTCGATCTTCTCGACCGTCGTCAGCGCGCATACGCCGATGGCGGTCAAGTTCGGCTACGGCCTCATTATGGCAAGTGCGCTGATCCTCTGGTTCGTCGGCGTCAGCCTTTTCATGACGACGCCTAGGATGCGGGCGGCCTTCACTCGCGCAAGCAAGTGGATCGATCGGGCGAGCGGCCTCGTCTTCATCGCGCTCGGCCTGAAACTCGCGACCGAAAAGGCTGCCTGACGATGCGTGGCGGCAAAGTTCTCCTCGCCGCGCTCGCGCTTGCGCTCGGGGTATGCCCGGCGCATGCCAGCGAATGCAGCCAGGCAAACGCGATCTATGAGGACCAGGCCGGCCATGAGCTCCGCTTCGAGCCGGTCGGATCCGAGGCCGCTGTCACCAGCAATCACTTCAAGATCAGGATTGCCGGCGCCAGCCTGGCTCTCGACGGGGTGGTCATGGCCTCCGGTGAGCCGGAACGTCCGCACGGCATCGTCATGCATGATTGCCCGACCGGCGACGTGACCGGTGCCGAGCTGTCGGCCTGCACGGTCTGGCAGGGGCCGATCTATACGGTCGACGGCGCCGGCAAGATCGGCCTGCTCGAAGCGGAGGACTCACCGGCTGCCGTACAGATCCTGCTTCCGGATTTCGGACCGTCGCTGCGCGCCTCGACCGCCTGGGGCGAAGGCAAGGCGCAGTCGGACAGTTCCGACGCTTTTCGGTTCACGGGATGCGCCGCATGAGCGAGCGCCGCGTTCTTCTCGTGACCGGCGGCAGCCGCGGCATTGGGGCGGCCGTGTGTCTTGCGGCCGCAGCCGAAGGCTGGCGGGTCGCGGTCAACTATGCGGCGAACGTCCAGGCGGCGGAGGATATCGTGGGCCGCATTTCTGCAAGCGGCGGCTTTGCGATTGCGGTTCAGGGTGACGTCGGCACCGAAGATGGGGTGCGGGCAATCTTTGCGGCGGTCGACGCGGCATTCGGGCGGCTCGACGGGCTCGTCAACAATGCCGGCATCGTCGGTCCCCCGCAGCGGATCGACGAGATTTCGCCCGAGCGGCTGGAGCGGATGTTTCGCGTCAACGTGACCGGCGCGATCCGCTGCTCCGCCGAGGCGGTGCTTCGCCTGTCGACGCGTCGCGGCGGGCGCGGCGGTTCGATCGTCAATCTCTCGTCCGTCGCAGCCGTGCTCGGCGCGCCCGGCCAATATGTCGATTACGCCGCTTCGAAGGGGGCGATCGAAAGCTTCACGGTCGGCCTGGCGCGTGAGGTTGCCGGCGAAGGCATTCGCGTCAACGCCGTTCGCCCCGGCATCATCGACACAGAGATCCACGCCTCCGGCGGTCTGCCAGACCGCGCGCGGGATCTTGCGCCCTCCATCCCCATTCAGCGTCCCGGCACGGCCGGCGAAGTTGCCGATGCAATTCTCTATCTCCTGTCCGACAAGGCGACTTACGTGACGGGGGCCATTCTTAATGTCAGTGGCGGCCGGTGACCGCCCCTCCCAAGAAGGATTATCAAATGGCTTATGATCTCATCGTAATCGGAAGCGGTCCGGGGGGCTATGTCTGCGCCATCAAGGCGGCGCAGCTCGGCATGAAGGTCGCCGTGGTCGAAAAGCGCAGCACCTATGGCGGCACCTGCCTCAATGTCGGCTGCATTCCGTCGAAGGCGCTGCTGCACGCTTCCGAAATGTTCCACCACGCCGCGCACGGCCTCGATGCGCTGGGCGTGGAGGTCGCAAGCCCGACGCTCAATCTCAAGAAGATGATGGCGCACAAGGACGCAACGGTTAAGGCGAATGTCGACGGTGTCTCCTTCCTCTTCAAGAAGAACAAGATCGACGGTTTTCAGGGCTTGGGCAAGGTTCTGGGCCAAGGCAAGGTTTCCGTCACCAAAGACAATGGCGATGAGCAGATCCTCGAGGCGAAAAATATCGTTATCGCCGCGGGGTCGGACGTTGCCGGCATCCCTGGCGTCGATCTCGAATTCGACGAGAAGGTGATCGTCTCCTCGACCGGTGCTTTGGAACTGGAGAAAGTGCCGGCCAGCATGATCGTCGTCGGCGGCGGCGTCATCGGCCTCGAACTCGGCTCGGTCTGGGCGCGCCTCGGCGCCAAGGTGACCGTCGTCGAGTTCCTGGATACGATTCTCGGCGGCATGGATGGCGAGGTCGCCAAGCAGCTTCAGCGGATGCTGACGAAGCAGGGGCTGGAATTCAAACTCGGCGCCAAGGTGACCGGTGTCGAGAAGTCGGACAACGGCGCCAAGGTTACGTTCGAGCCGGTCAAGGGCGGCGAGGCGACCACGCTCGAAGCGGATGTCGTGCTGGTCGCGACCGGCCGCAAACCGTGCTCGGAAAATATGGGCTTGGCCAAGGCGGGCGTCGTCCTCGACAGCCGCGGCCGGATCGAGATCGATCATCATTTCCAGACGAGCATTACCGGCGTCTATGCGATCGGCGACGTGGTGCGCGGCCCGATGCTCGCCCACAAGGCCGAAGACGAAGGCGTGGCGGTGGCCGAGATCATCGCCGGCCAGGCCGGTCACGTGAATTATGAGGTAATCCCGGGCGTCGTCTACACCCAGCCGGAGGTCGCTTCCGTCGGCAAGACGGAAGAGGAACTGAAGGCAGCGGGCGTCGCCTACAGGGTCGGAAAGTTCCCCTTCACCGCCAATGGCCGCGCCCGCGCCATGCTTCAGACGGACGGCTTCGTGAAGATCCTCGCCGACAAGGAAACCGACCGCGTGCTCGGCGGCCATATCGTCGGCTTCGGCGCCGGCGAGATGATCCACGAGATCGCCGTGCTGATGGAGTTCGGCGGCTCGTCGGAAGATCTCGGCCGCACCTGCCATGCGCATCCGACGATGTCGGAAGCGGTCAAGGAAGCGGCGCTCGCGACCTTCGCCAAGCCAATCCACATGTGACTCGACGGCATCGGCCCCGAAAGTCGGAGCCGATTTTCGGAAAGCACGGTTGCGTAAAACCCCCAGCCCTCGAGGGCTGCGGCGCACGTGACAATCGGGCTCCTGTGACAATTGGCCGGGGGCTGCGACAAGCGGCCCCCTGTGACAATTGGCCGGGGGGCTGCGACAAGCGGCCCCCTGCCTTCGTGCCCCGATCGGGCGCAATCCTTAACACGCCACCGCAGCCATAGCCCTCCCGAAAGGCTGGTGCGTGAAGGAGGATTGGTGTTCATGAGACCGCGAAGCGTAGCCGCCCGCCTGCCGAACGCATGCTTGCCCGGCGCCGACTGGGCCGATTGCCACGAACTTCTGTTTTTCGGCGAGCGCATGAGTGCGCTCGAAGCGGCAAGGCGGACGCTTGGCAGCGCACCGCGCTGGGTGCGAAATCTCTTGGGATTGCGCAATCGGCTGACGTTGCCCCTCGGTCTCAAGGCCCCGGCACCCGCCGCGGATTCAGACCTGATCGGCGCCTTCTCGATCGTGTGCGAGAGCGAGCATGCCACCGTCCTTGGCTTCGACGACCGCCATCTGGATTTTCGTATCGTCGTCGAGGTGCGTGACGGACCGGCGGAGAGCCAGGTCATCGGCATCACGACGCTGGTGCGCCGCAGAAACCTGTTCGGCTACCTCTATCTTGCGGCCGTGACGCCCTTTCACAAGGCGATCGTTCCCGCCCTGCTTGCCGAACTGAATGCGACGCGATGACCGTCAATCGACCGGGGTGACGGTGAAACCCTGCTGGCGCAAGAGCTCGACGAGGCCATCCTTGCCCGGAAGATGCAGCGCACCCACGGCCATGAAGGCGTTGCCCTGCTTCAGGATCGGCTCGGCCCGGGCTGCCATTGTCCTGTTGCGGTCGATTATGATCCGCTGTTCGAAATCGGCATAACCGAGATCGTGGGGCGATACCTGCGCCGAGACGGCCTTCATCATCGGCATGATCATGCCGGTGTCGCCGGTGAGATAGAGATCGGTCGTCGTCGTCAGGACGTCATCGATCGTCCGACCGAGCGCGAGCGTGTCGATCAGGGCCTGGAGATGCCATTCGACGGGAAGCGAATCCATGGCCGAGAGCTGTTCGACCAGCGTCTCCAGGCCCTTCAAGCGCTTGCCCTGTCCGACGGCGTCTTCGGCGAGCTTCTTGTCGAGGAAGGAGGCGCCGGCCGCCTTGCGGCTGAACTCGCAGGCCGGCAGCGCCACGAAACTTGCGATCATCCACGGCTTCATTTTCGAGACCAGCGGCAGGGGAATGCCGCGCGCCTTGAGGCCGGCGGCGAGGCGCTCCCGGTCCTGCGGCTCGAGGAAATCGTCGATCGTCCTGTTGTCGGCGAACATGGTGAGGTCGGGCCGCATCATGATGGCGGCGCTGGCTTTCCTCTCGTCGATGATCTCGTCCGATTCGACGATCACGGTGGCGGCCGCTGCAAAGGCCTCGGCGGCGCCCGCGGGCATGGCCAGGACGCGCGGATCGGTCACGTGCATGGTTCCGAGCAGGAAGGAAGGGGCCAATCCGCCGCCTTCGATCTTCCAGAGCAGGCCCTTTCCGTTGGGCACGGCAGCGGCTTCCTCGCGCAGGGCTGCAAGCCGGTCCGGATCGGATTGTTCCAGACCTGCCAGGATATTGCTGCCGCTGCACTCCACCTCCTGGGCGGCGCGCGCCGGCGAAAAGGTGAGCAGGACGAGGACAAGGCTTGCGGCCGTCAGGACGTGAATGAGCGCGATCAGCCAGATGAGGCCGTCGGCGGCCTTGGCCGCGAGGGTGCGGGCGGGTCTGAGCATCGTCGTCATGGCTGTCTGTTCCCGAGTGATAACAAGGAACCTTACGCTTCCATGGTCACAGGACCCTTAACGGGCGTGGTTAACGGGCAAGCGCCGGATCATAGCTCCTGGCCCCAGCTCCTGACCCTAATGCATCTTGGCCAGGAGTGCGCCCCCGTTTTTCGATCAGGGTCGAGAGCGGGCCATAATTCGTTTGCATGTCCCTCGGCCGGAATGGCGTGTTTTGGCGCTTCAGGCGCGCGGGTGGGCGCGATCATAGATTTCGAGCAGCCGGGTCGAATCGACCCCCGTATAGACCTGGGTCGTCGAGAGGCTGGCATGGCCGAGCAGTTCCTGAATGGTGCGCAGATCCCCACCGCCGGCAAGCAGGTGCGTCGCGAAGGAGTGGCGGAGCGCATGCGGCGTCGCCGAATCCGGAAGACCGAGGGCGGTGCGCAGCTTCTGCATTTCGCGCTGGATGATCGCCGGCTGCAGCCTGGCGCCGCGGGCGCCGCGAAACAGCGGCTCGCCGGGGCCGAGGTGATAGGGGCAGAGCTGGCGATAGGCCGCAACCGCTTCGCTCGCCGCGTCGATCAGAGGAACGATGCGGGTTTTGCCACCTTTGCCCACGACGCGCAGCGAGGCGGCGCCGGCGATGTCTTCAGGCGACAGTTCGAGCGCTTCGGATATGCGCAGGCCGCAGCCATAAAGAAGGGTCAACACCGCGGCATTGCGCGCGGCGATCCAAGGCTCTTCGGCCAATTGCGCATCCGTCGTCACCACTTTAAGCGCTTCGCGATCGGTGAGCGGTTTAGGCAGCAATTTCGGCTGTTTCGGCGAGCGTACGGCAGCAGCGCCTGCCGCGTTGGCGAGGCCGTTTCGTTCGAGATAACGCAGGAACGAGCGTAGACCCGCAAGTCCGCGTCCGAGCGTGCGCGCGCCCGCGCCGCCTTTGCGCCGCTGCGCGAGAAAGCCCCGGAGATCGGCAGGACGGAGGCTGTGGATATCGGCAAGCCGGGGAGGGCTGGCGAGATGCCCCGTCAGGAATGTGAGGAATTGCCGCGTGTCGCGTTCATAAGCCTCGATCGTCTTTTCCGACAGGCGGCGTTCTCCGGCAAGGCTGGCAAGCCACCGTTGACGCTCCGCCATCACCTCGGGATGGCCTATCACAAGAAGTTCGTTCATCGTCGGCCCGGTCCTCATGCGTGCCCGGACCATGCCACTGGTGCCTTATGTTTTTGCTAACGCATCGGCCCGAAAATCGCACCCGACTTTCGGAAAGCTCGATGCGCAGATTGAAAGAGTTGCGACGACTGTTGCGCGTCTGAAAGACGCGCGGCGCGGCAACATGCATTTTGTTTGATGAGGCACCCTTGGAATTTGTCATTGTTCGATCATATTGAACTGCGATGTTCGATCAGCAACAGCGGGTGGGACCATGGCGAGACGTGATTCGGCGAGCGCGCTGGCGCATTTTGCAGAGGCGATTGCCCTGGTCTCGCAGGGGCAGCCCGGCCATATCGTCGACACGCTGATCGCCGAGCGCGGGCGCAAGATCGCTCACCACCCGCTGTGGCCGGTGGTGCGGCCATTTCTCTACACGCTGCTCAACTACCGCAAGGCGATCGAATTCGCCGATTCTGTCGCCAACATGCAGGGCTTCCAGGCATTTGAGCATCTGAGTTCGGTTCTCTCGCTCGATGTCCGTGTCGACCGGCCGGAGCGAATCCCGGCAAGCGGCGGATTCCTGCTCGTCAGCAATCATCCGACCGGCATTGCCGACGGCATCGCCGTTTTCGACCTTCTCAAGAGCCGCAGACCGGACATGATGTTTTTCGCCAATCGCGATGCCATCCGCGTCAATCCGCGCTTCGTCGAGATGATCATCCCGGTCGAGTGGCGGGAAGAGTACAAGTCGAAGCTCAAGGCGCGCGAGACCCTGCAGGTCACCAATCGGGCGATCGAAGCGGGAAAGGCGACCGTGCTCTTTCCCTCCGGCCGCATCGCTTATTGGGCGGATGGGCGTCTCAATGAACGGCCCTGGAAAAGCTCGGCGGTGAGCTTTGCGCGCAAATACGGCCTGCCGATCCTGCCGGTGCACATGAGCGCCCGCAATTCCGGCCTGTTCTACTGGTTCGCCAAGTGGTCGACGGAACTGCGCGACATGACCGTCTTCCATGAACTTTTGAACAAGAAGGGCGACCTCTTCGACTTCCGGATCGGCAACCTCATCGCACCCGAGGCATTGGAAGGCGATCCGGCGGACGTCACCCGTGCGCTTGAGCGCCATACGGTGATCGAGCTCGCGCGGGATAGCGACGCGGTGTTCGCAGCACCCGCCGAAGCTGCTTGAACCGTACCTGCGATGGACACATTAGCGCCCGATCAAGGCGTCTCAGCCGGCCAGGACACAATTGCGAATTAGATAGAAGGATCTACACTAGGTCGGGAATTTATCTACATGCAGGCTGCGACCATGGCGATCAACGTGACCAATGAGAGGGCCGACGAACTCACCCGGAAATTCGCGAAGATCGCGAAGGTGAGCATTTCCGATGCCATCATCACCGCCATGCGCGAGGCGATCGAACGGCGATTGAACGTCGAAACGCCCGCTCAGACCGCAGCGCGGTTGCGCGAAAAATACCACGTCGAACTCAATGAGAAAGCCAGAAAGCCGCTGCCAAAGGAAGCCTTTGATGAGATGTGGGAGGCGTAAGGCGCGTGTTCGTCGACGCCTGCGCACCAATCGCCGTCCTGTCCGACGAAGGGGAATCGGATCGCGTTTCTGAGGCGCTGATGAAGGCGCAGACGCGCATTACATCACCGCTCGCCATTCTCGAAACGGCTCTCGCGCTTTCCCGGCCCGACAAGTTCGATATGGCCATAGAGGCGCTGGAACCGCTGATCATGGACTTTCTCGAAGCCCGGGCCATTGAAATCTGCGATCTGCCGCCTGCGAAGCGCGCCAGCAATCTCGCGCTCTCGGCTGCACATCGTTACCGTAAAGGCCGTCACGGCCTCAATCTGGCAGACTGCATCCATTACGCATGCGCCAAATACTATCGGGTTCCGATCTTGGCGACCGATGATGAGTTTCGCGAAACCGATCTCGAGACTGTGCCATGAGGGCCTACTGCATATCTTCTTTAGTCGACCTCGGTTAAAGGATGAAGACATGCAGCAATTCAAAGCGCTACAGCGACCTTTGCGCGTCTAATAAGACGCCCGGCGCTGTAGCGCATTGGCCGTGCTTGACAGCGGCGCAGGCATGCAGATCAGGGGTATGGGGGCGGACAAGGCGCTGGAAGTGCCTGTCCTCGTCGGTGCGCGTTTCCCGGTCGGAGCGGAGGCGGTCCCGGGATCCCTTCCGGGGCCTTCTGTTTTGGTCGCATTCGCTGAATCAAAAAAGGCCCCGCATCGCCGCGGGGCCCTGATGTTTTCTTTCCGAACGCGATTCGATCAGCCGATCTTCTGACCGGTCTTCGCCCAGTCGGCCAGGAACATTTCGAGGCCCTTGTCGGTCAGCGGATGCTTGACCAGCGCCTTCAAGGTTGCCGGCGGTGCGGTGACGACGTCGGCGCCGATGAGGGCGGCTTCCTTGACGTGGTTGACCGTGCGCACCGAGGCGGCGAGGATTTCGGTCTCGTAGCCGTAATTGTCGAAGATGTGACGGATCTCGCGGATCAGGTCCATGCCGTCGAAGGCGATATCGTCGAGGCGGCCGATGAAGGGCGAGACGAAGGTCGCGCCGGCCTTGGCGGCGAGCAGCGCCTGGTTGGCCGAGAAGCAGAGCGTGACGTTGGTCTGATGTCCGTCGGAGGTCAGCGCCTTGCAGGCCTTCAGGCCGTCAAGCGTCAGCGGCACCTTGATGCAGATATTGTCGGCGATCTTCGAAAGAGCGGCCGCTTCCTTCATCATCTCGCTATATTCGGTAGCCGTGACTTCCGCCGAAACGGGGCCGTCGACGATGTCGCAGATTTCCTTGGTGACTTCGACGATGTCGCGGCCCGACTTCAGGATCAGCGAGGGGTTGGTGGTGACGCCGTCGAGCAGGCCGAGATCGTTCAGTTCCCGGATTTCCTTCACGTCGGCGGTATCAACGAAAAATTTCATGGGAGCCTTCCTTTGGCACTCAGCCGTTCGGGCGCCTGTCCGCTGTCGGGAGATCCATGGCGGAGATTGCGCGCGTTGAAAGTCGGGTGGAACCATGACAAACCCTGCTATCCACAAGGCGGCGGTTCGCTGCGCGGTTTTCTTTATCTGAAAGCGGTGGCAAGGTCACGGCAAAATGACTCTCAATTCAACCGATTTATTCGGGGCCGTACTCGACCGCCGCGTGGTGCCCGTTCTGCTGCCGATGCCGGCGCCGAAGGCCTATTCCTATGCGGTGCCCGATGGGATGGCGGTCGAGCCGGGTTCGATCGTGCAGGTGCCGCTCGGCCCCCGGCTGGTCGTCGGCGTCGTGTGGGACGGTCCCGACGACGGCACGGTCGACCGCAAGAAGCTGAAAGCGGTCGAGAAGGTCTTCGACTGCCCGCCGCTGACGCCCGACATGCGTGCCTTTCTCGACTGGGTGGCCGCCTATACGGTGACGCCGCCGGGCCTCGTCGCCCGCATGGCGCTTCGCGCGCCCACCGCCTTCGATCCCGAACCGATGGTGGAGGCGCTGCGCCTGACGGAGATGCGGCCGGAACGAATGACGGCGGCGCGCGAGCGGGTGATCGCCGCGGCCGGCGACGGCTATTCCTGGACCCGCTCCGGTCTTGCCCATGCGGCCGGCGTCTCCTCGAGCGTCATCGACGGTCTACAGGCGCAGGGCGTGTTCGAAACGCTGTTCATGCCGCCGCCGCCGGTCGTTGCCGCTCCCGATCCCGACTTTACCGCTCCGCGTCTCGAAGGGCCGCAGAGGCAGGCGGCTGCCGACCTGCTCGCCGCGGTCGAGGAGGGCAAGTTCTCGGTATCGCTGATCGACGGGATTACCGGATCCGGCAAGACCGAGGTCTATTTCGAGGCGATTGCCGCCACGCTTCGGGCCGGGAAACAGGTGCTGATCCTGCTCCCCGAAATTGCGCTGACCGCCAGCTTCCTCGAACGCTTCCAGGACCGTTTCGGGGCGAAGCCGGCGGAGTGGCATTCGGACCTGGCGCCACGCACAAGGGAAAAGGTCTGGCGGCAGGTGACGACCGGCCAGGTGCGCGTCGTCGCCGGCGCCCGCTCCGCCCTTTTCCTGCCCTTTGAGGATCTCGGTCTCATCATCGTCGACGAGGAGCATGATCCCGCCTACAAGCAGGAGGATCGCGTTTTCTACAATGCCCGCGACATGGCCGTGGTGCGCGGGCGGATCAGCGGTTTCCCGGTCGTGCTCGTCTCCGCGACGCCTTCGATCGAAAGCCGGGTCAATGGCGAGGTCGGGCGCTACCGGCCGATCCATCTGCCGACCCGCTTCGGCGACGCGGCGCTGCCGCATCTCGGCATCGTCGACATGCGCCGCCATCCGCCGGAGCGCGGAGGCTTTCTCTCGCCGGTCCTCCTGAATGAGATCGGCAAGACGATCGGCCGGGGCGAGCAGGCTCTCTTGTTCCTGAACCGCCGCGGCTATGCGCCGCTGACGCTCTGCCGCGTCTGCGGCCACCGCTTCCAATGCCCGGATTGCTCCAGCTGGCTCGTCGAACACCGGTTCCGCAGGCAGATCCAGTGCCATCATTGCGGCTATGCGGAACGGACGCCGGAGGCGTGTCCCGAATGCGGCACGCTCGATCATCTCGTTGCCTGCGGCCCAGGCGTCGAGCGCATCGCGGAGGAGGTCGAGCGGCATTTTCCCGAGGCCCGCACCATCGTGCTGTCCTCCGACCTGATGGGCGTCAAGCGGCTGCGGCTGGAACTCGAGGCGATCGCGAGCGGCGAGGCGGATATCGTCATCGGCACCCAGCTCGTCGCCAAGGGCCACAATTTTCCGATGATGACGCTGGTCGGCATCGTCGATGCCGATCTCGGCCTTGCCAATGGCGATCCGCGTGCCGCCGAGCGAACCTTCCAACTGTTGTCGCAGGTGACGGGCCGTGCCGGGCGGACGGGCCTGAAGAGCCTCGGGCTGCTGCAGACCTACCAGCCGCAGCATCCGGTGATGCAGGCGATCGTTTCGGGGGACTCCGATGCTTTCTACGAGCGCGAGATCCAGGAGCGGGAACGCGCCGTGCTGCCGCCCTTCGGCCGGCTCGCCTCGATCATCGTCTCCGCCGATTCCCGCCAGGACGCCGAGGGACATGCGCGGTCCTTGCGCAGCGCCGCGCCGCATGTCGACGGCATTTCGATGCTCGGGCCGGCCGAGGCGCCGCTGGCGCTGATCCGCGGCCGCCACCGATTCCGCCTGCTCGTCCACGGACGGCGCAGCAGCGACATGCAGGCCTTTCTGAAAGCGATGCTCGCCGCGGGTCCGAAAGAGCGCGGATCGGTCAGCGTCCAGCTCGACGTCGATCCGCAGAGTTTCCTGTGATCGCGGTCGCTTGCAAGAGACTGCCGATTCCCATCGCCGCTTACATGGGCTAGATGGGGAGGCGCAACGGCGAATCACCTGCCGCATGCCGGACATGCCGCAATCATGAACGAGGCGCCGCAAATCATCTGCCGCGGGGGAATGGACATGGAGTTCTATATTCCGACGGAAACCGGGGAGTTCGTGGCCTTCTCAGCGGCCGGCGTGGCGGCGCTGATCGGTCTCGTCATGCTGTTCGCCCCGCGCCTTGCCTTTCGCGCGGCCGGCATCGGTCTTGCCGAAGGCCGCCGCGGCGGCCTGGCGGAGGCCCGTTCCACGATGGGCGGCATGCATGTCGGCCTTGGTCTCGGGGCCATCCTGCTCGCCCAGCCGATGGTCTATCTCGCCGTCGGGGCCGCCTTCGCACTTGCGGCTTTCGGTCGCGCTCTGTCGATGATGAGCGACAATGGCGCAACACTCTTCAACTGGCTCGCACTCGCCGTCCAGGCGGCGCTCGCGGCTCTTCCGCTTGCCTATGTCTTCGGGCTGATCTGACCGGAGCCGCGGGGACGCAGCGGAATTTACGGCAAAATCAACGCGAACCGGACGGGTAATGCCGCATTCCTGGCCCTGGCGTGTTGCGAGTCCAAACATCCTATGCTAGACGAACCGCGAATTGCGGGGGAAGTGGGTCTCACGGCCTCGATATCCTGCGAGTTATTGCAGCAAATTCAAGGTGTTAGGTGAGCAGTTCGCTGTCGCTGACGCTCTTGGATGATTTTGAGAGAAGCTTGTGCCCGTGGCAGACACATCCCAGCTTATTTCCGGTGTTGCAGAAAGATATGCCTCGTCGCTCTTCGAGCTGGCGCTCGAGGCCGGTTCGGTCGAGGCGGTTGGCGCCGAACTCGTTCGCGTCCAGGCGCTGATCGACGGCAGCGACGACCTGAAGCGGCTGGTCGTGAGCCCGGTCTTTTCCGCCGACGACCAGTTCAAGGCCGTTTCGGCGCTTGTCGAGAAGGTCGGCTTTTCCGGGCTGGTCGGCAACTTCCTCAAGGTCGTTGCCCGCAATCGTCGCCTCTTTGCGCTGCCGGGCATCATCAAGGCCTTCCGCCTGATCGCTGCGCGCCACCGGGGCGAAGTCACCGCCGACGTCACGTCGGCGCATGCGCTCACTGAAGCGCAGCAAACCGAATTGAAGGCGACGCTGAAAGGCGTCACCGGCAAAGACGTGGCGATCAACGTCACCGTCGACCCGTCTATTCTTGGAGGTCTGATCGTCAAGGTCGGGTCCCGCCAGATTGACACCTCCCTTCGCACCAAACTCTCTACCCTTAAGCTTGCACTGAAAGAGGTCGGCTGATGGATATCCGCGCCGCGGAAATCTCCGCAATTCTCAAAGATCAGATCAAAAATTTCGGCCAGGAAGCAGAAGTCTCCGAAGTCGGTCAGGTGCTTTCCGTCGGTGACGGTATTGCCCGCGTCTACGGCCTCGACAATGTCCAGGCAGGCGAGATGGTCGAATTCCCCGGCGGAATTCGCGGCATGGCGCTGAACCTCGAATCCGACAATGTCGGCGTGGTTATCTTCGGTTCCGACCGTGACATCAAGGAAGGCGACACGGTCAAGCGGACCGGCGCCATCGTGGATGTTCCGGTTGGTCCGGAGCTGCTCGGCCGCGTCGTCGACGCGCTCGGCAACCCGATCGACGGCAAGGGCCCGATCAATGCCAAGCAGCGCGCCCGCGTTGACGTCAAGGCGCCCGGCATCATTCCGCGCAAGTCGGTTCACGAGCCGATGTCGACCGGCCTCAAGGCCATCGATGCGCTGATCCCCGTCGGCCGCGGCCAGCGCGAGCTCGTCATCGGCGACCGCCAGACCGGCAAGACTGCGATCATCCTCGACACGATCCTCAATCAGAAGGCCATTCACGACAACGGTCCGGAAGGTGACAAGCTCTATTGCGTCTACGTCGCCATCGGCCAGAAGCGCTCGACGGTTGCGCAGTTCGTGAAGGTGCTCGAAGAGCGCGGTGCGCTGCAGTACTCGATCATCGTCGCCGCGACCGCTTCCGATCCGGCGCCGATGCAGTATCTGGCGCCCTTCGCCGGCTGCACGATGGGCGAATATTTCCGCGACAATGGCAAGCACGCTCTGATCGGATATGACGACCTCTCCAAGCAGGCCGTCGCCTACCGCCAGATGTCGCTGCTGCTCCGCCGCCCGCCGGGCCGCGAAGCCTATCCGGGCGACGTCTTTTACCTGCATTCGCGCCTGCTGGAGCGTGCCGCGAAGCTCAGCGACGACAATGGCGCCGGCTCGCTGACGGCACTGCCGGTCATCGAGACCCAGGGCAATGACGTGTCCGCGTTCATTCCGACGAACGTGATCTCGATCACCGACGGCCAGATCTTCCTGGAAACCGACCTGTTCTACCAGGGTATCCGCCCGGCCGTTAATGTCGGTCTGTCGGTGTCGCGCGTCGGCTCCGCCGCCCAGATCAAGGCGATGAAGCAGGTTGCCGGCTCGATCAAGGGCGAACTCGCGCAGTATCGCGAAATGGCGGCCTTCGCCCAGTTCGGCTCGGATCTCGACGCCGCGACGCAGCGCCTCTTGAACCGCGGTGCCCGCCTGACCGAACTCCTGAAGCAGCCGCAGTTCTCGCCGCTTAAGACGGAAGAGCAGGTTGCGGTGATCTTCGCCGGCGTCAACGGCTACCTCGACAAGCTGCCCGTCAATCAGGTCAGCAAGTTCGAGCAGGGCCTGCTTTCCTACCTGCGTTCGGAAGGCAAGGACGTGCTGGAGGCCATCCGCAAGGAGAAGGCGATCTCGGACGACATCAAGGGCAAGCTGAAGGCCGCTATCGACAGCTTCGCCAAGTCTTTCGCCTGAGCGGACTCCAACTAGGACGGACAACGGATGCCTTCACTTAAGGATCTGAAGAACCGGATCGCCTCCGTCAAGGCGACGCAGAAGATCACCAAGGCGATGAAGATGGTCGCCGCGGCGAAGCTTCGGCGCGCCCAGGAGGCGGCCGAGGCCGCCCGGCCCTATTCGCAGCGCATGGCTGCCGTTCTCGCCAATATCGCCCAGGCGGTCGGCGCGGACGACAGCGTGCCGCAGCTGATGACGGGCACCGGCAGGGACAACACGCACCTGTTGATCGTCTGCACGGCCGAACGCGGCCTCTGCGGCGGCTTCAACTCGCAGATCGCCCGCTTTGCCCGCGATCACGTGCGCAAGCTGCTCGCGCAGGGCAAGACGGTCAAGATCATCTGCGTCGGCAAGAAGGGCTTCGACATCCTTCGGCGGGAATTCGCGTCGCTGATCATCGACCGCGTCGATCTGCGCGAGGTCAAGAAGATCGGCTTCGAGAACGCCGACCGGATCAGTCACAAGGTCATCGAACTCTTCGAAAAGGGCGAGTTCGACGTCTGCACCTTGTTCTATTCCGAGTTCAAGTCCGTCATTTCGCAGGTTCCGACTGCCCAGCAGCTGATCCCGGCATCGGCCGAAACCGTTGCCGCCGAGGCAGGCAGCGCATCGGCGATCTACGAATACGAGCCGGACGCCGCGGCCATCCTCACGGATCTCATTCCGCGCAACATTTCGGTCCAGATCTTTCGGGCCCTGCTCGAGAACGTCGCCGGTGAGATGGGCGCCAAGATGAGTGCCATGGACAATGCGACGCGCAATGCCGGTGAGATGATCAACAAGCTGACGCTCAATTACAACCGTCAGCGGCAGGCGCAGATCACCAAGGAACTCATTGAAATCATCTCTGGCGCGGAAGCGCTCTAAGGTTACGAGAAGAGGGTAAGAATTATGGCTAAGGCAGCTACCCCGAAAGAAACCGCAGCGGCAAAGAAGCCTGCTGCTCCGAAGAAGGCAGCTCCCGCCAAGACGGCCGCTGTGGCTACCGGTGCTGTCGGCCGCGTCACGCAGGTCATCGGCGCCGTCGTCGACGTCGCCTTCGACGAGGGCAACCTCCCGCAGATCCTGAACGCGCTGGAAACCGACAACAAGGGCAACCGCCTCGTTCTCGAAGTCGCGCAGCATCTCGGCGAAAACGAGGTTCGCACGATCGCCATGGACTCGACCGAAGGTCTGGTTCGCGGCCAGTCGGTCACCGACACCGGGGGCCCGATCTCGGTTCCGGTCGGCAAGGAAACGCTCGGCCGCATCATGAACGTCATCGGCGAGCCGGTCGACGAAGCCGGCCCGCTGGAAACCTCGGCACGCCGCGCGATCCACCAGGACGCTCCCTCCTACGTCGAACAGTCGACGGAAGCGCAGATCCTCGTCACCGGCATCAAGGTGGTCGACCTGCTTGCGCCTTACGCAAAGGGCGGCAAGATCGGTCTCTTCGGCGGCGCTGGCGTCGGAAAGACCGTTTTGATCATGGAACTGATCAACAACGTCGCCAAGGCGCATGGCGGTTATTCGGTCTTCGCCGGCGTGGGTGAACGCACCCGCGAAGGCAACGACCTCTATCATGAAATGATCGAATCGGGCGTGAACAAGCATGGCGGCGGCGAAGGCTCCAAGGCCGCTCTCGTCTATGGCCAGATGAACGAACCGCCGGGCGCGCGCGCTCGCGTCGCTCTGACCGGCCTGACGGTTGCCGAACAGTTCCGTGACGAAGGTCAGGACGTTCTGTTCTTCGTTGACAACATCTTCCGCTTCACCCAGGCGGGTTCGGAAGTGTCGGCGCTGCTCGGCCGCATTCCGTCGGCCGTGGGTTACCAGCCGACGCTCGCCACGGACATGGGTTCGATGCAGGAGCGCATCACCACGACCACCAAGGGCTCGATCACCTCGGTTCAGGCGATCTATGTTCCGGCTGACGACTTGACCGACCCGGCGCCGGCGACCTCGTTCGCGCATCTCGACGCCACGACGGTTCTGTCGCGCTCGATCGCCGAAAAGGGCATCTATCCGGCCGTGGACCCGCTCGACTCGACGTCGCGCATGCTCGACCCGATGATCGTCGGCGAAGAGCACTACGAGGTCGCCCGTAAGGTCCAGGGCACGCTGCAGCGCTACAAGGCGCTCCAGGACATCATCGCCATCCTCGGCATGGACGAGCTTTCCGAAGAGGACAAGCTCGCCGTCGCCCGCGCCCGCAAGATCGAGCGCTTCCTGTCGCAGCCGTTCTTCGTTGCCGAAGTCTTCACCGGCTCGCCGGGCAAGCTGGTCGCGCTCGAAGACACGATCAAGGGCTTCAAGGGCCTCGTCAATGGCGAGTACGACCACCTGCCGGAAGCCGCCTTCTACATGGTCGGCTCCATCGACGAAGCCATCGAGAAGGCCAAGAAGCTGGCTGCCGAAGCCGCCTGATCCTGACATCGTAAACCGTGGCGCATGGCGCCACGGTTTTCATTCTGCCGCGGCGTCAGCGGTTGAGAACATGCACAGCCGCCGTTCGTTGCGGTGCGCTTACCAGAAGTGAATGGTCATGGCCGACAGTTTCAATTTCGAACTTGTTTCCCCGGAGCGCCTGCTGCTTTCCGCGCAGGTGACCGAAGTCGTCATCCCGGCAACCGAGGGTGAAATGACCGTGATGGCCAATCACGCGCCGACCATGACGACCGTCAAGCCGGGCGTTGTCACCGTCAAGATGGCCGACGGCACGAGCGAGCGTTTCGCCGTGTTCGGCGGTTTCGCCGATATCCTGCCGACCGGCTGCACGCTGCTTGCCGAATCGGCGGTCCATGTCGACGAACTCGACGTCTCGGTGCTCGAGAACCGCATCGCCTCGGTGCGCGCCGAACTCGAAGGTGCCGGCGACGAGAAGAGGACTCGCATCGAACAGTTCATCGCCGAACTGACCAAGCTCGGCGAGGTCGTCATCCCGGCCTGAAAGGGTCATCCCGAAAAGGGAGACTGACCAGGAGATGCAGCAGACCCCGCTTCCCGCGGGGTTTCTTGTTTGTGCGATGAGGAATGCGGCAGTGCCGGCGGGCTGCGTGGATTTCAACCGAGTGCAAACGAGTGATATCCACGACACCTACTGCATGTCTCCTTTAATCGACCTCGATTAAAGGGCAAAGACATGCAGCAATTCAAAGTGCTACAGCGACCTTTGCCCGTCTAATAAGACGCGCGGCGCTCTAGGATCGCCGGTCGTTTATGCGTGCCTAACAAGAAGCCCCGTGGCCAAGGAGTGGAATGCTTCGACAGCCTTGGGCAGCACATCCTGCGGATTGTCACTGGCAGCGATCCATAGAGCAGCATTAAGGGCAGCGCCGTTGAGAAGCCGAGCGGCAGCTTCTGCGTCAACGGGTTTGATGATTCCTTGTTTGATGAGCCGCTCTACGGTTCGCTCAGTCGCCTGCAGACAACCGCTCTGACTCGGCCACTGCGAAGGATCGCCCAAGACCGCAGGTCCATCGAGCAGAACGATGCGTTGCACTTCCGGATTAAGCGCCATCTCGATATAGGCCGCACCCTCTGCCAGCAATCCTTGCCAATCGCCTCCCGCACGTTCGCCTATTTCTTGCGCGTGCGACGCCATTTCAGAGTCGATCTGATGTATGACCGCCGCCAGAAGCCCACGCTTGTCTCCGAAGTTATGGTAGAGCGCGCCCCGCGTCAGACCGGCTTCGGCGGTCAACTCATCCATTGAAGCGGCTGAATACCCTTTTTCGGCGAAGGCCTTTCGTGCAGCCGCGATCAGCTTGACCCGATTCTCCTCCATCATCTCGGCGCGTCGTCTCGCCATCTCGTCCTCTATTTCGCATACGTCGCGTATTTTACAGTTGACATACGGAGCGTATATCTCATAGTTCATATACGTACCGTATATCAGCTTGCACGGCTTGTGAAGCTCGATGCACCGGGTGCGAGCCAGTGAAAAGGGATGAAAAAATGAACCACCGTGACGCAATCTTTCCTGCAAACAGGCATGCCCTTTACCAGGAGCACGGCTATTCGGCCGCCATTCGATCCGGTGACCTTTTGTTCGTATCCGGACAGGTCGGCAGCCGCTTAGATGGCACGCCTCACCCGGATTTCGAACATCAGGTGCAACTGGCTTTCGAAAACCTCAAAGCAACGTTGGACGCAGCCGGCTGCACGTTTGACGATATTGTGGACGTGACGACGTTCCACACAGACCCGGAGAACCAGTTCGGAACCATCATGGCCGTCAAGCAGCAGATTTTCAGCAAGCCGCCCTACCCAAACTGGACCGCAATCGGCGTGAACTGGCTGGCTGGCTTCGATTTCGAGATCAAGGTCATCGCGCGTATTCCGTCCGCCGTATGATCCTTCGCAAATATCCCAGATTTCGCGCCAAAGCCGGTGGCGTTGGAAGGTCAGGGGGGGCGGCAGGGATTTACAGGAAAGGCCAATGCTGGCGGTCACTGCAATGACTGCGTACGCAACCAAGGCGGGGGGGGGATCAGAGAGTAGTTCGGAAGATACGGATCGGGCTCATCCCATTTAGCCGGTTGACGGATACGGATAAATTCCGCTCGACTTGCCTGAAACAATTGGCGTCGAGGGGAAGCGTCACATGGAAGACGGAGCCACGATCAGAGCGGAGTTTCATGGCAATGACATTGCTGTCTCGTCGAGGGACCCGCTCATCGGAACCCTTGACCTAACATCATCCACCGACACAACAGTCGAGGTCATGCTCGATCGCTATAGTGCGGAGGCATTGCTCTCGGTAATCGTGCAATTCCTTGCCCAAGGACAAGGCGGATATGCCCCAAGCAGCCCTCCGCTGCCTTCGAACTGAATCTCCGTTATCCTGAACGTTTTCCAACGCGGGTCGGAATGCACCCGGTGGCAACCGTCACCTCGCGGCCCGCATCGAAAACCTTCAGGCAAGTGGACGAGGGATCCTTGTCGCAAACATCCGAATGAAATCGGCCCCTTTTGCGACTGGATTTTGGAATAGTCGGGCCGCGCGTCAGCTCGCCGCGCGCTCTGCCTCATGCTTCTGCGCGTAGTGGCGGCCGAAGCGGTTGGAGAGGAAGGTGTCGAGCGCGATATCCTCCTGGCGGATGAAGCCCTCGGTCGGGATCTTGTCTTCTGCCAGAAGGTCGAGCACGGCGCAGATGCTGCCGGCCGTGGTGATCTGGATGGCGCTTTGCATCCGCCCGGCCA
Source organism: Sinorhizobium alkalisoli (assembly GCF_008932245.1). Classification (NCBI taxonomy): domain Bacteria; kingdom Pseudomonadati; phylum Pseudomonadota; class Alphaproteobacteria; order Hyphomicrobiales; family Rhizobiaceae; genus Sinorhizobium; species Sinorhizobium alkalisoli. The sequence goes on along the minus strand of NZ_CP034909.1, from coordinate 3,032,268 downwards.
CGACGCCGCTATAGACCTTGTTGGCATAGGTTTCCTGGACCAGGTGTCCGTCGCGGAAGCCGGAAACGGTGACGAAGATGACCACGACGTCCTGCGTGGTGGTCGGCAGGGCGTTTTCCAGGATGTCCTTCAGGACCTCGCGGCGATGGCGCAGGCCGAGATCGTTCAGGAGCGCCTTGAAGATGGCGGCATGGCCGGGATAGCGGATCGTCTTGTAGTTCAGCGTGCGAACCTTGCTCGCGAGCGTTTCGCAGAGCGTGCCGAGGCCGCCCGAGGTGTTGAAGGCCTCGTAGGTGACGCCGTCGAGCGAGAATTCCTCGCGCGCTTCCATGGCCGGCACTTCGACCAGCGTGCCTTCGACGATGGCCTCGCAGGGCTCGATATACTCGTTGATGACTCCGTCCGTGCTCCAGGTCAGATTGTAGTTGAGTGCATTCGACGGATATTGCGGCAGGGCGCCGACGCGCATGCGCACGCTTTCTAGCTTGTCGAAGCGCTTGGCGAGATCGTAGGCGACGATCGAGATGAAGCCGGGCGCAAGCCCGCATTGCGGGATGAAGGCGGAATTGGCTTTTGCCGCGATCGCCTTGACCTGCCGGGTCGATTCGACGTCTTCCGTCAGGTCGAGATAATGAATACCGGCTCTAGCGGCCGCCTCGGCGATCGCGACCGTGAGGTGAAACGGTGCGGCGCTCAGCACCGCGAACTTGCCCTTGAGCAGATCGACGAGCGCTTGTCCGTCGGCGATGTCGACGACGGCCGACGAGATGGCGTCGTGCTTTGCGACGTCCTGCAGTTGCTCGGCGTTGCGGTCGACGACGCAGACACGGTAATCGCCGGAGTGGGCGAGCATGCGCGCGATGGTCGATCCGATCTTGCCGGCACCGATGACAACGATCTCTTTCATTCTTCTTCCCCTGAGTATGAATCCTTCCATTATCATTCTCCTCCTATCCACCATTGCTTTGAAGCGTTGAAATGACTAAATCGATGTGAGGAAATCGGCATTTCGCCGATCAGGATCGACATTATGCAGGTTACCGCCAAGGACCGTGAACTTCTCGCCATCCTCAGCGAAAACGCCCGCATGCCGACGGCGACGATCGCGCGGCGGCTCGGCCTCTCGCGCACGACCGTGCAGGCGCGCATCGAGCGGCTCGAGCGCGAGGGCGTGATCGCCGGCTACGGCGTGCGGCTGTCGGAGACTTACGAGAAGGGGCTGGTGAAGGCGCATATGCTGATCACCATCGCGCCGCGGGCCTTGAGCCGCGTCACGCCCGAGCTTGCGGCGATCCGGGAGATCCGGACGCTGCATTCGGTCAGCGGCAGTTTCGATCTCATTGCCGTCGTCGCGGCAAGCTCGATCAGCGAGCTGGATCTGCTGATCGACCGTATCGGCGAAATCGACGGCGTGGAAAAGACGCTCTCCTCGATCATCCTTTCGACCCGTATCGATCGCTGAGAGTCGCTGTCAGCGTCTATCGTTCCGCCCAGCGCCACCGGCATTCCAGGCCGCGGGACCGAGGACAAAGGTAACCGGCGAACCGTCGCCCGGCGTCAGCCATTTCTCCCGATCGAAGTAGGTCCCGGCAATGGTCTTCGCCCGCGTTTCGGTCCTTTGATTGGCAAGGAAGTTGTAACGCGGGGTTTCGCCGGATTCTTGGGCGAACCGGATGCGGCTGCCGAAGCGCTCAAGATCGAACGCGTCGAGCGCCTGGATCTTGAGCGCGATGCTCTCGCGGTCGGCCCAGCGCACATGGGTGAGAAACACCGATGCGGCCCGTGCCGCAGCGCTGGTCACGGCCTGGGCGTCTTCGGGATGTTCGATGTTCAACTTCACCCGGAAGGAGGAGATCTCGTCCTGGTCGCTGCCCTTTACGAAGATGAAGATCGACGAGCTCTTCTCCTCCCCCGGCCGTGGGAAGGGGACGAGCGAGGAGCACTCCCAGCGGCCGCTTTCGGCGGCCGTCCATTCGAGATTGCGGAAGCCGGCATCGCGCAGGCCGTCGCAAAGCGCTCGCGGATTGCTGCGGATCTGCCGGAGGAACTGCTGCTCCGGCGCATCGAGATCCGCAAAGATACGCTCCGGAAGCATCACCTGCGGCGGTGGCATGCGCGGCGGCGGGCGAGGTGGCGCGGGCGGTTCTTCCGGTTCCGGTGTGCTTGCCGGTAGTCCCAGTGCGGCCAGAAGCTGCTTCAGATTACGCTGCTCGTTTGCAAGAAGCACGGTGGCCAGGATCGCCGTGAAGATCAGCGCGACGGCACCCGTGAAGAAAGCAATGCCGGCGCGGCCCCTATGCTTTCTCTCCATCGGTCTGCAACTCACTTTCACTCAACTGAAAGGGCGCACAATAGGGGATCAGGGTGCCGCTCTCCAGTGGCTTCTCGCCGCTAACGGGTGCGGCTGCGCTGCGCCTCCATCCGTGCCGTCCTCCAGGTGGAATAGCCGAAGGCGAGAAGGAATATCGCCGTCATCAGCAGCACGATGGTGGGCGCCGGGGCGCTGTCGATGAAGAAGGAGATGTAGACGCCGGAGAAGGACGCGACGACGGCGATCAGGACCGCGGTCACGAGCATGCTGCTGAAGGTCCGGGTCAGCAGATAGGCGATCGCACCGGGGGCTATCAGCATGGCGATTGCGAGGATCAGTCCGACGGCCTTCAGCGCGCCGACGATCGTCAGCGACAGGATCGCAAGCAGGCCGTAATGCAGCCACGCGACCGGCAGTCCGACCGCACGCGCTTGGGCCGGATCGAAGGCGTGAAGCAGCAGGTCGCGCCATTTGACCGCGAGCACGCCGGCGGCAATGAGTGCGATTACACCGGTCTCGAGGATGTCGGCCCAGCCGATGCCGAGCATGTCGCCGAAGAGGATGTGATCGAGATGCACATCGCTCTGGATATTCACGTAGAGCACGAGCCCGAGGCCGAACATGCCGGAAAAGACCACGCCCATCACCGTGTCCTGCTTGATGCGGCTGTTCTCCTTGAGATAGCCGGTCAGGAGCGCGCAACACATGCCGGCGGCGAAGGCGCCGACGGCAAGCGGCAGGCCGACGATGTAGGAGACGACGACGCCCGGGAAAACCGCATGCGAGATCGCGTCGCCCATCAGCGACCAGCCCTTCAGCACGAGATAGCAGGAGAGCATGGCGGTGGGGATTGCGACGAGCACCGAGATGATCAGCGCGTTGCGCATGAACTCGAACTCAAAGACGGCGGTCAGCATGTCGAGAGATATCATCGCTGAGCCTCCAGGGCTGCGGATGCGCGGCGGCGAGCGGCGATGAGGCCATGTTTCGGGGCAAGCACGAAGGCGAGAAGGAAGATCAGCGTCTGCAGCACGATGATGATGCCGCCGGTCGCCCCGTCGAGGAAATAGCTCGCATAGGCGCCGACGAAGCTGGTGAGTGCGCCGATGGCAATGCTGATGACGATCAGCCGCGGGAAGCGGTCCGTCAGCAGATAACCGGTCGCGCCGGGCGTCACGACCATGGCAATGACGAGAAAGGCGCCGACGGTCTGGAGCGCGGCCACGGTCGAGGCGGAGAGCAGGGCGAAGAACAGCACCTTCAGGAACATCGTGTTGATGCCGATCGAGCGGGCGTGGCTCTCGTCGAAGAAGGTCACCATCAGATCCTTCCATTTGGCGGAGAGGATCGCGAGAGAGACGAATCCGATGATCGCCAGCTGCAGCGTGTCGGCGGGCGTGATGGCGAGGATATTGCCGAGCACGATCGTCTGGATGTTCACCGAGGTCGGCGACAATGACACCATGAAAAGCCCGAGCCCGAAGAAGGAGGTGAAGATCAGGCCGATGATCGTATCCTCCTTGAGCCGCGTCCGCTGATTGAGGAACAGCATGGCGGCGGCGGCAAGCGTTCCGGAAAAGAAGGCGCCGAGCGAAAAGGGCAGGCCGAGCATATAGGCGCCGGCGACGCCGGGCACGATCGAATGGGAGAGCGCGTCGCCGATCAGCGACCAGCCTTTCAGCATCAGATAGGCCGAGAGGAAGGCGCAGACGGCGCCGACCAGCGCGCTGACCCACATGGCGTTCAGCATGTAGGAATAGGTAAACGGCTCCAGGAGCGTCGCGATCATCCGGCGTCCGTCTCCGCTTCCGTTTCGGGCTTGGCCGGCTGCGGCACCATCTGTCCTTTCGCGCCATACATGACGAGCGGCCGCTCGTCGTCGCTGATGACCGATAGCTGACGGGGATCAGCGTCGTCATGCAGGCTTTCGCCGCCGAGCACGAAGTGACGCAGCACGCCGCCGAAGGCGAGTTCGAGATTGTCGCGGGTGAAGGTTGACTCGGTCGGGCCGTAGGCGAGCACGGTGTTCTTGAGGAGCACGGTCCGGTCGCAGAATTCCGGCACGCTGCCGAGATTATGGGTGGAGACGAGCATGACCCGTCCCTCGTCGCGCAGGCCGAGGAGCAAGCGGATGATCGCGTCCTCGGTCTTGACATCGACGCCGGTGAAGGGCTCGTCGAGCAGGATGATGCGGCCATCCTGGGCGAGCGCCCGGGCGAGGAAGACACGTTTCTTCTGTCCCCCGGACAGCTCGCCGATCTGGCGCTTGCGGAAATCGCTCATGCCGACGCGCGCCAGCGCCGCCTCGACCGCCTCATGGTCCGCCTTTTTCGGTATGCGCAGCATGTTCATATGGCCGTAGCGGCCCATCATCACCACGTCCTCGACGAGGACCGGGAAGTTCCAGTCGACCTCCTCGGCCTGCGGCACATAGGCGACAAGGTTCTTCTTCAGCGCCTGCGGCACGCTTAGGCCCAGGACGGAAATCTCGCCCTTGGTGAGGCGGACGAAACCCATGATCGCCTTGAACATCGTCGACTTGCCGCTGCCATTGACCCCGACAAGGGCGGCGATCGTCCCGGTCGGGACTTCGAAGGAGGCATCGCTGAGCGCCCGGTGGCCGTTGCGATAGACGACCGTCGCGTCGCGGACGCGAATGCCGCTTCCCTCGTCTTGGGGCACCGGCCGCCTGACCGGCCGGGCCTTTGTCTGCAGGTTCATTGCGAAAGACCTTTCGCGATGGTTTCGGAGGTGGCGCGCAGCAGGTCGATATAGGTCGGAACGGGACCGCCCGCCTCGCTCAGCGAGTCCACATAGAGCACCCCACCATATTTTGCACCCGTCTCGCGCGCCACTTGCATGGCCGGATCGGGCGAGATCGTGCTCTCGGAAAAGACCACCGGGATGTTGTTGGCCCTGACCGCGTCGATCACCTTGCGCACCTGCTGCGGCGTACCCTGCTGGTCGGCATTGATCGGCCAGAGGTAAAGCTCCTTCAGGCCGAAATCGCGGGCGAGATAGCTGAAGGCGCCCTCGCTCGAGACAAGCCAGCGCCTTTCGGTCGGGATCTTGTCCAGTTCCGCGCGGATCGGCGTGATCGCCGCCTCGATCTTCTTCTTGTAGGCCTCGGCGTTCGCCTTGTAAGTCTCCGCGTTTTCCGGGTCGTATTTGACGAAGGCGTCGCGGATATTGTCGACATAGATCAGCGCCGACGTTGGCGACATCCACGCATGGGGGTTCGGCTTGCCCGTGTACGGACCCTCGGCGATGCCCATCGGCTCGACGCCGTCGGATACGACGACGCCGGGAATATCGTCGAAGTTCTGGAAGAACTTCTCGAACCAGAGTTCGAGATTGAGCCCGTTCCAGAAGATCAGTTGCGCGCCGTGCGCCTTGAGGATGTCGCGCGGGGTCGGCTGGTAGTTGTGGATTTCGGCGCCCGGCTTGGTGATCGATTCCACGATCGCCGCGTCGCCTGCGACGTTCTGCGCCATGTCGGCAATGACGGTGAAGGTGGTGACGGCCTTGAATTTTTCCGCCGCTGCAGCCGTGGGCGTGAGGGATAGGGCGGCCATTGCCGCGGCGGCGGCCAGTATCGTGCGCCTCGTCAGATCGATCATTCACAACTCCATTTTGCCAACTCCCACTATGGGTAGGCGAATAGTCTGCATAAGTCAATGCAAATGAGAACCATTTGCAACTAGCTATTTTCAATGTCGTCGCCCTTGGATAGTGTCGGCGGATGGCAAAGACGAAGAATAAGGTCGAGGAATTGGAGGGAATCCTGCGCGATGGTGGCGTGCGCGTGACGCGCCAGCGGGCCGCCATCCTGAAGATCCTGGCCGAGGCCGAAGACCATCCGGATGCAAGCGAGTTGCACAGGCGTGCCAAGGAGATCGATGCAACGGTATCGCTCTCCACCGTCTATCGGACGCTTTCGGCGCTGGAGCAGCAGGGGGTCGTGCAGCGGCACGCCTTCGAGAACGCCACCGCCCGCTTCGAGACGGCCGACGCGCCCCACCACGACCACCTGATTGACATCGACACCGGCGACGTGATCGAGTTCCGCTCCGACAAGATCGAGCAGCTGCAGGCGGAGATCGCCGCCGAACTCGGCTACGATCTGGTGCGCCACCGGCTGGAGCTCTATTGCCGCAAGCGCAAGGATTGAGTGAGGCTCTTCTGGATCGAATCCTGTCACTGGCACTGGCAGCGAAGCACCCCCTCTGGCCAGAGGGGGTATCCTCGCTTTACCGGATTTCACTACTGAAATTTTTCTTCGATCCGTTCACTGCTGAAGAGCGAAAACCGGGGCTGTTTCCAGCCCCGGCGCCGCATCTCCGATTTCGTGCGCCGCCCGAAAGTTCCGGGCGGCGCTTATCAGTCGATAGCCTCAGTTCGTCTGCCAGCTCTTGACCAGTTCGTCGTAATTGACGGTGATCGGCTGTTCCTTCTCGTTCTCGACCTTCAACTGCGGAGCGAGGTTGCCGGCCTTGACGGCTTCCGCGTTCCAATATTCGAGATCGTGCTCTTCGGCGAGCTTCGGACCGATATCGCCCTGGATGCCGGCGCGTTCGAGGCGCTGCAGCACCTTCTCCTGTTCGGCGCAGAGCGAGTCCATCGCTTCCTGCGCGGACTTGGCGCCGGAAGAGGCATCGCCGATCGCCTGCCACCAGAGCTGTGCCAGCTTCGGATAGTCAGGCACGTTGGTGCCGGTCGGGGTCCACTGCACGCGCGCCGGCGAGCGATAGAACTCGATCAGGCCGCCGAGCTTCGGTGCGCGCTCGGTGAAGCTCGGATGGTCGAGGGTCGACTGGCGGATGAAGGTGAGGCCGACATGGCTCTTCTTCACGTCGAGGGTCTTGGACGTGACGAACTGCGCGTAGAGCCAGGCGGCCTTGGCGCGGTCCTCGGGCGTGGACTTCAGAAGAGTCCAGGAGCCGGCGTCCTGATAGCCGAGCTTCATGCCGTCCTTCCAGTAGACGCCGTGCGGGGAGGGCGCCATGCGCCACTTCGGCGTGCCGTCGGCATTGACGACCGGCAGGCCGTCCTTGACCATGTCGGCGGTGAAGGCGGTGTACCAGAACATCTGCTGGGCGACCGCACCCTGGGCCGGAACCGGGCCGGCTTCGGAGAAGGTCATGCCTTGCGCTTCCGGCGGCGCGTAGCTCTTCAGCCAGGTCAGGTACTTCTCGATCGAGTAGACGGCGGCCGGGCCGTTGGTGTCGCCGCCGCGCGCGACGCAGGAGCCGACGGGCCTGGAGTTCTCGTCGACCTTGATGCCCCATTCGTCGACGGGCTTGCCGTTCGGGATGCCTTTGTCGCCGTTGCCGGCCATGGACAGCCAGGCGTCGGTGAAGCGCCAGCCGAGCGACGGGTCCTTCTTGCCGTAGTCCATGTGGCCATAGACCTTCTTGCCGTCGATCTCGCGGCCGTTGAAGAACTCGGCAATGTCCTCATAGGCCGACCAGTTGACCGGCACGCCGAGGTCGTAGCCGTACTTGGCCTTGAACTCCTCCTGGATCTTCGGGTCGTTGAACCAGTCGTAGCGGAACCAGTAGAGATTGGCGAACTGCTGGTCGGGAAGCTGGTAGAGCTTACCATCCGGAGCCGTGGTGAAGGACTTGCCGATGAAGTCGTCGACGTCGAGGTTGGGATTGGTGACGTCCTTGCCCTCGTTTTCCATCCAGTCGGTCAGGTTCCGGGCCTGCTGATAGCGCCAATGGGTGCCGATCAGGTCGCTATCGTTGATATAGGCGTCATAGATGTTCTCGCCCGACTGCATCTGGGTCTGCAGCTTCTCGACCACGTCGCCCTCGCCGATCAGGTCGTGGGTGATCTTGATGCCGGTGATCGCGGTGAAGGCTGGCGCCAGCACTTTCGATTCGTATTCATGGGTGGTGATCGTTTCGGAGACCACCTTGATCTCCATGCCGGCGAAGGGTTTCGCCGCATCGACGAACCATTGCATTTCCGCCTCTTGGGCGCCTCGGTCGAGCGAGGAGAGATCGCCGATCTCCTTGTCCAGGAACTGCTTTGCCTCATCCATGCCGGCAAAGGCCGAGCCGGTTAGGGCCAGCAGCATGGCTGCCGTCGTTGTCAAAAGGTGCCGTCGCATCAATTCCTCCCTTGGGTTTGCGATTGCGATGCCTTGCAGTTTCGAAGGGCACCCCTCGGGAACACCCTTCATTCCGATGCCTCAGACGTAGCGGAACACGCCGATGGCGTAGATCACCGAGAGGGCGATCGCCCACCAGAGATTTGCGCCGATCAGTCCCAGCCAGGCGAGGTGAATGAATGCGCTTCCGAGAAGCGACACGAAGAGGCGGTCGCCGCGCGTCGTTTCGAAGCGCAGGATGCCGACGCGTGGATTGCCGCCGGGCCGGGCATATTCCCAGACAGCCATCAGCGACAGGAGCGCGAAGATCGTCAGAAAGAACATGGCGGTCGGGAATGACCAGGCCATCCAGCCGCCGGGAACGAGCGAGGCGAACCAGTCGCGCTCGCCGTCCTTGACCGGCAGAGCGGAGATGAGCAGGCCCGCGGCGGCGACATAGATGACGAGCACGGCGACGAGTGCGACGGGCCAGCGGTTGTTGCGCGTGGCGACGATTGCCATCAGACCCTCCCCAGGGCAAAGCCCTTGGCAATGTAGTTGCGGACGAAATAGATCACGAGCGCGCCGGGGATGATCGTCAGCACGCCGGCGGCGGCGAGCACGCCCCAGTCGAGGCCGGAGGCCGATACCGTCCGCGTCATCGTCGCGGCGATCGGCTTGGCGTCGGTCGTCGTCAGCGTGCGGGCGATCAGGAGTTCGACCCAGGAGAACATGAAGCAGAAGAAGGCGGCGACCCCGATGCCCGAGGCGATCAGCGGCACGAAGATCTTCACGAAGAAGCGGGGGAAGGAGTAGCCGTCGATATAGGCGGTCTCGTCGATCTCCTTCGGCACGCCGGACATGAAGCCTTCCAGGATCCAGACGGCGAGCGGGACGTTGAAGAGGCAGTGCGCAATCGCGACGGCGATGTGGGTGTCGATCAGGCCGAAGGCGGAATAGAGCTGGAAGAAGGGCAGCGCGAAGACGGCCGGCGGCGCCATCCGGTTGGTCAACAGCCAGAAGAACAGGTGCTTGTCGCCGAGGAAGCGGTAGCGCGAGAAGGCATAGGCCGCCGGTAGAGCCACAGCAACCGAGATCACCGTGTTCATCACCACATAGGTGATCGAGTTGATGTAACCGTTGTACCAGGACGGGTCGGTGAAGATCACGGTGTAGTTGCGCAGCGTGGGGTTCTGCGGCCACAGCGAGAAGGTGCTCAGGATCTCGCTCGTCTCCTTGAAGCTCATGTTCACGAGCCAGTAGATCGGCAGGAGCAGGAAGACGATGTAGAGCGTCGGCACCAGCCAGGAGAGGCGCTGCGACAGCGGTTGCTTGGTGGTCATCATGGTTTTCTCCTCCCTCCCGTTCTCAGCCCTTTGCGTCGCTCGTGGTCATCACCGTGTAGAAGATCCACGAGAGCAGCAGGATGATGAGGAAGTAGATGATCGAGAGGGCCGCGGCCGGGCCGAGGTCGAACTGGCCGATCGCCATCTTGACGAGGTCGATCGACAGGAAGGTCGTCGAGTTGCCGGGACCGCCGCCGGTAACGACGAAGGGCTCCGTATAGATCATGAAACTGTCCATGAAGCGCAAGAGGAAGGCGATCAGCAGCACGCGCTTCATCTTCGGAAGCTGGATGTAGCGGAAGACCGACCAACGGGAGGCGCCGTCGATCTTGGCGGCCTGGTAATAGGCGTCCGGGATCGAGACGAGACCGGCATAGCAGAGCAACACCACGAGGCTCGTCCAGTGCCAGACATCCATCACGATCAGCGTCACCCAGGCGTCGATCGGGTTCTGCACGTAATTATAGTTGATGCCGAGCGCCGCGAGCGTGCGTCCAAGCAGGCCGATGTCGACGCGACCGAAGACCTGCCAGATGGTGCCGACGACGTTCCACGGAATGAGCAGCGGCAGCGCCATCAAGACGAGGCAGATCGGCACGCCAATGCCCTTCTTCGGCATGTTCAGCGCGATGACGATGCCGAGCGGGATTTCGATCGCCAGGATGATCGCCGAAAAGATCAGGTTGCGGGTGAGCGCGTCCCAGAAACGGTCGGATTCGAGCACGTCCTGGAACCAGTCGGTGCCGGCCCAGAAGAACTCGTTATTGCCGAAGGTGTCCTGCACGGAATAATTGACCACGGTCATCAGCGGGATCACCGCCGAGAAGGCGACGAGCACCAGCACCGGCAGGACCATGAACCAAGCCTTGTTGTTCCAGGTCTTTTCCATATCAGGCCTCCTCGCCGACGCGCCAGGAATCGGCATAGATATTGATGGCCTTCTGATCGAAGGTGATGCGCGGCTCGGCGGGGATATCGCCGTCCTCGCCGACGATGATCGAGATCGGCCGGTCGGCGAAGCGGGCGCGCACGACCTTGTGGCGGCCGATGTCCTCGACCTTGGTGATCGCGACCGGCATGCCTTCGCGGCCGAGCGAAATGAATTCCGGGCGGATGCCGAGTTCGGTCGCGGCGCCGGCCTTGATCTTCGGCAGGAAGCCGAGGGCAATGCTTTCGCCGCCGACCGCCGCCGTGGCTCCATCGATCTCGGCCGGCAGCACGTTCATGCCCGGCGAGCCGATGAAATAGCCGACGAAGGTGTGGCTCGGCCGCTCGAAGAGCTCGGCAGGGGTGCCGATCTGGACGATCTGTCCGTCATACATGACGACCACCTTGTCGGCGAAGGTCAGAGCCTCGGTCTGGTCGTGCGTAACATAGACCATGGTGAAGCCGAATTGCTTGTGCAGGCGCTTGATCTGCGAGCGCAGCACCCATTTCATCTCCGGGTCGATGACGGTCAGCGGCTCGTCGAACAGAATGGCGCTGACATCGGAGCGCACGAGGCCGCGGCCGAGCGAGATCTTCTGCTTCTGATCGGCGGTCAGCCCGCGCGCGGTCTTCGTCGCCCAGCCGCCGAGGCCGATCATCTCGATGATCTCCTTCACCCGGCGGTCGACCTCCGCTTCCGGCACATGGCGGTTGCGCAGCGGGAAGGCGAGATTGTCGTAGACCGTCATCGTGTCGTAGATGACCGGGAACTGGAACACCTGGGCGATGTTGCGGTGCTGCGTGGCGAGATGCGTCACATCGGTGCCGTCGAAGAGGATTTGGCCCTCCGACGGATTGATGAGCCCGGAAATGATGTTGAGCAGCGTGGTCTTGCCGCAGCCCGAAGGGCCGAGCAGCGCATAGGCGCCGCCGTCGTTCCATTCGTGATGGACTTCCTTCAGCGCGTAGTCGGCTTCCGACTTCGGCTTGGCTCCGTAGGCGTGACGGATATGCTCGAGATTGATACGTGCCATGGTCTCCTCCCAGCGCTCCGCTCAGGCCGTGCCGCCGGTCGCCCGGCCGTTCGGCCCGAAGGCCATCAAATGGCGGGTGTCGACGAAGACCTCGAGGTCCGCATCCGGTTCGATGTCGTGAACGCCGGGCGCCAGCATCACCCAGCGCGCATCGGCGAAGCCGACGTGAATGAAGCTCTCCGATCCGGTGATCTCCGATATCGCCGTCTTGACCGTGAGCGGATTTCCGCTGCCGTTCTGCCGTCCGAACGAGATGTGATGCGGCTGGAAGGCCACCGTGCAGGGCCCGTCGGCAACGGTTGCCAGATGCTGAGGAACCGAAAGCACGGGCTTACCTTCCAGCATGAAATGCGACCCGGACTTGACGAGGTCGATGGTATTCAGCGGCGGATCGGCGAAGGTGCGGGCGGTGACGATGTCAGCCGGCCGGCGATAGACGTCGATGGTGCGGCCGAACTGCGTGATGCGGCCCTTGCTCAAGGTGGCGGTATTGCCGCCGAGCAGCAGCGCCTCGGATGGCTCCGTCGTGGCATAGACGAAGATCGCCCCGGAAGCGGCAAAAATCTTCGGCAGTTCCTCCCGCAGCTCCTCGCGCAGCTTGTAGTCGAGATTGGCAAGCGGCTCGTCGAGCAGCACCAGATCCGCATTCTTGACAATGGCGCGGGCAAGCGCTGTGCGCTGCTGCTGGCCGCCGGAAAGGTTGAGCGGCGTGCGGTCGAGATAGGGGGTGAGTTTCAGGAGCTCGGCTGCCTTGCGCACCTCCCGGTCGATTGTGGCGTTGTCGAGGCCCTTGATGCGCATCGGCGAGGCGATGTTGTCGTAGACGGTCATCGCCGGATAGTTGATGAATTGCTGGTAGACCATTGCCACCGAGCGCTTCTGCACCGGCAGGCCGGTGACATCGGCGCCGTCGAAATGGAGCGAACCGGAGGCGGGCTTATCGAGACCGGCCATCAGCCGCATCAGCGAGGTCTTGCCGGAAAGCGTCGGGCCGAGCAGAACATTGAGCGACCCCCTCTCCAGCGCAAGGCTGGTCGGGTAGATATGCGTCTCCCCGCCCACGACCTTCGATATGTTCTTCATTTCAAGCATTGAATTCTCCGGTGTTCCACCCAGCCATCGGCAGTTCATGCATGTCGTTGCCCCAAAACCGCTGCACACACTTGGGCCACATGCGTCAGGCGGCGGCGTTGACGGCGCCGCGCATATAATCCTCCAGTTCAGCGGCTTCAGTCCGCGAGAGCTGCAATCCCAGCTTGGTGCGGCGCCACAGCACGTCCTCCGCGCGCCGCGCCCATTCCTGTTGGATCAGCCAGTCCACCTCGACCGCGTAAAGGTCCCCGCCAAAGTGCTTGCCGAGGTCGGCACTGCCTGCCGCTTTGCCGAGGAGCCGCGCCGCCAAGGTCCCATAGAGCCGGACCAGCCGGCGGGCGTGGGAGGCGGCGAGAAAAGGGTAGCGTGCCTTCAGCTTGTCCACCTCCGCCTCATAGGCGGTCGGGGGGAAGTCGCCGCCTGGCAGGCGCGAAGAGGCGGTCCATTTGCCGCCCTTGACGCCGACCGCCTCGCCGATCTTGTCGAGCGCGGATTCGGCGAGCCGCCGATAGGTCGTGAGCTTGCCGCCGAAGACGTTCAGCAGCGGGGCCTCCCCGTTCTTGCCCTCAAGCCGCAGCACATAGTCGCGGGTCGCTTCCTGTGCCTTGCTTGCGCCGTCGTCATAGAGCGGGCGAACGGCCGAATAGCTCCAGACGATGTCGTCGCGGGTTACCGGGTCGGCGAAGTATTCGCTCGCGGCCTTGCAGAGATAGTCCATCTCGGCATCGCTGATATGCGCCTCCGCCGGATTGCCGCCAAAGTCCCGGTCGGTCGTTCCGATCAGGGTGAAAGCGCCCTGGTAAGGAATGGCGAACATGATGCGCCCATCCGGATTCTGGAAGAAATAGGCGCGCGGGTCGTCAAACTTCTTCCTCACGACGATGTGGCTGCCCTGGACAAGACGGACATTGTGAACGTCCGTCTTGTGCAGCGCGTCGCTAAGTACCCGGTCCACCCAGGGGCCGGTGGCATTGACGAGCATGCGGGCGCGCAGAGTTTCGCGGGCGCCCGTCGCCGCGTTTTCGGCCTCGATTGCCCAGACGCTTCCCTCGCGCCGGGCCGAGACGACGCGGGTTCGCGCCATGATGCGAGCGCCGCGGTCGGCTGCGTCGCGCGCATTGAGCACCACGAGGCGGGCGTCGTCCACCCAGCCGTCGGAATATTCGAAAGCCTTGGTGAAGAGGCGCTTCAGCGGCTCGCCGGCGGGATCGCGGGTCATGTCCAGCGTGCCTGTGGCAGGCAGCAGCTTGCGGCCCCCGATATGGTCATAGAGAAACAGGCCGAGGCGGATCAGCCAGGCCGGGCGCGGCCCGCCTTTGTGGTAGGGCAGCACGAACCGCATCGGCCAGATGACATGCGGCGCCATGGCCCAAAGCACCTCGCGCTCCATCAGCGCCTCGCGCACGAGGCGGAACTCGTAATGCTCAAGATAGCGTAAGCCGCCATGAATGAGCTTGGTGGAGCCGGACGAGGTGCCGGAGGCGAAATCGTTCATCTCGGCCAGCGCAACGGAATAGCCCCGGCCGGCCGCATCACGCGCGATGCCGCATCCGTTGATGCCGCCGCCTATGACAAAGACGTCGAAGATTGCCTGCTCTGACACTGCGATTGCCCCTCCTCTTTTCGCAATGCACAAATTGAATGCAAATGCGAAAGTAACGGCAGTAAAAACGAAAACATTTCGAATGTCAAACGAATGTTTTGCGAGTCTTCACGGAAGCGAAAACGCGGGCGCTCACACCTCGGTCTCGATCAGCTTCACACCCTGGTCGGCGCAAATTCTGCGAACATTTTCGGCGAAACAACGGTCGGTGATGAAGGTCTGGACCTGGGAGATATGGCCGATCCTGACCGGCGCGGTGCGTTCGAACTTCGTCGAATCCGAGACCAGGATAACGTGCCGCGCATTGGCGATAATCGCCTGCGCCACTTTCACTTCGCGATAGTCAAAATCGAGGAGCGCGCCATCGCTGTCGATTGCGGAGGCGCCGATGACGGCGAAATCCACCTTGAACTGCCTGATGAAATCGACGGCCGCCTCGCCGACGATGCCGCCGTCCGAACCGCGCACGACGCCACCGGCAATCACCACTTCGATGGATGGATAGATCCGCAACCGATTGGCAACGTTGATGTTGTTGGTAATGACCATCAATTCCTTGTGGTCGAGCAGCGCTTCGCCGACCGCCTCCGTGGTGGTGCCGATGTTGATGAAGAGCGAGGCGTTGTCGGGGATCAGGGCCGCTGCCGCGCGACCGATCGCCTGCTTCTCCGCCGCGGCGATCTGCCGGCGGGCATCGTATTTCACGTTCTCATTGCCGCTCGGGAAGATGGCGCCGCCATGGACGCGATTGAGGACGCGCGCGTCGCAGAGATCGTTCAGGTCCTTGCGGATCGTCTGCGGCGTCACCGAGAAGCGCTGGGCGAGTTCCTCGACGAGCACCCGTCCTTCGGTCTTGGCGAGCGCGAGGATTTCTTCCTGGCGTCCGGTGAGATACATGTCGCGCTCCCTCTGTTTTCGTTTGGTTTCATAATATGCAAAAACGAAAGCCGTGCAATTTCAGAATCGGCGAAATTGCGCAGACTCGGGCTTTCGCTCGCCACAGGCATCGATATAGAAGTTGCAGTCCGTCCAGCGATGCGCTCGCCTGCTTCAGGAAAGGAATGCAAGACATGTTTCATCCGGCCTTGTTCAGCGGCATGAATGTGGTGGTGACCGGCGGCGGCCGCGGCATCGGCCTCGAGGTCGCCCGGCAATTCCTTGATTGCGGCGCTAGAGTGGTCGTTCATACGGGGCGGACGATTCCCCGTGACCGTCCCGTCTTCCTCGATCTCGCGGCGGGCGAGGGCCGGGCGTTTCTCTGCGGCGCGGATTTTGTCGAATCTGGCGGCGTGCAAGCTCTCGCGGACGAGGTGGGGAGCCGATTCGACAGCCTGGACGTGCTTGTCAATAATGCGGGCACAATGGTCGGTCGCTTCCCAGCCGCGGAACTCACTGATGAGGAATACCGTGCCATCCTTCGGCTCAACCAGACCTCCGTCGTCGAGATGACGCGTGCCATGCTGCCGCTGTTGCGCAAGGGCGCGCATGCGGCGATCGTCAACACCGTGTCGATTTCGGCGCGCACGGGCGGCAGCGCCGGCTCGTCGATCTATTCCGCCACCAAGGCCTTCGTCGCCACCTATTCGAAGGCGCTGGCGCGTGAGCTGGCACCGGAAGGGATCCGGGTCAATTGTGTTTCGCCGGGCACGATCGCCACCGACTTCCATCAGCGCTATTCCACGCCGGAGAAGCTGGAGGCGACGCGGAAATCGATTCCGCTCGGACGGCTCGGGACAGCCGACGATTGCGCGCCTGCCTATCTCTTCCTCGCCTCGCATGCGCTTTCGGGCTATATCACCGGTCAGATACTGGAAGTGAACGGCGGTCAGTTGATCTGCTAAGCGGCATCAGAGTGCTTTTTCCCTCATCCCGCTGCCGCTTGTCCCTTCTCCCCGCGGGCGGGGAGAAGGGACAAGCGGCACGCTCCGACCGCCTCTCCCCTAGAGAGGCGCGAGGGCGAGAGGTCAGTCCTCGGATTAGCCCCGATCCTCGGGTCAAACCCGAGGAGAGGGGCGGCACCAATTCGTCCTGAAGGGATAAGGCATGATCGACAAGCTGGAATTCTTTCTCGCGCTCGCCCGCGAGCGGCACTTCGGACGGGCGGCCGAGGAATGCGGCGTGACGCAGCCGACGCTGTCGGCGGCAATCCGGCAGCTCGAGGACCAGCTCGGCGTGATGCTCGTCAATCGCGGCTCGCGCTTTCAGGGGCTGACGCCGGAGGGCCAGCGGGTGCTCGAATGGGCGCGACGGATCGTCGGAGACAGCCGCACCATGCGCGAGGAGATGCGGGCGGCGCGCAAGGGGCTGTCGGGGCATATCCGACTTGCTTCGATCCCGACAACGCTCGCAATGGTGCCGATGATCACGGCGCCGTTCCAGGAGAAACACCCGGACGTGACGTTCTCGGTTCTCTCGACGACGTCGCTGCAGATTCTGGCGCTGCTCGAAAATCTCGAAATCGATGCGGGTCTGACCTACCTGGAGAACGAGCCGCTCGGCCGCGTCACCAGCGTGCCGCTGCAGGTGGAGCAATATCACCTCGTGACGGCCGCCGGGACACCGCTTTCGGATCGCGAAAGCGTGACCTGGAAAGAGGTTAGCAACATTCGGCTTTGTCTATTGACGGCCGACATGCAGAACAGGCGGATCATCAATCAGCACTTCTCCGAGGCGGGAGCCGTCGCCAGCCCGACGCTCGAATCCAACTCGATGATCGTGCTTTTCTCCCATGTCCGCACCGGTCGATGGGCGAGCATCATGCCCTATAATGTCGCGAAATCATTTGGTTTTCACGAAGATATCCGAATGATCCCGATCGTCGAACCGGATGTGCGGCACACCGTCGGACTCGTTGCCACCTATCGCGAACCATTCACGCCGCTGGTGTCGGCGTTGCTGCACGAGGCGCGCATCCTCGGTGAGCGCAACGCAGCTCGATAGATTTTTTCTATCGTCCAACGGAACAGCATTATTGACCCATCCGGCCATAAGCGCGAAGCTGGTCAGACGTGCAGGGGTCGACGAGGCTCCAGCCCCTGCGAAATTGGAGACATTCGGTGCGGAAGGCGATCGGGCCCAGGTCTGGAGCGCACCGCGCCGCGAGCCGGGAGGGCTCTTGGCGTGAATATCCATCTGCCGCGCGCGGACGTGGCCGAGCAAACGCTGGCGATCATCGACGAATTTAAGGGGCTCGAAGGCCCGTTGCTTCCGATCCTGCACGCGCTGCAGGACGAGTTCGGCTATGTGCCGCAGGAATCCATGCCGGTGATTGCGCGCGAGCTCAACCTGTCGCGCGCCGAGGTCTACGGCGTCGTCACCTTTTATCATGACTTCCGTGAACACCCGGCCGGGCGGCACGTGCTGAAGCTCTGTCGCGCCGAAGCCTGCCAGTCGATGGGCGGGGACCGGCTGGCCGACCGGGCGAAGGCCCTGCTTGGCATCGATTTCCACGAGACGACCCCTGACGGCGAGGTGACCCTCGAGCCCGTTTACTGTCTCGGGCTCTGTTCCTGCTCGCCGTCGGCAATGCTCGATGGCGAGGTGCACGGCCGGCTCGATGATGCGGCGCTCGAAGCGCTGGTCGAGGAGGTACGCCGATGACCGCCAAGATCTATATTCCGCGGGATGCGGCGGCGCTGGCGCTTGGCGCTGAAAAAGTGGCGACGGCGATGGCCGAGGGACTGGCGGCGCGCGGTCTCGATGCGACGATCGTCCGCAACGGGTCGCGCGGCCTGCATTGGCTGGAGCCGCTGGTCGAGGTCGAAACCCCCGAGGGTCGTATTGCCTATGGCCCGGTAAAGGCAGGCGATGTTGCATCTCTCCTCGATGCGGGTCTCGTCACCGGCGGCTCGCATCCGCTCTGTCGCGGGAAGACGGAGGAGATCCCGTTCCTCAAGCGTCAGGTGCGGCTGACCTTTGCCCGTTGCGGCGTTACGGATCCGCTGTCGCTCGACGACTATCGCGCCCATGGCGGCCTCAACGGCCTCGAGAAGGCGGTTGCGATGGAGCCTGCGGCAATCGTCGCCGAGGTTACCGAAAGCGGCCTGCGCGGCCGCGGCGGCGCAGGATTCCCGACCGGCATCAAGTGGAAGACGGTGCTCGAAGCGCCGGGGCCGCAGAAATATATCGTCTGCAACGCCGACGAAGGCGACAGCGGCACGTTCGCCGACCGGATGATCATGGAAGGCGATCCCTTCGTGCTGATCGAAGGCATGGCGGTCGCAGGCATCGCGACGGGCGCCACGAAGGGCTATATCTATACGCGTTCCGAATATCCGCACGCGATCGCGGCGATGACCGAGGCGATCGAGGTTGCGCGAGCCGCCGGCGTCCTCGGCCGCGCGGTGCTCGGGTCCGCCCACGCCTTCGACATGGAGGTCCGTACTGGTGCTGGCGCCTATGTCTGCGGCGAGGAGACGTCGCTCCTGAACAGCCTCGAAGGCAAGCGCGGGCTGGTGCGCGCCAAACCGCCGCTCCCCGCCCACAGGGGCCTGTTCGACCGTCCGACCGTCATCAACAACGTCATCTCGCTCGCCTCGGTGCCGGTGATCCTCGACAAGGGCGCCGCCTATTACCGCGATTTCGGCATGGGGCGCTCGCGTGGCACGATCCCGATCCAGATCGCCGGCAACGTCAAGCATGGCGGCCTGTTCGAAATCGGCTTCGGCCTGACGCTAGGCGAGATCGTCGACGACATCGCCGGCGGCACCGCAAGCGGCCGGCCGGTCAAGGCGGTGCAGGTCGGCGGTCCGCTCGGCGCCTATTTCCCGCGGGCGCTGTTCGACACGCCGTTCGACTATGAAGCCTTCGCGGCGAAGGACGGCCTCATCGGCCATGCCGGCATCGTCGTCTTCGACGATACGGCCGACATGCTGAAGCAGGCGCGGTTTGCCATGGAATTCTGCGCGGTGGAGAGCTGTGGCAAGTGCACGCCCTGCCGCCTCGGCTCGACGCGGGGGGTCGAAGTGGCGGACAAGATCAGGGACGGGGTCGAGCCCGAAAAGAACCGCGAACTGCTTGCCGATCTCTGCAACACGATGAAATTCGGCTCGCTCTGCGCGCTTGGTGGCTTCACGCCCTATCCGGTGGTGAGCGCGATGACGCATTTCCCGGAGGATTTCCAGCCGGCGCCGGTGAGGGAGGCGGCGGAATGATGGCGGCGACGTCCACCTCACTAAACGCCAATTCCCAGGAGGCCCAGTAATGTCCCTCATTCATGAAATCGACTACGGCACTCCTGCTTCCATGTCTGAAAAGCTGGTGACGCTGACGATCGACGGGCGCGAGATCACCGTGCCGGAGGGCACCTCGATCATGCGCGCGGCGATGGAAGCGGGCATCGAAGTGCCGAAGCTCTGCGCCTCCGACATGATGGACGCTTTCGGCTCCTGCCGGCTCTGCCTCGTCGAGATTGAAGGCCGTGCCGGCATGCCGGCCTCCTGCACCACCCCGGTGGCACAGGGTATCAGCGTCTCCACTCAGACGCAGCGCCTCAAGGACGTCCGCCGCGGCGTGATGGAGCTCTACATCTCCGATCATCCGCTCGACTGTCTGACCTGTGCGGCCAACGGCGATTGCGAGCTGCAGGACATGGCTGGCGCCGTGGGTCTTCGGGACGTGCGCTATGGCTATGATGGCGCCAATCACGTGCAGGCGCGCAACAATGGCGACATCAACATCAACTGGGCGCCGAAAGACCACTCCAATCCGTATTTCACCTTTGATCCCGCCAAATGCATCGTCTGCTCGCGCTGCGTCCGCGCCTGCGAGGAGGTGCAGGGCACCTTCGCGCTGACGATCAGCGGCCGCGGCTTCGATTCGCGCGTCTCCGCCGGAATGAGCGAGGATTTCGTTTCCTCGGAATGCGTCTCCTGCGGCGCCTGCGTGCAGGCCTGCCCGACGGCGACGCTGACGGAAAAATCGGTGATCGAGATCGGCCAGCCGGAGCATTCCGTCGTCACCACCTGCGCCTATTGCGGCGTCGGCTGTTCGTTCAAGGCGGAAATGCGCGGCGAGGAGCTGGTGCGCATGGTGCCGTGGAAGGACGGCCAGGCGAACCGCGGCCATTCCTGCGTCAAGGGCCGCTTCGCTTATGGCTATTCGACGCACAAGGATCGCATCCTCAATCCGATGATCCGCGAGAAGATCACCGATCCCTGGCGCGAGGTCACCTGGGAGGAGGCCTATGCGCATGTCGCCTCCGAATTCCGCCGCATCCAGTACCAGTATGGCCGAGATTCGGTCGGCGGCATCACCTCCTCGCGCTGCACCAACGAGGAAACCTATCTGGTGCAGAAGCTGGTGCGCGCCGGCTTCGGCAACAACAATGTCGATACCTGCGCGCGCGTCTGCCATTCGCCGACCGGGTATGGCCTCAACCAGACCTTCGGTACTTCGGCCGGCACGCAGAATTTCGACAGCGTCGAACACACCGATGTCGCCGTCATCATCGGCGCCAACCCGACCGACGGCCATCCGGTTTTCGCGTCTCGGCTGAAGAAGCGGCTACGCCAGGGCGCGAAGCTGATCGTCATCGACCCGCGCCGGATCGACCTCGTCCGCTCGGCCCATGTCGAAGCTGCCTATCACCTGCCGATCAAGCCCGGCACCAATGTCGCCATCCTGACGGCGATGGCGCACGTGATCGTCACCGAGGGACTGGCGGACGAGGCCTTCATCCGCGAGCGCTGCGACTGGTCGGAATTCGAGGATTGGGCGGCCTTCGTTTCCGAGCCCTATCACAGCCCGGAGGCGACCGAAGCCTATACCGGCGTGCCGGCGGACCTGGTCCGCGGCGCGGCGCGGCTCTATGCCACCGGCGGCAACGGCGCGATCTATTACGGCCTCGGCGTCACCGAGCACAGCCAGGGCTCGACCACCGTCATTGCGATCGCCAATCTCGCGATGGCCACCGGCAACATCGGCCGGCCCGGTGTCGGCGTCAATCCGCTGCGCGGCCAGAACAACGTGCAGGGCTCCTGCGACATGGGCTCCTTCCCGCACGAGCTGCCCGGCTACCGGCATATCTCGGACGATGCCACGCGGGAGACCTTCGAGAAGCTCTGGGGGGTGACGCTCAACAATGAGCCGGGCCTGCGCATCCCCAATATGCTCGATGCTGCCGTCGACGGCACCTTCAAGGGCTTGTACATCCAGGGTGAGGACATCCTGCAGTCCGACCCGGACACCAAGCACGTGGCCGCCGGCCTTGCCGCGATGGAATGCGTCGTCGTGCAGGATCTCTTCCTCAACGAGACGGCCAATTACGCCCATGTCTTCCTGCCGGGCTCGACCTTCCTGGAAAAGGACGGCACCTTCACCAATGCCGAGCGGCGCATCAACCGCGTGCGCCGCGTGATGCGGCCGAAGAACGGCTATGCCGACTGGGAGGTGACGCAAAAGCTCGCCCAGGCGATGGGGCTCGACTGGAACTATGGGCATCCATCCGAAATCATGGACGAGATCGCAGCGACCACGCCGACCTTTGCCATGGTGTCCTATGACTATCTCGACAAGATGGGCTCCGTGCAGTGGCCTTGCAACGAGAAGGCGCCGCTCGGTTCGCCAATCATGCATGTCGACGGCTTCGTGCGCGGCAGGGGCAAGTTCATCCGCACGGAATATGTGGCGACCGACGAGAAGACCGGCCCGCGTTTCCCGCTGCTTCTGACGACGGGCCGCATCCTCAGCCACTATAATGTCGGCGCACAGACGCGGCGCACGGAAAACGTCGTCTGGCATCCCGAAGACCGACTGGAGATCCACCCGCACGATGCCGAACAGCGCGGCATCCGCGAAGGCGACTGGGTGAAGCTTGCCAGCCGTTCGGGCGAAACGACGCTTCGGGCGCTGATCACCGACCGCGTGGCGCCGGGCGTCGTCTACACCACCTTCCATCACCCGACGACGCAGGCCAACGTCATTACCACCGATTTCTCGGATTGGGCGACGAACTGCCCGGAATACAAGGTGACCGCGGTGCAGGTCGCGCCCTCGAACGGCCCGACCGACTGGCAGCGTGATTATGACGAGCAGGCCCGCCAGTCGCGGCGCATTACCGGCAAGCTGGAGGCGGCGGAATAGGAGGCGGGATGGCGGACAAGCAATCGACCTCCCCGTCGGCCGTGCCCATCCGGGCGGCCGACATGACCCGCTTCCAGACGACGCAGACGGTTCCCGAGCGGGCGCGGCGTGCCGGCAAACGTGTCGGTCAATCGCGCGTGGTACCGGAGGAAGTGCCGGTCGCCCTGACCTATGGCGGCTCCACCCATGCGGTGATGATGGCGACCCCCGCCGATCTCGAGGATTTCGCCGTCGGCTTCAGCCTGACGGAGGGCATCATCGCCGATCCGGATCAGATCGAGGCGATCGATGTCGTGGCCGAAGAAAAGGGGATCGACCTGCAAATCACTCTCAAGGACGAGGTGAACGAGGCCCTGCGGCTGCGCCGCCGCCACATGGCGGGGCCGGTCGGCTGCGGGCTCTGCGGGATCGAATCGATCGAGCAGGCCGTGCGCTCTACGCCCGACGTGTCGACATCGCCCCTGAAGCTCAGCGATGAGGACGTGGTCAAGGCAGTCGGGCTTCTCGACGGGCAGCAGCCCCTGCATAACCAAACGCGCGCCGTGCATGGCGCGGCGTTCTATGTGCCGGGGCGGGGCCTGGTTGCCGTTCGCGAGGATGTCGGCCGCCACAACGCGCTCGACAAGCTGACCGGGGCTGCGGCACGCGCCGGCTTCAGGGGCGCCCAGGGAGCCGTCGTCGTCACCTCCCGCGTGTCGGTCGAAATGGTCCAGAAGACCGCCATCGCCGGTAGCCCGATCATCATCGCCATCTCGGCACCGACGGCGCTTGCTATCCGCGCGGCAGAGGAAGCGGGCATGACGCTGGTCGCGCTCGTGCGCGGCGACGAATTCGAAATCTTTACCCATGCCGAACGCATAGAGCGGAGCGAGGAAGTCGCGCGGCTTGCCGCCCGCGTCCCCCTCACGCGCTGAAACCGGAGCCCTTCCCGATGTCCTCTGAGAATTTTAATGCAAAGCTCATCTACATGGCGAACCAGATCGCCACGTTCTTCCAGAGCCAACCGGCGGACGAGGCGGCCGCGGGCGTCGCGACGCACATCAACAAGTATTGGGAGCCGCGCATGCGCCGCAAGCTGTTCGAGCATATCGAGCAGGGCGGCGAGGGGCTGAAGCCTCTGGTGCTGGAAGCGGCTTCGAAGATCCGGCGGCCGGAGGCGGCGTAGCGCCAGCTGATAGCCGGTAAGTTGGAAGAAAAAGCCCCTCCCTAACCCCTCCACACAAGGGGGAGGGGCTTGGTGTCTGCGGCGAAATCATGAGATTTCATCAGCTTAGCATCTGTCTGGCTGTTGGAGAGGGTTTGTGGCCGGAGACGGGGTGGCTCAGCGAGTCCTTCCCCTTGTGGGGAGGGGGCTTCTCAGGCCGCGAGGTCTTCCACCTCGCGTTCCTTGAACATCCGCGATAGGTTGAGGAAGCAGATCATGCCGGACTCGTTGGCGATAACGCCTTCGGCGAAGCTTTTGTCGAACGAGGCGGTCACTTCCGGCACCGGCTGCACCTGGCTGCCCTGGACGGTGAGGATGTCGGAGACGCGATCGACGACGAGGCCGATCACCATGTTGTGGACCTCGGCGACGACGATGGCGCTGCGCTCGTTGGCGACGGTCGTTTTCATGCCCAGTTTATGGGCAAGGTCGATGATCGGGATAACGGTGCCGCGCAGGTTCATCACGCCGATTACTTCCGGTGGCGAATGCGGGATGGGCGTCGACGGCGCCCAGCCGCGGATCTCGCGAATGGTCGTCGTCTTGACGCAGAATTCCTGATCATGGAGGCGGAACGCGATGATTTCCAGCGTTTCGCCGTCGAAGCCGGCCGTTTTCAATGTGCCTGTCATCGAAGGTCCTTCAAGCTTATCCGTCGACGCCCGTGCGCCGACTTCGCCAAATCCGTGAGGTTCCCTTCGAATGCGCGCCGCGCCGGTTCGGACGAGAACCATGGTCCGCCGAGGGCATTCGGCGAGGCGCAAGCTGCATCATGCGCGGGTAGTCCGCTTTGCGCGTTGACGGTTATCCTATCCCGGGAATCGTTAAGACTTGCTTTTCCCCTATCGACAATGCGGTGTTCGACCGGCGGCGGCATTTACAGCCGCCGTCATTTGTCGTTCTCAGGCGCCGCGGGTCGGCCGGTCGAGGATGCGGCGGCCGAAAAGGCTTGCGGTGAGTTCGACCAGGACGCGGGCGCTCCTGCCGCGGTCGTCGAGGAAGGGATTGAGTTCGACCAGGTCAAGCGAGGAGACGAGGCCGCTGTCGTAGAGCATTTCCATGATCAGATGGGCTTCGCGGAAGGTGGCGCCGCCCGGAACCGTCGTGCCGACGCCCGGCGCGAGCTCCGGATCCATGAAGTCGACATCGAGGCTCACATGCAGGAGGCCGTTTGCAGCGCGCACCTCATCCAGGATGTGCCGCATGATATGGGCCATGCCCAGCTCGTCGACGGCCCGCATGTCATAGACGTTTACCCCGTGATCGGCGATTTCGTCGCGTTCGCGCGCATCCACCGAGCGGATGCCCACCTGGAACACCCGCTTCGGATCGACCAGCGGCCGGTCCGGCGCAAGGATCGGGGCGAACTCGGCCTCGCCGCAGAAGAACGCAACGGGCATGCCGTGCATGTTGCCCGAGGGAGAGGTCGCCGGCGAATTGAAGTCGGCATGGGCGTCGAGCCAAAGCACGAAGAGCGGCCGACCCACTTCGTCTGCATGTCGCGCCATTCCGGAGACGCTGCCCATCGAGAGCGCGTGGTCGCCGCCCAGGATGATCGGAACATGCCCCTTGCGGGCGGCGTCGTGCACCGCATCGTTGAGCGCCCGGGTGAAAGCGGCAACCATCTGCAGATTGTTGGCGCCCGGGTGGCTGGCGAGGTCGCGCGCCGCGGAAGGCCGGAAATCGCCTTCGTCCTCGACCCCATGGCCGAGTTCAGCAAGAACCGTATCGATGCCGGCGATCCGAAGCGCCGTCGGGCCCATGGCCGCGCCGCGGCGGCCGGAGCCTTCCTCGATGGGTGCGCCGATCAATGTGATGGTTTTCATTTTCCGCCTCTTCCTTTGGTTCGGTTCCCTGGAGCCGGTGCGGATTATCACCGAATGCGATGACGACAAAAAGATGGAAAACTGTCAATCAGAAGGCTACTCTTGGCAAAGTGATAAGCTCGCTTTGGCAAAGTGACGGCATGGACGATCTCGATCAAGCGCTCATCAGCGCGCTGCGGCAAAATTCGCGAACACCCGTGTCGACGCTTTCCGCCTTGACCGGCGTTTCGCGAGCGACGGTTGCTGCGCGGATCGATCGATTGGTGACAAATGGCACGATTGCCGCCTTCACCATCCGCACCGGATCGGAAATCTCCGCCTCCGGCGTACGCGCCGTGGTCATGATCGAGGTGCACGGCAAGATGGCCGACCGCGTGGCCGAGCAATTGCGGGGTCTGCCGCAGGTGCGGGCGCTGCACAGCACCAACGGCCGGTGGGACTTCATTGCCGAACTCGAGGATCGCGATCTTGCAAGCTTCGACGCGACCCTGCGGCGCATCCGGCTGATCGACGGCATCACGATCACGGAATCGAACATCCTGCTCAAGACCAGCAAGATGGCCGGGGCATATTGAGGCACACTGGTTTTTGTTCTTGATTTGTTCTGAGCTTCGTATATCATAGTCGCCTCAGCACAAAGAGAGGCACAGGAACGACGCGGTCTTCGGCGTCGTTCCATTTCAATCGTCACAAGTCGGTCGCGTTTGCTGTTCCGGGTCGGACTGGTCCAGACAGGCGCGACCTATGGAGGGATGTCATGCTCGGTTTTCCAGGCGGCCCGCAGGCGCGGCAGATTTGCATAAAACTGTTCGTCAGGCATGGGGAAGAGGAGCGCGCGATCGCCTTCTATCGTGACGTCTTCGGTGCGGAACTCCTCCGTCGCCATGAATGGAGCGGGATTTTGACGAGCGCGGATCTCTGCGTCGGCGATTCCCTATTCAGGGTGGCGGGCGCCAATCCGCGCCGGGATGCGGAACCGCGGCTCGGCGGTCCGCGCTCGCCGCACGCTCTCGGCACGACCGCGGCAATTCTGGAACTCCATGTCGACGACGTGGATCGGGTGCTCGAGCGCGCGATCGGCGCCGGCGCAAGCCTGCGCAACGCAGTCGAGACGCT
Source organism: Sinorhizobium alkalisoli (assembly GCF_008932245.1). Lineage (NCBI taxonomy): Bacteria > Pseudomonadati > Pseudomonadota > Alphaproteobacteria > Hyphomicrobiales > Rhizobiaceae > Sinorhizobium > Sinorhizobium alkalisoli. The sequence continues at coordinate 3,005,630 of NZ_CP034909.1, read as the reverse complement.
GCCAACGGGGGATCGCGTCGGCGCGCTCATCGATCCCTTCGGTCACATCTGGGCGCTCTTCACGCTCACGGACGAGGGGGAGGTGCTGGACACGTTCACCGCCGAGCGGAATGCCGCGTGATCGGAGAGACTTGCTCCTCCGACCCTTCGCGTGGCCATTTGCTAAATCCCTCCCCCACCCCTCCCCACAAGGGGGAGGGGTCTCACCTGCTGCTCCCGCCTCGCTCCTCTCCGCCGTCGCTGCTGCGAGAGAGGGTGAATGAAGCTGAGGCGGCGCTGCAAATTCCTGCCCCTCCCCTTGTGGGGAGGGGGCAGCGCCAACCTCTTGTCTTCTCTTAGTATTCCCTCTCGAAGAAGACGCCGCCGGATGCCGAGCCGTCGCCGGCCGCCGAGCCCTTCAGCTTCACGCCGCGGCCGATATCGAGATTGATCGTCGCCTTGCTGGACGCCGAGTCGGAGCCCTGTTGCAGTTCTATATAGGTTCGGTCGTTGAGGTACTTGCCGGCGCGCAGCTGTGCGCCGCCGCTTTCGTCGGTGGTGATGTCGAGATCGTCGACGCCGAGCCTGTTGCGCAGACCATCGAGCAGCGAGGTCGAGCCGCCGCCGGCGAGCTGGCTGACTGCGGTGGCAAGTTGCGCGATCTGGAAGGCCGACAGGTTGTTCAGCGACCGGTTGAAGATCAGTTGCGCCAGGATTTCGTCCTGCGGCAGCGCCGGGGAGGAGGAGAAGGTCACCGCCGGATTGTTGGCGGGGCCGGCGATGGTGACGGTAATGGTCGTCGAGCCCGCGCTCGAGGTCGCGTCGAGGTCGAGAGTCGGTACGAGATCGCCGCCAAAGCCGATATGGCCTTCCGTGAAGGTCAGACGCTTCCCAAGGATCTCGAGGCGACCACGCCGCATGTCGAAGCCGCCTGAGACGATCGGTTGGCTGGCCGTGCCGCGGATCGTGAGATTCCCGCCGAGTTCGGCATCGATGCCGCGTCCGCGCACGAAGAACTGCCCGGGCGAACGGACGTCGAGATTGAAGGCAATGATGCCGTCGCCGTTGACGCCGGCATCGGCCGGCTTGTCCCGGAGCACCTCATTCGCCATCTTCCGGACCCCAGCCGGCGCATTCCTGTGTTCGATGTTGATCGAGGCCAGCGAAGCCGGCAGCTTCTCGGGAATCGTGATCGCCGCTCTGCGGACCGACATTTGGCCGCCGAGGACCGGCGTTGCGGTGAGCGGACCCGTGAGCGTCAGATCCCCCGTAAGATTGGCCATGAACAAGGTGCCGTCGATATAGGTGGCATCATTCAGGCGGATTCTCATATCCGCCGGGAAGCCGGAGCCTGGCGTTATGCCGACGCTGCCGCTTGCCTGGATCGATCCGCCCGTTGCAAGATTGGCCGAGAGATCGGAGATCCTTGCCTGCTGCCCGTCAAGCGTGACATTGGCCGCGAGGTTGTTGAGGGCGAGATTGCGCCGGACGTCGACGAGACGGCTGCCGCTTGTCGATAGGGTGCCTGCGATCCGCGGCGACCTTGCGGAACCTGAGAGCGTAAGATTGACATCGGCCGACCCGGTGAGGGTGAAGCCCTGTTCCGCCATGACGCCTGCAAGCAGCGTGAAGGGCACGTCTCCTGTAAAGGTCATTTCGAGCGGCGTGGTGCCGCCGAGATCGACATGGCCGCCACCCCGGAAGGACAACTCGCCGGGACCGGACACCGTTGCCTCGACCGTGACGCGATTGCCGGCATATCGGCCGGTGGCCGAAACATCGAGTGCGGCCACACCGGCGCCGCGCGTGGTGGCGAGCGAGGCATCGCTCCAACGAAGATCATAGGTAATGACGGGCTCGCCGGCGCTTCCCTTGACCTCGACCGTGCCGTTGATCGAGCCTGCGGCCTCCAGCGTCGGGGCAAAGGTATTGATAAGGCCGGCAGGCAGTGCGTTCAGCCTCGCCGAAATGTCCAGCATTTCCCCCGCAGTGCCGGTGACGTCAATGGTGCCATCCGACGCCCGTATGGTCATTTCGCCAAGTCGGACGACGCCGTTCTCGATGGTGATCACGGCGGGTTCGGCAAGGCTCAGGGGGATGTTCCGCGGAGCGGCCGTGAAGGAGGTGAGGCGAATTTCCGTGCGGTCACCGGCTCTCGCCAGATCGCCCTTGGCGGTAAGCGGACTGCCATCATATCGGCCGTCGACGGCAAAGCCCGTCCTCTCGCCCTGCTGGTCGAAGGTGAGGTTGACATCGGTCACGCGGTTTTCGCCTTGCATGACGCTCTCGGCCTTGGCGCTGCCCCGGATCGCCAGCTCGCTGACATCGGCGATGCTGATGTCCACGAAGGGCTTGGCAATCGTCAGCGCGCCGCGCTTGATGGCGCTGCCGGAGGCGTTCAGCGAAACCGAGGTCGTGCCATCGGCGGTCCGCACGGCTGCCGAGCCGGAAAGGTCGCCGGAGGCCTGCTGCCCGGCCATGGCGGCGATCAGGCCGAGATCGGGCAGACTGAAGTTGATCGTGCCTTGGGGCCTGAAATCCTGGGTGAGATCGAGTGCGCCCGTCACGCGGTTGTCGCCGATCGTCGCCTCAAGCGTCGGGATGGACGTGCGTCCTTCCCTCGAAACCACTTCGGCCCGGACGTCTATTGCCTGTCCGTCGAGCGCGCCGGTCGCGCTGAGCTTCGCCTGAGGGCTGCCCGGCTCCAGCGTCGCGTCGGCGCTGATCGTCAGGTCCGTCAGGGAACGGCCGGCGAGCGTGGCGCCGCTCGAGGTGATCTCTCCCTTCAGGCTCAGCGCATCGAGCGGACCGGAGATGTCGGCATTGAAGGACGCCTGTCCTCGCGCATCGCCCAGAAGCTTGCCGAGGTCCGGCAACGCACCCTCGACCTTGGCCGTCAGCGCACCCTCGGCAAGGGCTGCGGTACCGGTGGCGGTAACCGTCCCGGAGGTGATCTCGAGCGCACTCAACCGCGTGGCCTCTCCTCCGGTCTCGATCTTGCCCGAAACGGTCACGGGCGCGTCGAAACGCGTTGCCAGCCCGGCAGGCAGCGCATTCGGTTCGGCCGTGAGTTCGAACTCGACCTCGGCCGTCGTGCTGGTCCGGTCGAGCGTGCCGGTAATGCTGCCGCGGAACTCTGCACCTTCGATCGCCGTCGGATCGAAGCGGATGGCCGCTTCGGTGACGGTGATTTTGCCGCTGGCATTCAGGTCGCGCGCGGCGATCTCGATCGATCGCGTCGATGCGACGGAAGCCTCGCTCCAGGCGAGATCGTAATCGACGACCGGCGACTGAGCCTCGCCGCTTACCTTGGCGCTGCCCGAAATCGTGCCCTGCGCCCCAAGTGTTGGTGCGAAGCGATCGATCAGGCCGGCGGGCAGGGCGTCTATTCGTGCCGTGAGGTCAAGCTTGTCGCCGGCGGTGCCGGTGATCGTGACGGTGCCGGTGGCGGCGCGGATCGTCAGCCCGTCGAGGCGGGCTGCACCGTCTTCGATCGCCACGGCTGTCGGGCCCGCAAGCTCGAGCGGCACGCCCCTCGGTGCGGCGGAAACGGAGGAAAGGTGGATCTCGGCGCCACCGGCATTCTGGCTAAACTCGCCCGATGCGGTCAGCGGTGCACCGTCATAGCTGCCCTGCAGCGAAAAGTCGGTTGCGGCCTGCCGCTGTTCGAGGGTGATGCCGAGTTCCGACACGCGGTTGTTCCCGAGCGCGAGGCTCTCCGCCTGGATCTGGCCGCTCATGATTGCCGGCCTGGCGATGTCGGCTATGCGGATGTCCACCTCCGGCGTAGCGACCGTTATCGCGCCGAGCGCGACATGGGTGCCCTGCGCCTTGATGGCGACGGATGTCGTGCTGTCGGTCGTCTCTATGGTCGCGGTGCCGGACAGGTCGCCGGAGACCTGCTGGCCCCGCATGCTTGTGATGAGGCCGAGGTCCGACAGGTCGAAATTGATCGTGCCGCTCGGCTTGAAACCGGAGCTGAGATCGAGCCTGCCGGTCAGCCGGTTGCCACCGACCGTTCCTTCGATGGTTGGCACCGAGGTGCGGCCGTCTTGCGAAACCACGTCGGCGCGCAGGTCGATCGGCTGCCCGTCGAGCGTGCCGGTTGCAGTGACTTTCGCCTGCGGGGCGCCGGATACCACCGTTCCATCGGCGTTGATCGTAAGATCGTTGAGCGTGCGGCCGCCAAGCGTGGCGCCGGTGGATGTCACCTCCGCCTTGATGCCGGGCTTTGCGAGAGGACCCTCGATGGCTGCGCGAAAGGCGGCAGGCCCTGCGGCATCGTCAATGATCCTGCCGAGATCGGGCAGTTGGCCGGAGAGATCTGCCGTCAGGGTCTCGCCCGCAAGGGCGAGCGAGCCGGAGGCGGCAAGCGTTTCCGACTTGACCTCAAGCTTGCTCAGTTCGATCCGCCCGTCCGCTTCGGCTGAGAGATTGCCGGAAAGGGCAATCGTGCCGTCGAACTTTCCGGCGATCGCGGGCGGAAGAACCTCGGGGATCACAAAAAGCTTGAACGCAGCCTCGATCAGCCCGCTGGAGCGGTCGAGTGCGCCGCTGACGGTGCCGCCGATGCTGGCGCTCTCGATCGTCAGCGGATCGAAACGGATCGTCTCCGGGGCGACGGCAAGCATGCCTTCGACCTCAAACGGCGCCTGTATCGCCCTGTCGAGTTCCGCGCTCGCAAAACGGCTTTCGCCGATTTCCAGGGTCGTCTTCAGCACTCCCCTCTGCGCTTGCAGATCGAATGCGTCGCTTCGCGCCGACAGCCGTATGTCGCCGAGGGAACCCTGCGGCAGTTCGACGGACGCGACATCGGCGGCGATATCGAGGATCGCCGATTGCCCGTCGCCGACCAGCGACAGATTGGCCGTGTTGATCAGCGCCCGCAGATCTCCGTCCCCGATCGGCCAGCGGAAGTCGACCGGGGCGTCCGTGCCGGCGAGGCTTGCCTGCAGATTGTTCTCGCCGCGGCTGTCGATCCTTCCCGAGGCATTGAGCGTCAGCGCGCCGGTGGAAAGCCTGCCGGACTCGATGCGGATCATGCTCTCGGCGTCGAAGGCGGCGGCAAGGTCGATTTCGGTCGTGCCCTCGAAGAGCGGCTTGAGGGCGGCCGGCATCAGCGGCGCGAAAGCGCCGCCGCCGGAAAGCGTAAGATTGTGCATGCCGTCGGCGGCGAGGACGTGGCGCCCCCGGAGACGAAGAATTTCCGTGCCGTCGAGCGCGGCGGTGCCCGATCCTGCCCAATCGGAGAGCGGGCCTTCGCCGGTCAGCGCGATATCGACGGCCGGTTCGCCCGACAGGCGCAGCAGCTTCGCCAGTGTCCCGTGTTTTGGTTCGGAAAGCTTTGCTTCGATCTTCAACTGGTTGCCGGCCGGATCGAACACGAGATCGGCGACGGCGCGCGCCTCGCGGCGGTCGCGCTCGGATGCCTCGAAGGCGAGAGCCACGCTCGAATCGGTGGCGTGAACGCTGCCGGTTGCCGTCAGGAACTGGTCCTCACCTGCGATCGCCTCGCCGATCACGATCTCGTTCAGCTCGAACGCGTCGACTTTCACGTCGAGCGGTGGCGTCAAGGTCGAGCGTACCTCCTCCGTCTCATGCGATGGAACCGGCATCCGTTCCAGCCGGACGGAGCCGGCTGAGACCTTCGACGCGTCGAAGCGCATGGAGAGCAGGTCCGCCGGCGACCAGTCGATCGCCAAATCCCGTACCTCCGCATAGATGCCCTCTCCATCGAAGAGCGTCACACTGCCGGCGGTGAATTGCCCAGCCAGCAAAGGGCTCGGATCGGAGATGCGAACGATCTGGTCGGGGGTTGCCGCGTATTTCTCGATCGCCCAGGCGACCACCCGCGCGCCGGGCGTCGTGAAACCCAGAAAGCCGATGGCGAGGAGCAATAGCACCAACGCGACGGCGAAGACGGCAGACAGATAGCGCAATGCGAGCCGGAGAAAGCGGATGACCTGATTCATATCCTATCCATAGCCCATGTTACGCCGCTCTGGAATCGGCAGGACGGAGGTGGGGTGCCGCAACGATGATTATAACAGGCCGATCGGCACAAATCAGAAAGATTGGCCGATTCCTGCATAAATGCCGTAATCGGTGCCGCCGGGATATTTGTTGAGCGGCACAGCGAAATCGAGCCGGATCGGCCCGAAGGGCGTCGCATAGCGCAGGCCGATACCGGCGCCGGCGCGGACATCCGAAAAGTCCGGCAGTTCGCCCGCCGAGACGCTGCCCGCATCGATGAAAGGTACGATGCCCACCGTGTCGGTGACCGCAATGCGCGCCTCCAGCGAACCGCTCACATAGGATCGGCCGCCGGTTTGCTGGTTGTCGGCATTGCGCGGGCCGATCTCCTGGAAGGCGTAGCCGCGCACCGAGCCGCCGCCGCCGAGATAGAAGCGCCGCGGCGCCGGAATGTCGGCGAGTTCGTCGCCACCGACAAGTGTGCCAGCGCCGATCCTGCCGGCGAGCACGAAACGGTTCTCGGGTCCGAGGGCCTGATAGCCGGAGGCGGTGGCCTCGAATGAGCTGAAGAAGGTCTTTCCCTCGATCTCGTAGCTTGGCTTAGCGCTGATCAGCGCACGGTAGCCTTCCTTCGCGTTCAGCTTGTCGTCGCGGGTATCGCGAACATATTCGAGCGGAATGGCGGCGGTGAGATAGCGGTTTGACCCGAATGCGTCGTCGACATCGGCCAGGCTCAGCTCCGCGCCGGCCGAGACCGTATCCTCCGGCGAAAGCTCGAAACCGGCGCCTGCCGCCGCCGTAATGGTCTTGGCGCGATAGGCATCCGGGTCGGAGATGGCAGCCTTCACGCTCGCCGTGAAGGTCGATGCCGGGCCGAAGGCGCCGGGTTTCGCAAAGAGGATGCTGGCGGAATAGTCGAGCCCGCCGATATCCGCCGTTTCACCGATTCGATCGACCGAGCCCTCGATCCGTATCGACTCGGCGCGGCCGAAGAGATTGCGGTGACCCCAGTAGCCCTGCAGGCCAAGGCCGTCGGTCGTCGAGACCTGGCCGCCGAAGCCGAAATAGCGGTGCTTGCCCTCTGAAACCTGAATGGTCATCGGAATGGTACCGTTCGGCGCAAGCCGATCGGCTTCAGTAATGGTGACGCTGGAAAAGACATTCAACTGCCGCAGACGCTCGGCCGCCTTGCGGATGTTTTCCGGCGAGTAGGGCCGGCCCTCGTTGAGGCGCGAATAATCGCGCACGAATGTCGGATCGACGGTCCTTGTGCCGGTGACCGTGAGATCGCCGACGGGGGCGACCGGGCCGCCCTCGGCGGCGATCGTGACGTCGACCGTCGAAGTGGCGTGGTCGGCAACGACGCTGCGTTCGGTAAGGTTCGCAAGAGGCCGGCTCTGTTCCTTCAGATCGGCGACGATCTGCTCGCCTGCCCTGATGATCAGCGTCGAGTTGGCACGTGCGCCGGGCGTAAGCCCGTACGCAGAAGGGGCGAACTGCGCCGCATCGCCTTGCAGAGTTACCCTGCCCAATGTGAATACCGGCCCCGGGGTGACCCACACCGCCACCGGCACCGCGCCATCCGGAAAGGAGGGATCCGGCGGCAGCGTTTCGATGTCCTGCCCATTGATCTGGATGCTGACGACACCGCCATAGCGTGCGTTTTCATAGAGAGCCGCAAGCAGGCGTTCCCGGTCGTCGCGCGCCTTGATCAAGAGGCCGAGGTCACCGGAAACCGGTTTGTCGCGATCCTGGTAAAGCCTGGATGCGTTTTCGAGCGCCTCGCGCAGATCCGCGTCGTCCGCGCCGGATTCGAAAGTGAGGGCATAGCGGACAGGGTCGATGACCTGGATCTCCTCCTCCGCGCTTTCGAAGAGCCGCAGGCCGAAGATGTTGATCGCAAGCGCCTTACCGGCGGAAAACGGGCCAAGCGCCGTCGACGCCGCAAGGACAAACGCCGCCGCTCCCTTCCAGTGCGCAGTACTCGACCGTGGTGGCGACATTCCCTCCGCATCCCGTTTCAGGCGACTCTTTACTCACTGCCTGCTTGTGCGGCAATGGCCATGTTAGCATGGCATGGTTCCCCATTTGTTAATGATCGTGGCGCGGTCGTTCCAGTCCGGGAAGGGGAGTCGGCCGATGTATCTGACAAAATCGGCGGGCGATGTGGTCCCAGGAGCACACGCTCGCTGTGCAAAGCAGACGCTGCACAACGGTCGTTGCGCCGAAAATTACGACGCCACTGCAGAATGTTGGTGCAGGAGTATGCCGCCGAAGAAGCTTTCCGAGGTTAAGACGAATGCTGGCAAAACCGGAATCACCTTCTCCCGCGCGGAGTCAGGCCTGACCACCAAGCTCGCGGTGTATCCCTACCGCGCGCAGTACGGAAGCGAGCCTGCCCGGACCCCGAGCGCCGTTGAAATCTCCGCGTAGCGCCTTCAATGCGTAGCGCTCCTGGTTGATTTCTTCGGCGGTGCGGAATCCCAGTCTTCTAAGCACAGGCAAAGGGGGGCACCAGCCTTGGATCGCGTGCTGAAACAGAAAGCCGGTGACGATAGCGGGAAGGGCGAGCCACCGCCGATCAACCGTCGCCGTGAGTGCGACACCGGTGAAGGCAAGCAACGATGCATTAGCTTCGAGCGTCCGCTCGATATCCCACTCGAGATCCAGTTCGGCCAGTCTCTGCTCGATCTCTTCCGGATGCGACTCGTAGTGGGCAAGCCGTTCCTCGGTCTCCTGCAGGATTCTGCGATTGATCTCGCGCGAGGTCTGGCTGCTTACCCGGTGGGCCGTCGCGATCATGCCGATGCTCCTCGTTTGGCGGAACCTCTGTGAGCCGCAAAAGTTCCGTTGCGGGACTAACGTGGTCGCCAATTCGGCGCATGGTCAAAAAAAAGCCCCCGGACCGCAATCGCGCCCGGGGGCTTCCTTTTCGTTGGTCGCCGCAATCAGCAGGCGTCGATATAGCGGCGGCCGTAGCGGTCGCGGTAGTAGCACTGGCCCGGCTGCTCGGTGACATGGCCGATGACCGCGCCGGACACGCCGCCGATGGCTGCGCCGACGGCCGCGCCGCGTACGTCGTTCGTGATCGCGCCGCCGATGATCGCGCCCGAGGCGGCACCGATGCCGGCACCCTTTTCCGTTTGCGTGCAGCTTGCGACCGCCAGGGCGACCAGCACAAGTGCGATGGCTTTCTTCATCTTGTCCTCTCCGAATTCTACGGATCTCAGCCTGTCGCCTCGTCCGTCTCCTGGGTGATGGAAGGGCAGCGCAACCGGCTGCTTCCCCTTTGAATTTGCAACCTGGAAGATAATCCACTGTCCGGCAATGTCTACGGGAGGCGGCGAATCTTCCTCGGCAAGATAATGTCATCTTTCCTGAACAGAAGATGAAGGCGGTTGCCAGGCCGGAACAGACGGCGGCGGAATTTTTGCCGTTCCGTGGCCGCAAACGGTTGCGACATTTGAAAAAAAGACAAATGATGCAGCGTGCCAGTTCGGCCCGGGAGGAGTGGGCGCTGGCAGAGGGCATCGATTTCAGTGGGCGCGTCCTTCCGTCGCGTGAACAGATCTCACCCGACTTCAAGGCCGCGCTCGAGTTGGCACCGACCAACCCCCGGAGGAGCGAAATGGCGAAAATAACGATGACGGTCAACGGCCGCCAGGTGACGGGCACCTGCGACGACCGGACGCTGCTGGTGCACTTCATCCGCGAAAATCTCGGACTGACGGGGACGCATGTCGGCTGCGACACGACGCAGTGCGGCACTTGCGTCATCCTGATGGACGGCCGATCGGTCAAGAGCTGTTCGATCCTCGCCGCCCAGGCGGAGGGATCGGCGATCACCACCATCGAAGGGCTGGCGCAACAGGGCGAGCTTCATCCGGTCCAGGCGGCCTTCAATGCGCATCACGGCCTGCAATGCGGCTTCTGCACGCCGGGCATGGTCATGACCGCCGTCGACATGATCCGCCGCCATGGCGGCAATCTCGACGAGGCGACGGTGCGTGCCGAGCTCGAGGGCAATATCTGTCGCTGCACCGGCTATCACAATATTGTCAAGGCGATCCTGGTCGCGGCCGCCGAGATGGGCGGCGGCGCACGCCAGGCCGCGGAATGAGCGGGGGCACAGATTCGTCGGGACGCGGGATGCGGGCGGAAAACCGCATCGGAATTCCAGGAGTGTGCTGAATATCTCGGGAGGAGATAGGCAATGGGTGTTGAAGGGATTGGCGCGCCGGTCGCGCGCAAGGAAGACAGGCGGTTCCTCACCGGCAAGGGGCGCTACACGGACGACATGAGGGTGCCGGGCATGAAATATGCGGTCTTCGTGCGCAGCCCGCATGCGCATGCCAGGATCGCGAGGATCGACGCGACGGACGCGAAGGCCATGCCCGGCGTCATCGACGTGCTCGACGGAGAGCAATTGCTGGCTGACGGAATCGGCAATCTCATCTGCGGCTGGATGATCCATTCGAAGGACGGCTCGCCGATGAGGATGGGCGTCTGGCGGCCGCTTGCGGACAAGACCGTGCGCTATGTGGGCGATGCGGTCGCGGTCGTCGTGGCCGACAGCGTCGCCGAGGCACGCGACGCGGCGGAAGCGGTGATCGTCGATTATGATCCTTTACCGGTGGTCACGGATCCGGTGCAGGCGCTGGGTGACGGCCAGCCTCAGATCCATTCAGAAGCTCCAGGCAACCTGATCTTCGACTGGGAGATCGGCGATGCTGCCGCGGTCGACCGGGCGATTGCCGGCGCAGCGCATGTGACGGAGCTCAAGGTCCTCAACAACCGCCTGTCGCCCAACCCGATGGAACCGCGCGCAACTCTCGGCATTTACGATCCGGGCGATGACCACTACACCTGCTACACGACCAGCCAGAACCCGCATGTGGCGCGCCTGGTGATGAGCGCCTTTTATAATGTCGCGCCGGAGAACAAGCTGAGGGTGATCGCGCCCGATGTCGGCGGCGGCTTCGGCTCCAAGATCTACATCTATCCGGAGGAGATCGTCTGTCTCTGGGCGTCCAAGCGCACCGGCGTGCCGGTCAAGTGGACCTCGGACCGCACCGAGGCATTCCTCACCGATGCGCATGGCCGCGACCATGTTTCGACCGTCCAGATGGCTTTCGACGCGAACCATCGGATCACGGCGCTGAAGGTCGATACGATCTCCAATCTCGGCGCCTATATGTCGCTCTTCTCCTCGGCCGTGCCGACCTATCTCTATGCGACCCTGCTCTCCGGGCAATACGACATCCCGGCGATACACGCCAATGTCCGCACGGTTTATACGAACACCGCCCCGGTCGACGCCTATCGCGGCGCCGGTCGCCCGGAAGCGACCTATCTCCTGGAACGGACGATGGAAACGGCGGCGCGCGAGCTCGGCATTTCGCCGGCCGAACTCCGGCGCATCAACTTCATCCGGTCGTTCCCGCACCAGACGCCGGTCATCATGAATTATGACGCCGGCGACTACGAAGCGTCGCTCAATGCCGCCATGGCGGCCGCCGATGTCGACGGCTTTGCCGCGCGCAGGGCGGAATCGGAGCGGCGCGGCATGAGACGCGGCATCGGCATGAGCTGCTATATCGAAGCTTGCGGAATTGCGCCCTCGGCCGCGGTCGGTTCGCTTGGCGCCGGCGTCGGCCTATGGGAGTCGGCCGAGGTCCGGGTCAACGCGGTTGGCACGATCGAGGTGATGACCGGCTCGCACAGCCACGGCCAGGGCCACGAGACCACCTTTGCCCAGCTCGTCGCCGACCGGCTGGGCGTGCCGATCGACAGCATCAACATCGTGCATGGCGATACCGACAAGGTGCAGATGGGGATGGGCACCTACGGCTCTCGTTCGGGTGCGGTCGGCATGTCGGCGATCGTCAAGGCGCTGGACAAGGTCGAAGCCAAGGCGAAGAAGATCGCGGCGCACATCATGGAGGCCGACGAGAGCGATATCGTCGTCGAGGACGGCGCGCTCAAGGTTGCCGGCACCGACAAGTCGGTCCCCTGGTCTCAGGTGGCGCTCGCCGCTTATACCGCCCACAACCTGCCCGCTGGCATGGAGCCGGGTCTCAAGGAGGGCGCCTTCTATGATCCGGCCAATTTCACCTTCCCGGCCGGCTGCTACATCTGCGAGGTGGAGGTCGATCCGGAAACGGGCAAGACGACGATCGTCCAGTTCGTCGCAGCGGATGATTTCGGCAATATCATCAATCCGATGATCGTCGAGGGGCAAGTGCATGGCGGCATTGCCCAGGGAATCGGGCAGGCGCTGCTCGAAGGCGTGCATTACGATCCGGACAGCGGGCAGTTGTTGACGGCGAGCTACATGGATTACGCCATGCCGCGCGCCGATGACCTGCCGTCCTTCCGCGTATCGACGACCAATACGCCATGCCCGAACAATCCGCTCGGCATCAAGGGATGCGGTGAGGCGGGGGCGATCGGATCACCGCCGGCACTGATCAACGCGATCACCGACGCAATCGGCAACAATGCGGTCACCATGCCGGCGACGCCCGAAAAGGTCTGGGCCGCCGCGCAGGCCGGCCATTGATCGGGAGGAACGAGAATGTACGAGACCAATTATCGCCGTGCCTTTTCGATCGACGAGGCACTGAAGCTCATGGGGTCCGCTGCGGAGGGCAAATATCTTTCCGGCGGCATGACACTTATTCCCACCATGAAGCAGCGGCTCGCTGCGCCGAGCGACCTCATCGATCTCAGGCACATCGCCGAAATGAAGGGCATCACGGTCGACGGGCGGACGGTCACGATCGGCGCGGCATCGACGCATGAGGAGGTCGCGACCTCGGAACGAGTAAAGGCCGTCTGTCCCGCCCTTTGCGCGCTGGCGAGCCACATCGGCGATCCGCATGTCCGTCACATGGGCACGATCGGCGGCTCCGTCGCCAATAATGATCCGGCGGCGGACTATCCGGCGGCCATCCTGGCGCTCGACGCGATGGTGGTCACGGACAGGCGGGAAATCAGGGCCGGCGATTTCTTCACCGGATTGTTCGAGACGGTACTCAGTGATCGCGAAATCATCATCGCCATCCGCTTCGAGGCACCCGAAAGGGCGAGCTATCAGAAGTTCGCCAACCCGGCTTCACGCTATGCGATGACGGGCGTGTTCGTCGCCCGTCGCGACGTTGGCGACGTTCGCGTCGCCGTGACCGGGGCCGGCTCCAACGGCGTGTTCCGCCATGCGGGCCTCGAATCGGCGCTTGCCGGCAACTGGTCGCCGGACGCGGTGGCGAACGTGACGGTCGATCCCTCGGACCTGCTTTCCGACCTTCATGCGACCGCACCCTATCGCGCCAATCTCATCAAGGTGATGACGAAGCGCGCCGTGGCGGCCGCGTGAAAGGGGGGACTTTGCATCGGAAAAGGGCGGCAGCGGCCGTCCTTTTTCGTAATTGCTTGACTTCGGTCAAAGTTGCGGGGATTGAGTTGAACTAGCTATCTTGGAACAGTTCAAAACTGAGGGCCATTTGCCGCAGGCAACGGGGGCTTTCCGGGGTTGACCCTCTGACCGCTTTCAAGGAACAAAGGCGGGCAGGGTTGTGGAGATGATGATGGATTTCGAGAGTTTCTTCAAAGCCGAGTTGGACGGGCTGCATCAGGAAGGCCGCTACCGCGTATTCGCCGATCTCGCCCGCCACCGTGGCGACTTCCCGAAGGCGACACGCTACACGGCCGAGGGCAGCCAGCAGGTCACCGTCTGGTGCTCGAACGACTATCTCGGCATGGGCCAATCTCCGGTGGTCGTCGAGGCAATGAAGCGGGCGATTGACGAATGCGGCGCCGGCGCCGGCGGTACCCGCAACATCTCCGGTACCAACCATTATCACGTCCTGCTCGAGCGCGAGCTTGCCGACCTGCACGGCAAAGAATCCGCGCTGCTGTTCACTTCGGGATACGTGTCGAACTGGGCCGCCCTTGGAACTCTCTGTTCCAGGATTCCCGGCATCATCTGCTTCTCGGATGCTGGGAATCACGCTTCGATGATCGAGGGCATTCGTCATTCGAAATGCGAACGCGTCATTTTCAAGCACAATTCGGTGGCCGATCTTGAAGCCAAGCTCGCGGCGGCCGATCCGCGCGCGCCGAAGATCATCGCCTTCGAATCGGTCTATTCGATGGACGGCGACATCGCGCCGATCAGGGAGATCTGCGATCTCGCCGACAAATACGGCGCGATGACCTATCTCGACGAGGTGCATGCGGTCGGCATGTATGGCTCGCGCGGCGGCGGCATCGCCGAGCGCGAGGGGCTGATGCATCGCCTGACTGTAATCGAGGGCACGCTCGGCAAGGCATTCGGCGTCATGGGCGGCTATATTACCGGTTCGGCGGCGCTCTGCGATTTCATCCGCTCCTTTGCCTCCGGCTTCATCTTCACGACTGCCCTGCCGCCAGCGCTCGCCGCCGGCGCGCTCGCCTCGATCCGGCATCTGAAGGAGAGCCAGGTCGAACGCTTCGCGCATCAGGAGCGGGTGCGACGCTTGCGCTCGCTGCTCGACAAGCGCGGCATTCCGCACATGCTCAATCCGAGCCATATCGTGCCGGTGATGGTCGGCGATGCCGCCAAGTGCAAATGGATCTCGGACCTGTTGCTCGACAATTGCGGCGTCTATGTGCAGCCGATCAACTATCCAACGGTGCCGAAGAAGACCGAGCGCCTGCGTATCACGCCGACGCCGCTGCATTCGGATGCCGATATCGATCACCTGGTCGGCGCCCTGCATTCACTCTGGTCGCGCTGCGCGCTGGCAAGGGCGGTGGCGTAAGCGCTCACGAGCCGAAGCCCCTCATCCCGCAAACGGGGAGAGGGGACGGACTTGCACCTTCTCCTCATCTGTGGGTGAATGGGTGGGGTGGGAAGCACGCCGCGAGTCTCCTTCGCCCCGCTTGCGGGGAGAAGGGCGGATGAGGGACAGTTCGAACCGAATATCGCGTGTTATTCAATCAACCCGGCCGCAGTATGCCGGGCTTTTTCATCCGCCGCGAAGACATCGTCCATGGTGGCGGCCGCCGGCAGGTCAGCCAACGCATCCATCACCTCCTCGACGATTTCCGCCATCGCCAGGAAGCCGATCCTCGCCTTGATGAAGGCTTCGAGTGCGGTTTCCTTCGCGCCGTTTAGCACCGCCCCCTGCACGCCGCCCGCCTCCATCGCCCGGCGCGCCAGGCGGAGCGCCGGGAAGCGGATTTCGTCCGGTGCTTCGAAATCGAGCCGCGCGAGCTTTGCGAAATCGAGCCGCTCGACCGGCAGCGCTGAGCGCTTCGGATAGGAGAGCGCATAGCCGATCGCCGTGCGCATGTCGGGACAGCCGAGTTGCGCCAGCACCGATCCGTCGCTATAGCCGACCATGGAATGGATCACCGATTGCGGATGGACGATCACCTCGATCTGATCCGGACGCAGCCCGAAGAGGTGGCGCGCCTCGATCATTTCCAGCGCCTTGTTGAACATCGAGGCGCTGTCGATCGATATTTTCAGCCCCATTGACCAGTTGGGGTGGGCGCGGGCGATGTCGGCGGTGACGTGCCGCATCTCCTCGAGCGACTTGGTGCGGAACGGGCCGCCGGAGGCCGTCAGGATGATGCGTTCGACCGCGTGTCGCTGCTCGTTTTCGAGGACCTGAAAGATGGCATTATGTTCGCTGTCGACGGGTAGCAGCCGCGCGCCCCCCTTGTGGACCGCTTCCAGGAAGAGGCTGCCCGCGGAAACGAGGCACTCCTTATTGGCAAGCGCGATGGCGGCGCCGCGCCGCGCGGCGGCAAGGGTCGGAGCAAGCCCGGCATTGCCGACGATTGCCGCCATCACCCAGCCGGCGTCGCGCTCGGCCGCCTCGATAAGGCCGCTGCGGCCGGCCGCCACGGCAATGCCGCTGCCGCTCAGGGCCTCCTTCAATTCGCCGTAGCGCTCCGCGTCGGCGGTGACCGCAAGCTCCGCCCCCAGGCGGCGCGCCTGTTCGGCGAGCAAGGGTATGTTGCCGTTTCCGGTGAGTGCCGCAATCTCGAAATTCTTACGGCCGCCGAGTCGCTCGATCACGTCGAGCGTGCTGGTGCCGATCGAACCGGTGGAGCCCAATATCGTCAGGCGGCGCTTCTCGTCGCCGGATGCCATTGCCAATTCCCGTATTCTTCTGGTTCTGGAGTTTCCCATAGGCTCTACAGCCGAAAGCCCTCGGCAACAAGGGCGGAAGCCGCCGCTCTTCTCTTTCCGGCACCGCTGCGCTAAGAATCCGCCTGGCTGCAACCATGCGTCGCTCTCTGCGCGAGGAACTTCCCATGTCAAAGACCCTGACGGCTGCCATGTGCGCCTGCGTGCTGATCGAAGTTGCCTCCATGAATACGGTCGCCGCCGAGAACGTGCCGCAGGAGCTCGTCGGTTCCTGGCGCGCCGAGGCGATCGGCGGCGAAGGCGTCGTCGACGAATTCGAGACGGAACTGGATATCCGGGAGGACGGTACCTATGGCGGCATGGGCGGCTGCAACTTTTTCACCGGCGCCTTCACCCTCTCGGGCAAGACCATCACCTTCGGACCCACCGCCGCGGCGCGCAAGATGTGCGAACCGGCCATCATGGAGCAGGAGCAGAAGTTCTTCGACGCTCTGCGGAATAGGCTCGACTGGAGTATAGATGGCACAAGGCTCACGCTGGCGGGCGCCGACGGCACTCCGGTCATGCGGCTCGTATCGACCGAGGCCGCGGCAGCGGGCGGGGCGGAGGTCATCCTGCGTGTGCCCGGTGCCGGCGCTGTCGACCGGCAGACGGTGCGATACGATTGCGCCGGGGAGGGCGTCGACGCCGAATATATCAATGCCGGCCCCCTGTCGCTTGTCACCTTCTCGATCGGCGGCCACTACATCGCCGCCTCGGGAATTATCTCAGGCTCGGGCGCGCGCTATGCTGGCGGACGCTATATCTGGTGGACCGAAGGCGAGGAGGCGACGCTCTTCGACGTGACGAAGGGCGAGGAGGATCCGGGGGTGGTTTGCGTCAAAAGGGGATAGAGGCGCAACGGAGGTAGCGATCCTGGGGCCCGGCGGAGCTTGGGACGACCGCACGGATGGTCTCCCCGGCTCTGTCCGCAGCTTTGCGTAACGTATGCAGATTGCATGCGACCCGATCGAGGCGGCCCGTGCAAATAGGGGCCGCCTCTGCTCAATGCCGGATCAGAATGGCGAATCCGGGAAGTAGAAGTCCTGCGCATTATCCTCGGTCACGAGCGTTGCGTCGATCGTGTAGACACCGCGGACTGGAACCTGACTGTAGAAATTGGCAGCGGTCATCTCGAGCGCAGTACCGATCATCGCCGGCGGATAGAGCACGTCGACCGGGATCATCTTGTCGCCGTCCATGACCTTCTTGATCATCTCCTTCGAGCCGGCACCGGCGATGACGTACTGGATGTCGGTGCGTTTCGCCTGTTCGATGGCCTGCAGCACGCCGACAGCCATGTCGTCGTCCTGGCACCAGACGACATCGATCTTCGGGTACTTGGTCAGGTAGTCCTGCATGACCTTGAAGGCATCGTCGCGATTCCAGTTGCCGTACTGGCGGTCGAGAACCTTGACGTTCGACCCCTCGATACCCTTGTCGAAGCCGTCCTGGCGCTGCTGATCGATCGGGATCGGCAGGCCGCGGATTACGACGACTTCGGCATCCGGTGTCGTTGCCTTGATGTACTCACCAGCGACCTGGCCGAGTGCCGGGTTGTTGCCCGCAACGTAGAGATCACGTACGGATGCGTCGTTGACGCTCGGCGCACGATCGACCAGGGCGACAAAAGTACCCTTGCCTTTCACTTCCTTGATGGCGTTGACGAGCGGATCCGGATCGGTCGGCAGAATGACCAGAGCGTCGATGCCTTGTGTCTCGAGATCCTGCACGGCGTTGGCTTGGCTCGCCGGATCGGGCGAGGTCTTGACGATCACGTGGAGACCCGGATTTCGCTCCATCAGGAGCTTTGCGACCCGTTCGGCATGGAAGACCACACCGGCCGTCCAGCCGTGATCGGCTGCCGGTATCGACACGCCGATCGTCACTTTCTTTTCCTCCTGCGCATGCGTCACGCCGGTGAGGGCGGTCATGGCCGCGAGGGTCAGGCCGAATAGCTTCTTACGCATTATGTACCTCCCAATACAGGTCAACCTTTTGCAGGCCGGGAGACCTGTGGACCCGGCTGTCTCACGATTTGCGCACCAGCGAGCGCTGGACGAGCATCGCAATGATGATGATGGCGCCCTGAATGGCGCCGATCAGGTATTCGCTGATGAAGTTGGACAGCAGCATGATGTTGCCGACCAGCTCGAGGATGAAGGCACCGCAGATTGTGCCCCACACCCGACCCGCCCCACCCTTGAGTGCCGTGCCGCCGATCACGACGGCTGTGATCGCCTGCAGTTCCCACAGGATGCCTGTGGTCGCCGACGTCGAGCCGAGGCGCGGCACGTAGAGCAGCACGGCTACCGCTACGCACAGCCCCTGGATCACGAATGCGACCGTGCGAACGCGATTGACGGAAATGCCCGAGTATCGCGCGACGTCACGATTGGAGCCGACGCCGACGACGTGCCGCCCGTAGCGGGTGCGGTAGAGAATGAAGGCGGCGACGGCGGTCACACAAAGAATAACGACGATGGGAACCGGCACGCCGAAGATCGTGCCGAAATAGACGGGACGGTACATCTCCTGGAGCTGAGGCTCCTTGAGCGTGATTGCTCCGCCCTGCGAAAGCCAGGTCGTCAGCCCCCGATAAATGCCCATGGTGCCGAGCGTCGCTATGAAGGGCTCGATCCTGCCGACCGTCGTGATCAGACCGTTGGTGAGGCCACATAGCGCACCGGCAATTATCGTGAAAAGGATAGCCGTCAGGAGCATGAGCACCGGATCGGCAATTACGCCGGAATTCATGAAGAGGATCATCAGGCTGGCGATGAAGGCGACCATTGCGCCGACGGACAGGTCGAGATCGCCTGAGGAAATCACGAAGGTCGCCCCGACTGCGATGATGGCGATGAATGCGCTTCGGGTGGCGACGTTGGCGAGATTATTGATGCTGATGAAGTTGGGATTGACCAGCGCGCCCACCAGGAGGAGCAAAGCCAGCGCAACGAATGGCGCCACAGCCCTCAGATCAATGTCACGCCAGCTGCGGCGGCGGATCGCCACCTGACTGCTTTCCTGGTTCACGCTCATATCCAATCGGGCCTCCGCCTCACCTTTCGGGAATTGCATTGTTGCCGTCGGCGGCAAAGGATCCGCCCGCGCGGATCAGGCCGCCTTCTTCTTCAGACCTGCGGCGTAGCGCATGATCTCCTGTTCAGAGATCTCATCGCCCTCGAGTATGCCGGCAATTTGGCCTTCCCGCATGACCGCTACGCGACTGCAGAGGCCGATGATCTCCGGCATCTCGGACGAAACGACGACGATCGAGCGGCCATCCCGGGCCAGCGCCGAGATGAAGTGATAGATCTGCTGCTTGGTGCCGATGTCGATGCCCCGCGTCGGCTCGTCGATGATGATGATACTCGGATCAGTTTCCATGACCTTGGCAAGCAGGAGTTTCTGCTGATTGCCCCCCGACATGCGTCCGGCGACGATAGTGTCGTCCCTGACGCGGATATCGAAGCGGCGGCGAGCCCTGACGAGAGCCGCTTGCTCGCTTGCCGGGTCGAGATAGCCGAGGCGGGTATGGCGGCCGAGCGACTGCAGCGTCAGGTTCGCCATCATCCCGG
This sequence comes from Sinorhizobium alkalisoli, assembly GCF_008932245.1. Lineage (NCBI taxonomy): Bacteria > Pseudomonadati > Pseudomonadota > Alphaproteobacteria > Hyphomicrobiales > Rhizobiaceae > Sinorhizobium > Sinorhizobium alkalisoli. The sequence goes on along the minus strand of NZ_CP034909.1, from coordinate 2,985,917 downwards.
CATTGAGCAACAACCCCTTGGCCTTTCGATCCTTGGTCATGTAGACGAGGCCGGCCTTATTGATCGCATGGACATCACCTGACGGTACCGGCTGGCCGCGAACCAGTACCTCGCCTTTCAGGCGCGAGCGAAGTCCCACGATCGCTTCCATCAACTCCGTTCGGCCGGAGCCGATCAGCCCTGAAAAGCCGAGGACCTCGCCGCGGCGAACCTCGAAACTCGCGTCCCGGACATAGCCGGTGGATACCGAACTGACCCGTAGCACCACTTCTTCGTCGACGTTGGGCTCGCTTTTACCGGGGTAGAGGCTCGATAGTTCGCGGCCGACCATCAGCTGGGCGATAGCCTCGCCGTCGAGGGTGGAGGTGGGCGCCGTCTTGATCCACTGGCCGTCGCGCAACACCGTTACACGATCCGTCAGTTCCATGACCTCGTCGAGCTTGTGCGACACGAAGACGAAGCTGGTGCCCTTTTCGCGCAGCTTGCGCACCAGCTGGAACAGGAAGTACGTTTCCTCGCGCGACAACACTGCCGTCGGCTCGTCCATGAAGACGACGCGCGCGTCACGGCTGATGGCTTTGGCGATCTCGACCATCTGCCTTTCGGCAATCGACAGAGAGCCGATCATCGCGTTTTCGTCGACGTGAGAGCCGAGGAGATCGAGGACGCGGCGTGTTTCCGCACGCATGAACTTGCGGTCGAGAACTCCGAAACGGGTTACCTCGCGCCCGAGAAAGAGGCTCTCGGTGACGGTGAGATGTTCCGCCAGATTGAATTCCTGATGGATAATGACAATGCCGAGCGCCTCGGCGGCACCGTTGGGCGGAAGCGTCACGGATTTGCCGTCTAACAGGATCTCGCCCGAGGTCGGCTGCTCGAAGCCGGAGAGAATCTTCACGAGTGTGGATTTGCCGGCGCCATTTTCACCCATCAGCGCGTGGATTTCGCCCTGGCGCAGCTCGAAATCGACGCTGAACAGCACCTGCACACCGCTGAACGATTTGCTGACGCGTCGCGCGGACAGCACGACGGGAGCGCTTTCGACGACGTCCGTGCCCATGTTCCCCTCCCTGAGGCCTCCACCTCATTTTTGTTGATGTAAACCTTTACACCGGCCGATGTAAAGGTTTACATGCTGTTTGTCCGACAATTTTTTCTGGTCGCGCATTTGACCGTCGGGCAAGTCTGTGTAGTGTCTCGCCATAGAGTCCGAGGCCAATCGAGTGTCCAGTTCCCCGCCCGCCACCATCGAAGATGTCGCACGGATGGCCGAAGTGTCGATCGCGACAGTTTCGCGGGCCATTCACATGCCGGAGAAGGTCGCCAAATCGACCAGACTCAAGGTCAATCAAGCAATCGCGATAACCGGCTACACGCCCAATGCGATGGCGCGCAGCCTAAGGCTCGGGCGCTCGAATATGATACTCGTGGTCGCGCCCGATATTGGCGACCCGAATTTCTCCAGTATTCTGGTGGGCCTTGAAAACGAAGCCCGGGCCCACGGCTACGGCGTGCTGATCGGCCACACACAAAACGACGCGCAGCGTGGGCTGGAATACCTGAAATTCTTCAATTCGAACCAGGCCGCGGGCATGATCCTGTTCACGGGCATTCTTCCTTTCGGTCACGAGGCCATGACCGCACGTCTGCCGCCGACCGTGGGCGTATTCGAGCCGGTCTTCAATGGCGGCATTCCTTATGTCGGGGTCGACGATGTCCAGGGTGCTCGCAAGGCTGTTGACCTCCTCATTTCGGAAGGTCACCGGCGAATTGCATTCATCGGGGACTCCAGCACGCGCCTTGCCTATCGTCGCCGTCGGTCGGGATACGAAGCAGGGCTTGCTGCGGCCGGCATTCCCTTGAGACGGCAATTGGTCCTTGAAGGTGACGGATCGGTGGAAAGCGGAAGGCTCGCGCTGGAACAGTTCTTCATGCGCGATGATCTTCCCACCGCCTTCATGTGCGTCAACGATCAGACCGCCCTTGGCGTCGCTCTCGGGGTGAAGGCACGCGGCTACGAAATACCGGACCATTTTTCGATCACCGGTTTCGATGACATCCCGCAAGCGAGTTTCATGACCCCCTCCCTGACCACAATCCGCCAGCCACGCACCGCGATCGGCAAGCATGCAATGGCATTGCTGCTCGACATGCTTTCGGACCGGGCAGCTTCCGAAACGGAGATCCTGCTCAGACCCGACCTGGTGGTGCGCAACTCCGTTGGGCCACCCCCAAATGGGCGATGAGGGGTTCTGGAGCCGCGCCATAGCGGTCCGTCCGGTAGCATCATGCGCCGGCGGGCTGCCCGGTTACTACGCTGCTTTGGCAAGGGAAGAAATGGTGATCCCGGCGCGATTCGAACGCGCGACCCCCAGATTAGGAATCTGGTGCTCTATCCTGCTGAGCTACGGGACCACTTGCTATAGACCCATACAAAAGCGAGGCTTGTTCGCCAAGTGTTTTTCGATGGCGTCGCCATTTTGGCGGATGGACTAGCGGCGCCAACGGAGCGGATGCTAAGCAAGGGTGACGGCGGCCTCGGGGAGAGGCGCCATCTGAAAGACACCATCCTGGGACGTGATCCACACATGTTCATCGGTATCGATTGGGGCGGCACGAAAATGGAGGTCATCGCGCTCGGCCGCGATGGCGGCACGCGTGCAAGGCACCGGGTTCCAACCCCGACCGGCGGCTATGACGATTGCGTCCGTGCCGTGGTCGACCTCGTGGCCGCCGCGGAGCAGACGGCGGGGGAGCGCGGGTCGATCGGCATCGGCATCCCCGGCAGCCCCAATCCGCGCACCGGCATCGTGCGCAATTCCAATGCCGTGCTCATCAACGGCAAGTCGCTCGGGCGCGACTTGGAAGCGGCCCTCGGCCGGCCGGTGCGCCTTGCCAACGACGCCAATTGCCTGGCGGTCTCCGAAGCCGTCGACGGAGCCGGCAGGCAGGCGCGCATCGTCTTCGGCATCATTGTCGGCACCGGTCATGGCGGAGGGCTGGCAATCAACAAGAAGGTTCACGCCGGCTATCAGGGCATTGCCGCCGAAATCGGGCATTATCCGCTTCCCTGGATGAGGCCGGAAGAATATCCCGGCCACAGGTGCTGGTGCGGCAAGCTCGGCTGCCTCGACATGTATGCCTGCGGCACCGGGCTCGAGCTCGACTATCGCACGACCACCGGCGTCGACCGCCGCGGCCGCGACATCATCGATTTGAAGCGCGCGGGCGACCCCGCCGCGACCGGCGTCTATCAACGCTTCGTCGATCGCCTCGCCCGGAGCCTCGCGCTTCTAACCAATATCGTCGATCCGGATGTCTTCGTGCTCGGCGGCGGCATGTCCAATGTCGACGAGATCTATGGTGAACTGCCGAGCCTGATCACCCGGTACGTCTTCGCCGACAGTTTCGAGACGCCGATCCTGAAGGCGGTGCATGGCGACAGTTCCGGTGTGCGCGGCGCCGCCTGGCTCTGGAAGGAGTAAGTTCGGAGCGCGGCGACGATTTATCGCCCGATCCGTGCGTCTAATTGAAACAGAACCCGCTGAGGTATCATGAACATCGACAACGACCTGCGCCGTATCGCGCTTCAGGAACAAGAGCTGCAGTTCGACCGCTTAGACCTCGACGCTGCCTGGCTGCTCGGCTCGACGCTACGCGGCATGGCCGCCGAGCGCAATCTGGGTGTCGTCATCGACATCACGCTTTTTTCCATGCCGGTCTTCTATGCGGCGCTCGAAGGGGCGACGCCGGACAATCCAAACTGGGTGCGGCGCAAGCGCAACACGGTGTTCCGCCTGTTCAGAAGCAGCTATGCCACCGGCTTGAACCTGCTCAAGCAGCAGACGAACCTGCAGGCGAAGCTCGGCCTGCCGGATGCCGACTACGCGGCCCATGGCGGCAGCTTTCCGATTGTCGTCAAAGGCACCGGATGCATCGGCGCCGTCACGGTTTCCGGTCTGCCGCAGCGGGATGATCACAATCTGGTCGTCGAGGCGCTTTGCGAGGTCCTGGGCGCCGACCATGATGCACTGAAACTCGAGGACTGAGAGAGAACGCGCAGGGTATGGACATTCACTTGCAGGCACGGGAGTTCGACCGCTGGCTCGCCGAGGCGGCCCTGCCGCTCTGGCGGCAGAAGGGCTATGACGCGGTCGGCGGCGGCTTCGTCGAAACGATCGACCTGCAGGGCGAGCCGACCCGCGCCGCTCGCCGCTCGCGCGTGCAGCCGCGGCAGGTCTATTGCTTCGCGGAAGCGGGGCGGCGCGGCTGGAGCGGCGATTGGCGCACTGTCGTCGAGGGCGGGCTTCACTATTTCGATAGGGTCTACCGTCAGCCGAGCGGCTTTTACGGGGCGCTTGCTGATGCCGACGGCGAGATCATCGATACCGGCTTCGACATATATAACCAGGCCTTCGCGCTGCTTGCCTTCGCCCATCTGGGCGAAGTCGTGCCGGAGCGAAACGCGGAGATGGCTGAGCGCAGCAACGAGATGAGGCTCAGCCTCGAGGCCCATTGCAAGCATCCGATCGCCGGCTTCGAGGAGGACAATCCGCCGCGTTTGCCGCTCTGCTCCAATCCGCATATGCACCTCTTCGAGGCCTGTCTCGCCAGTGAAGAGGTGGAACGCTTCGACCGGGTCGCGTGGGCCAATCTTGCCGACGAGATCGCGCATCTGGCGATGGAGCATTTCGTCGACGCCGAAACCGGCGCCTTGCGCGAGTTCTTCGACCATGACTGGGCGCCCTTTCCGGGGGAGAAAGGCCGGATCGTCGAACCCGGCCACCAATTCGAATGGGCGTGGCTGCTTCTTCGCTGGGCGGAGCGGCGCGGCAAGTCGCAGGCGATCGTTACGGCGCGACGGCTCTTCGAGATCGGCGAGACGCACGGCATCTGTGAGCACCGTGGCGTCGCCGTCATGACGCTCTTCGAAGACTTTTCCGTCGCTGATCCGGTGGCGCGGCTCTGGCCGCAGACGGAATGGCTGAAGGCGGCGATCCGATTCGCGGCCTTGGGCGAGGGCGCGGAGCGGACGCGTTATCTCGCCTCGGCTTCACGCGCAGCGGCCGCGCTCGACCGCTTTCTGCAAACACCGGTTCCCGGTTTGTGGCGCGACAAGCTGAAGGCGGACGGCACCTTCGTCGACGAGCCCGCGCCGGCCAGCAGCTTCTATCACATCCTCTGCGCGATCTACGAACTTGAGGATTGCCTCAAGCGGATGTGAGATTGCCTCCAGCACCGTGGTCGACGCACATGCGATGCTGCAAGCCTGCGAGGGGCTGCATCTTCCGGCCATTCCGCCCTTCAGAGAACGAGTATCTGCCGCCCGCCGCGATTACGGCGGGCTTTTTCTTGCCGGAAGTCAAATTGTGATCTCCTCGTATGTTGACATAAAGATATGTTTATGTGAGTTAGTTGATGTCGTTTTCAGAACGGGAGATTTCCCATGGCCGCCAACTCCCTCTTCGGAGATGTTTCACCGAAGCCTGACGGATCGGAAATCTTCCGGGCCCTGCGTCAGGCGGCGGCAGAGCGCATCCTGATCATGGACGGCGCCATGGGAACGGAGATCCAGCAGTTCGGCTTCGCCGAGGATCACTTCCGCGGCGCCCGGTTCGGGGGCTGCAGCTGTCACCAGCAGGGAAACAACGATCTTCTGACGCTGACGCAGCCGAAGGCGATCGAGGACATCCACTATCGCTATGCCATTGCCGGCGCCGACATTCTCGAAACCAACACCTTTTCCTCGACCCGCATCGCCCAGGCCGATTACGGCATGGAGGACATGGTCTATGAACTGAACCGCGACGGCGCGCGGCTTGCCCGGCGGGCGGCCAAGCGCGCTCACGCCGAGGACGGCCGGCGACGCTTCGTCGCCGGCGCGCTCGGGCCGACGAACCGCACCGCGTCGATCTCGCCGGACGTCAACAATCCTGGCTATCGCGCCGTCGGCTTCGACGATCTGAGGCTCGCCTATGCCGAACAGGTCCGCGGGCTCATCGACGGCGGCGCCGACATCATCCTGATCGAGACGATTTTCGACACGCTGAACGCCAAGGCGGCGATCTTTGCAACGCAGGAAATCTTCGCCAAGAAAGGCGTTCGTCTGCCGATCATGATCTCAGGCACAATCACCGATCTTTCCGGCCGCACGCTTTCCGGCCAAACGTCGGAAGCCTTCTGGTATTCCGTGCGCCATGCGGAGCCTTTCACGATCGGGCTCAACTGCGCGCTCGGCGCCAATGCCATGCGCGCCCATATCGACGAGCTTTCGTCGGTTGCCGATACGCTTATCTGCGCCTATCCGAATGCCGGCTTGCCGAACGAGTTCGGCCGCTATGACGAGAGCCCCGAGGCGATGGCGGCGCAGATCGAGGGTTTTGCGCGCGACGGGCTCGTCAATATCGTCGGCGGTTGCTGCGGCTCGACGCCCGACCACATCCGCGCCATTGCCGAGGCCGTCGAAAAATATCCGCCGCGCGAGATTCCGCAGATCGAACGGCGCATGCGCCTTTCCGGCCTCGAGCCGTTCACGTTCACCGACGAGATTCCCTTCGTCAATGTCGGCGAGCGCACCAATGTCACCGGTTCGGCGAAGTTCCGCAAGCTGATCACCGCTGGCGACTATGCCGCTGCCCTCGACGTCGCACGCGATCAGGTGGCGAACGGCGCCCAGATCATCGATGTCAACATGGACGAGGGCCTGATCGACTCGAAGCAGGTCATGGTCGAGTTCCTGAACCTCGTCGCTTCAGAGCCGGATATCGCCCGCGTGCCGGTGATGATCGATTCCTCGAAATGGGAGGTGATCGAGGCCGGCCTCAAATGCGTCCAGGGCAAGGCGCTGGTCAATTCGATCTCGCTGAAAGAGGGGGAGGAGGCGTTCCTGCATCACGCCCGGCTGGTGCGCGCCTATGGCGCTGCCGTGGTGGTGATGGCCTTCGACGAAAAGGGGCAGGCCGACACGAAGACTCGCAAGGTCGAGATCTGCCGCCGTGCTTATCGGCTGCTCACTGAGGAGGTGGGCTTCCCGCCGGAGGACATCATCTTCGACCCCAATATCTTCGCCGTTGCGACCGGCATAGAGGAACACAACAATTACGGCGTCGATTTCATCGAGGCAGCACGGGAAATCACTGCGTCATTGCCGCATGTGCACGTCTCGGGCGGCGTCTCCAACCTTTCCTTCTCCTTCCGCGGCAACGAGCCGGTGCGCGAGGCGATGCATGCGGTCTTCCTCTATCACGCCATCCAGGCCGGCATGGACATGGGCATCGTCAATGCCGGGCAGCTCGCGGTCTATGACGCGATCGACCCGGATCTGCGCGAGGCCTGCGAGGACGTCGTGCTCAACCGCCGCCAAGACGCGACGGAGCGGCTCCTGGAGATCGCCGAACGCTATCGGGGGCAGGGCGGCGCACAGGGCAAGGAAAAGGACCTCGCCTGGCGGCAATGGCCGGTCGAGAAGCGCCTGGAGCATGCGCTCGTCAACGGCATTACCGAATTCGTCGAAGCGGACACGGACGAGGCGCGGCGTGCCGCCGAGCGCCCGCTCCATGTCATCGAAGGGCCCCTGATGGCGGGCATGAACGTCGTCGGCGACCTCTTCGGGTCCGGCAAGATGTTCCTGCCGCAGGTGGTCAAATCGGCGCGGGTGATGAAGCAGGCGGTCGCCGTGTTGCTCCCCTACATGGAGGCGGAAAAGGCGGCCAATGGCGGCGACGCGCGCGAAAGCGCCGGCAAGATCCTGATGGCGACCGTCAAGGGCGACGTGCACGACATCGGCAAGAACATCGTCGGCGTCGTGCTCGCTTGCAACAATTACGAGATCATCGACCTCGGCGTCATGGTGCCTTCCGCAAAGATCCTCGAAGTGGCCAGGGAGCAGCAGGTCGACGCCGTCGGGCTTTCCGGCCTGATCACGCCGTCACTCGACGAGATGGTGCACGTCGCCTCCGAACTGGAGCGCGAAGGTTTCGACATTCCGCTGCTGATCGGCGGGGCGACGACCAGCCGCGTCCATACGGCGGTGAAGATCAATCCGCGCTACACGCTCGGGCAGACCGTCTATGTCACCGACGCGAGCCGCGCCGTAGGCGTCGTCTCGAGCCTGATGTCGCCTGAAGTGCGGATGGCCTACATGGAGACGGTGCGCGCCGAATATCTGAAGGTTGCCGAGGTGCATGCCCGCAACGAGGCGGAAAAACGCCGCCTGCCGCTTTCACAGGCCCGCGCCAACGCCCACAGGCTCGACTGGAGCGCTTATCGGCCGAAGACGCCCTCTTTCCTCGGTACCCGCGTATTCGAGAGCTGGGACCTCGCAGAGCTCGCGCGCTATATCGACTGGACGCCCTTCTTCCAGACCTGGGAGCTGAAAGGCGTCTATCCGCGGATTCTCCACGACGAGAAGCAGGGACGGGCCGCCCTCCAGCTCTTCGAGGATGCCCAAGCGATGGTCGCAAAGATTATCGCGGAGAGATGGTTCGCACCGAAGGCGGTCGTCGGCTTTTGGCCGGCCGGTACGGTCGGCGACGATATCCGCCTCTTCACCGATGAGGCGCGTGAGAGCAAGCTTGCCACGTTCTTCACGCTCCGCCAGCAGCTTGCAAAGCGCGACGGCCGAGCGAATGTCGCGCTCGCCGATTTCGTCGCGCCGGTCGAGAGCGGCACGCATGATTATCTCGGCGGCTTCGTGGTGACGGCCGGCATCGAGGAGGTGGCGATTGCCGAGCGTTTCGAACGCGCTAACGACGATTACTCCTCGATCATGGTCAAAGCGCTTGCCGATCGCTTCGCGGAAGCCTTCGCCGAGCGCATGCACGAATATGTGCGCAAGGAGCTTTGGGCCTACGCACCGGAGGAAGCCTTCACACCCGAGGAACTGATCGCGGAGCCCTATCGGGGCATCCGCCCGGCGCCCGGCTACCCGGCACAGCCGGATCATACGGAGAAGGAAACACTGTTCCGGCTCCTGGATGCCGAGGCTGCGATCGGTGTCAGGCTGACGGAGAGCTTTGCGATGTGGCCGGGCTCCTCGGTTTCCGGTCTCTATATCGGCCATCCGGATGCCTATTATTTTGGTGTGGCCAAGATCGAGCGGGATCAGGTCGAGGACTATGCCGAGCGCAAGGGCATGGATGTTCGCGTGGCAGAGCGCTGGCTGTCGCCGATCCTGAACTATGTGCCGATGCCGGAGACGCAAGCGGCGGAATAGGCCGGCGTTCTACCGGTTTGCCGCCAGGATCATCTCGGCCGCCTTCTCCGCGATCATGATCGTCGGCGAGTTGGTGTTGCCGGAGGTGATGGTCGGCATGATCGAGGCGTCGGCGATGCGAAGGCCGTCAAGGCCGCGGAGGCGCAAGTGCGGATCGACGACGCTTTCGGGGTCGGCGCCCATCCGGCATGTGCCGACGGGGTGAAAGATCGTCGTACCGATATCGCCCGCCGCTCGCTTCAGTTCCTCATCGGTCTCGTAGGCCGGGCCCGGCTTGAACTCGACCGGATCGTAGCGCGCGAAAGAGGGCTGCGCGACGATGCGGCGGGTGAGCCGGATTGCCTTCACAGCCACCTCGCGATCGGTCTCGGTACTCAGATAATGGGGGCGGATGTCGGGTGCCGCGGCATAATCCGGGCCATTTAGATGCACCGATCCGCGGCTTTCCGGCCTCAAATTGCAGACGCTGGCCGTGATCGCCGGAAATGGGTGCACGGGCTCGCCGAATTTTTCCAAGGTGACCGGCTGCACGTGATATTCGAGGTCCGGCGTCTCCTTTTCCGGTCCGGAGCGGGTAAAGATCCCGAGCTGGCTTGGTGCCATCGCCATCGGCCCGGAGCGGCAGACGAGATATTCGAGCCCGATGGCAGCCTTGCCGAGGAGGGAGTTCGCCTTCTCGTTCAACGTGGGTACGCCGGTGACCCTGTAGGCGAGGCGAAGCTGCAGGTGATCCTGCAGGTTGGCGCCGACGCCGGGCAGGTCGTGACGGACTTCGACGCCGTTCTGCCGGAGGATTTCCGGGTCGCCGATGCCCGAGAGCTCCAGAATGTGCGGCGAGCCGATGGCGCCGGCCGAAAGCACTGTCTCCCGGCGGGCCCGCACGCGCTTGGTGACGCCGTCGTGTTGGAATTCGACGCCGGCGACACGTCCCTCTTCGAGAATCAGCCTCCGGACATGCGCTTTGGTCATGATCGTGAGATTGCGGCGGCGCCTGGCCGGCTTCAGGAAAGCCTTGGCGGTGTTCCAGCGAATTCCTGAGCGCTGGTTGACATCGAAATAGCCCGAGCCCTCATTGGTGCCGCGGTTGAAATCGTCCGTTTCCGGAATACCGGCCTCGGCCGCCGCCTTCTGGAAGGCGTCGAGTACAGCCCAGCGGACACGGGCCTTCTCGACCCGCCATTCGCCGCCGGCGCCGTGCATGGCGTCGCCACCGAGATAGTGGTCCTCGGACTTCTTGAAGAGCGGCAGAACCGCTTCCCAGTTCCAGCCGGTGCAGCCGAGTTGGCGCCAATGATCGTAGTCGCGCGCCTGGCCGCGCATGTAGATCATGCCGTTGATCGAGGAACAGCCGCCGAGCACCTTGCCGCGCGGATAGCCGAGCGACCGCCCGTTCAGCCCCTCCTCCGGTGCGGTGGTGAAGCACCAGTCGGTGCGCGGATTGTTGATGCAATAAAGATAGCCGACAGGAATGTGGATCCAGTGATAGTTGTCGCGGCCCCCGGCCTCGAGCAGCAGCACGCGATGCGCCGGATTCTCCGAAAGGCGGTTGGCGAGAACGCAGCCGGCGCTTCCCGCTCCAGCGATGATGAAATCGAAGGTATCCATGGGCTTTCTCTGGTATCGGCACGGCTAAAAAGCAATCGGGCAACTGGCGTCAGTGCGAGTGGCGGTACTCGAAGCCGAGTTTTCGGCCGAGGCGTGAATTGTAGAACTCGCCGACAATGCCGCGGCGGAAGACGAGCACGCAGGCCATGAAGACGAGCCCGGTGATGATCGTCACCGGAAATTCGGACGTCGCCAGGTAGTTCTGGAGGGTCACCACGAGTCCGGCGCCGAAGAGCGGCCCGATCAGCGTGCCGATGCCGCCAAGCAGCGTCATCAGAATGACCTCGCCCGACATCTGCCAGCCCACATCGGTCAGCGTCGCAAACTGAAAAACGAGCGCCTTCAGGCCGCCCGCAAGGCCCGTAAGCGCCGCCGACATCACGAAGGCTGCTAGCTTGTAGTTTCTGACCGAATAGCCGAGCGAGATCGCGCGCGTCTCGTTCTCGCGGATTGATTTCAGGATCATGCCGAAGGGCGAATTGATGATCCGCCAGATGATGCCGATGCCGATGACGAAGACGGCGAGGACGAAATAATATATGTTCATCGGTCGGGAAAGATCGAGGAAGCCGAAGAGGTAGCCGCGCGGCACCGACTGGATGCCGTCCTCGCCATGGGTGAATTCGGCCTGCAGACAGAAGAAATAGAACATCTGCGCCAGCGCCAGCGTGATCATCGCAAAATAGATGCCCTGGCGACGAATGGCAAAGAAGCCGACCACCGCACCGAGAAAGGCAGCGCCGATCACGCCGACGAGGATGCCGAGCTCGGGCGGGAGGCCCCATTCCTTGACCGCATGCGCCGTGAAATAGGCCGCGCCGCCGAAGAAGGCGGCGTGGCCGAAGGATAACAGCCCCGTATAACCGAGAAGCAGGTTGAACGCGCAGGCAAAGAGCGCAAAACACAGAAGCTTCATCAGGAAGACGGGGTATAGGAAAAGCGGTGCGAAGATGAAGAAGGCGAGACCGACGCCGAGAAACACCGTCTGGGCGACGACGGGCGAGCGTTCCTTCCGCTTTTCAAGTTCGAGTGTCAGCGTCATATCAGGCATCCCGGCCGAAGAGGCCTGCTGGCCGTATCAGGAGAACGATGGCCATGATCACGAAGATCACGATGTTCGAGGCCTCTGGATAGAAGACCTTGGTCAGTCCCTCGGCGACGCCGAGCAGGTAGCCGGTGACGATCGCGCCCATGATCGAGCCCATGCCGCCAACGACCACCACGGCGAAGACGACGATGATGATGTTCGATCCCATCAGCGGCGAGACCTGATAGATCGGCGCGGCAAGCACGCCGGCAAGGGCGGCAAGCGCCGCGCCGAGTCCATAGGTGAGCGTCAGCAGGGACGGTACATTGATGCCGAAGGATTGCACCAGCACCGGATTTTCCGTCGCAGCGCGCAGATAGGAGCCGAGCTTGGTCTTTTCGATAACGAGCCAGGTTCCGAGGCAGACGATCAGCGAAAAGAGGATGACCCAGCCGCGGTAGACGGGCAGGAACATGAAGCCCAGATTCGTGCCGCCGGTCAGAAGCGCGGGCGTCGCATAGGGCTGGCCGGAGGCGCCGTAAAGGTAGCGGAATGTTCCCTCGACCGTTAGCGCCAGTCCGAAGGTGAAGAGCAGGCCGTAAAGCGGGTCGAGCGAATAGAGTCGCCGGAGCATGGTCCGCTCGACCGCCGCGCCGAGAAGACCGACGAGAACCGGCGCGAGCACGAGCGCCGGCCAATAACCGATGCCGAGATACGAGAGAAGCAGCCAGGCGACGAAGGCACCCAGCATATATTGCGCGCCATGGGCAAAATTGATGACGCGCAAAAGGCCGAAGATGATCGCGAGGCCGAGGCTCAACAGCGCATAGAAGGAGCCGTTTATGAGCCCGATCAGGAGTTGCCCGAGAAGCGCCTGGAGCGGAATCCCGAAGATCATCGTCATGGCTTAAACCCCGAGCACATCATGCAGCATGTCCATGCGCTCGGGCAGTTCCGACACCGGGAACTCGCCGGCGATCCGGCCATGGTCCATGAGATAGAAACGATCCGCGACCTTGCTTGCAAAACGGAAGTTCTGCTCGACGAGGAGGACCGTCATGCCGCGCTCTTTGAGCTTCTTCATGACCTCGCCGATACGCTGCACGATGACCGGCGCGAGACCCTCGGTCGGCTCGTCGAGCAGCATCATCCGGACGCCGGTGCGCAGGATTCGGGCGATCGCCAGCATCTGCTGCTCGCCGCCGGAGAGCCTGGTGCCCGGGCTGTTGCGGCGCTCGTGGAGGTTGGGGAAGAGTTCGAAGATCTCGTCGATCGTCATCCCGCCTGTCGCGACGGCGGGCGGCAGCAGCAGGTTCTCGTAAACGGACAATGTCGAGAAGATGCCGCGTTCCTCGGGCACGAAGCCGAGGCCGCGATGGGCGACGCGATGGAGCGGCAGACGCATCAGATCCTCGCCGGCGAAACGGATGCCGCCCTTGCGTTCGCGCACGATACCCATGATCGCCCGGAGCGTCGTCGTCTTGCCGACGCCGTTGCGGCCGAGCAGCGTCACCATCTCGCCCTCGCCGACGGTCATGTCGACGCCATGCAGGATGTGGCTTTCGCCATACCAGGCATTAAGGCCCGAGACTTCGAGATGCGGTTTCATCTCAGGTCTCCTCCGTGCCCAAATAGGCGGTGCGCACGCGCGGATCGTCGGAGACGGTGCCATAGTCGCCTTCCGCCAGGATCTCGCCGCGCTGGAGCACCGTGACGTGATGGCAAAGGGTGGCGACGACCGACAGATTGTGCTCGACCATCAGCACGGCGCGTTCGCGCGCAACCTCGCGGATGATCTCGGCCACCATGCCAACGTCCTCATGACCCATGCCGGCTATTGGTTCGTCGAGAAGCATCACCTTTGGATCGAGAGCCAGCGTCGTGGCGATCTCCAGCACGCGTTTGCGGCCATAGGAGAGATCGGCGGCAATGGCGTGGCGCTCCTTTTCGAGCCCAACGGAGCGGATCAGTTGATCGGCCCTGGCGTTCAGGGCATCGAGCGCCGAAAGGGGTTTCCAGAATTGGATCGCAAGATGGTTCGGCCGCTGCAGCGCGACGCGGACGTTGTCGAGTACCGACAGATGCGGAAACACTGCCGAGATCTGGAAGGAGCGCACGAGGCCCATGCGGGCGACCTTGTCCGGCGCCATATTGGTGATGTCCTCGCCGAGCAGGATGATGGTTCCGTGGGTCGGCTGCAGGAACTTGGTCAAGAGGTTGAAGACGGTCGTCTTGCCGGCTCCGTTCGGGCCGATCAAAGCGTGCACGCGGGCATGCTGGACGTCGAGGTCGACGTTGTTGACGGCGGTGAAGCCGCCGAAGTCGCGGCGGAGACCGCGGGCGGAAAGAACCACCCGCGGCGCGCCGTTCTCGGCAGGCACGGCGACGCTCATTGCCCGCCGCCGATCAGGACTTCACCAGTTCGCAGCCGCTCTCGGCCGGATCGATGAAAGCTTCTTTGCCGGGAATGGTCGCAAGGACGTTGAAATAGTCCCACGGCTCCTTGACTTCGTCGGGCTTCTTCACCTCGAGCAGATACATGTCATGGATCATGCGGCCATTCGGCGCGACGGTTCCGTTTTGCGCGAAGACGTCATTGACCGGCATCGCGTGCAACGCCTTGGAAACAGCGTCGGCATCGTCGCTGCCGGCTTTTTCGATCGCCTTCAGATATTGCAGAACGGCCGAATAGGTGCCCGCATGGACCATGTTTGGCATCTTGCCGGTGCGTTCCATGAAGCGCTTGCCGAACTTGGCGCTTTCCTCGTCCCTATTCCAGTAGAAGCCTTCGGTGAGCGTCAGGCCCTGCGCGGCGTCGAGGCCGAGGCCGTGCACCTCGGCCAGCGTGAAAAGAAGCGCCGCAAGGCGCTGCCCGCCCTGGACGATACCGAATTCTGCCGCCTGTTTAATGGCGTTCGAGGTGTCGAGGCCGGCATTGGCAAGGCCGATCACCTTGGCCCCGGAAGACTGGGCCTGAAGCAGGAAGGACGAGAAATCGGTGGTCGCCAGCGGATGGCGAACGGCGCCGACGACGGTGCCGCCGTTCTGCTTGACGAAATTGCCGGTATTTTCCTCGAGCGAATAGCCGAAGGCATAGTCCGCCGTCAGGAAGAACCAGCTGTCGCCGCCCTGCTTGACGAGCGCACCGCCGGTGCCCACGGCAAGCGAATAGGTGTCATAGGCCCAGTGGAAGCCATAGGGGCTGCATTGCTTGCCGGTGAGTTCCGTCGTCGCGGCGCCCGTGACGATGTCGATCTTTTTCTTTTCTTTCGAGATCGCCTGGACGGCGAGCGCAACGGAAGAGGTGGTGAGCTCCATGATGCTGTCCACCTGCTCGGTGTCATACCACTGGCGTGCAATGTTGGAGGCGATGTCCGGCTTGTTCTGGTGATCGGCTGTGACGACTTCGACCGGAACGCCGAGAACCGTTCCGCCGAAATCCTCCACCGCCATCAGCGCGGCCTCGTAGGAGGACTTGCCACCGAAATCGGCGTAGACGCCGGATTGGTCGTTGAGGATTCCGATCTTGACCTTGCCGTCGGATGCATCGGCGAAAGCCGCCGTGCTGCTGGCAAGCATTGCAAAGGCGGCGACCAGTGTCTTACGCATCATATTTCCTCCAAAACATCAGAGCCGTCTGCACGAGTTCTCTTGAACGCGGAGTGGTTCCCGGGACGCTTTCAGCGTTTCGGGCGGCAACTCGGTTCATTCGCTCTGTTCAGATTTGGCCAGACATGCTCCTCCTACGTCCGGCTCTTCTTTTACCATCGGGAAAATTTCGCTTTGACGCAAGCGTGTCAAACCTTAAATTGCAAACAGGATCTGTTCATTTCTGAACAGACGGGAGGCGGCGGCATGAATGCGAATTTCACCTGGGACGATCTGCAGTTCTTCCTGGCGGTCGCGCGGACCGGTCAGCTTTCCACGGCGGCACGGCGGCTGAGGACCAGTCACGCGACCGTGTCGCGCCGCATCGACCGGCTCGAATTCTCCCTCAAGGTCAAGCTTTTCGAGCGCAATCCGCGCGGCTATGTGTTGACCGCAATGGGCCAGCGCTTCGTCGAGACCGCC